>CACZQF010000154.1 GCA_902783245.1 uncultured Spirochaetaceae bacterium | reverse complement strand
TGAGCATCTGGAATATGCCGCTTGTACCAAGTCCGTTAGATGAATTGAAATTAAAGAATGTATCACGGTTCAGGCAGCTGATACCGGTGCCGGTACAGATCCAGAACGAACCGTCGCTGCTTTTGTTTATCTTAAAGATTACGTTGCCCGCCAGTCCGTCCGCTGTGGTATAGGTACGCAGTAATTTTTTATCCTGCAGAATATAAATGCCGCCGCCGTCCGTACCGACCCATATCTGGTTGGTTGCGGGATCTTCATACAGACACATGATGTACTCATTTGCCAGGTCCTGCTCACGGGTGAAGATAGTGATGCTGCCCGTCTCATGATCGACAACGTTCAATCCGGTGGTGGTGCCAATATAAAGATCCTTATTGGATGCTTCTATGGCTACACGGATCTTACCGCCAGTAAGCCCGTTCTCCGGCAGCCACTGATGTACGAGCGTACCGTCAGGGTGGAACCGGAGCTGTCCGAGCTTGGCGTAGCAGCTGATAAGAATGTCGCCGTCGGAAGTACAGCCTACATGCCGTATACGAACGTTCCGGCAGAATCTGGTGATGATGTTATATTCTTCTATAAGCTGCCGGTCCGCGCCTTCTTCACGGTAGCAGAACAGTCCGCTGTCGGTACCGACCCACACGCGGTTATCCTGACCTTCCGCTATGGCATTCACGGATGTGGGCAGCTGCACGATCTTGAACCTGCCGCGGTTCATTTCCTGCAGTCCGCCGCGGTCCGTGCCGAACCACATGTTACCCTCACGGTCTTCTATGATTTTATTGACGCTGTTGTTTACCAGACCGTTTGCTTCTGTATAGTGCAGTATCTGTCCCGAGCGATAGATTGCTACGCCGCTGTCAGTACCGAACCACAGGGTACCGTTCGTGTCCTGATAGATGGAGTTGATGATGGTTATTTTCCGTGTATCATCGGACAGATCGAATACACGGGAACCGCGCTCGTCTATTCTGACGGCATAGCACGGTGAAACGCCGAACCAGAATACGCCGGTATTGTCCTGCGTAACGACCGTGACCTCCGGCTCATTAAATGCGGTGATCTTATTATACTTAGTGAATGAGCCGTTGGCATAGCAGTAGATGCCGCCCTTTTTGGCGCTTGCTATCCAGACCTGACCGGCGGTGTCGCAGTACAGGCTGATGCACCGCGGATGTTTGTCGCCGAAACGCTCAAGGCCTTCTGGATCAGGCGTGATAACGGCGCCGGTTTTTGTGATGTATACCACGCCGCCAGCGGTACCTATCCAAATATTGCCGATGGTATCCTCGCAGATACACCGGATAGAATTATTCGGCAGACCGTTTTCTTCGGAAAAACTGAGTACCTCGCCGTCAGGCGTTATGCAGAATACACCTTCATCGTTGCTTCCCGACCAGAGGTTGCCCTGGCTGTCCTCAAACAATGAGCGGGCTGATTCAAATGCGTAGCGTGCATCTTCGCTTTTGTTCAGTATAGTGAATTTAATGCCGTCGAATTTGGCAAGTCCGTCATAGGTACCGATATAGAGATAACCGGATTGGTTCTGGATGATGTCAGTTACAGTGTTGCCGGGCAGCCCGTCATTGGCCGTCCATCGCCGGCTCACATACTCAGAAATAAAATCATCAAGCCGCAGTACCGTGCCGTTGTCCTGAGTGTCCAATGTGTCCGGCGTATCCGGTACGCTCTGTGCGTAGGTGATGCAGGCCGCGAACAGACAGAAGGCCGCGGCACATTTTTTGAAAACATTTTTGCGAATCATATTATTTTATTATACAACGAAATCCGCAAAAAGCAATTTTCTTTTTACAGACAGACTTCCGCCGGACTTTGGTCTGACTGAAGCCTGTCCGTAAAAAGCGGACAGCGTGCTTTTTATTGTTTGGAGCTGACGCAGCGGTAGCTTTTCAGAATAGTATCAAAATAAGACGTATTGTTGTTGTATATGGAGTCGAACACGGTGAGCGAAAACCAGCCGCACAGATCCGGTGCGCCCTTCAGCCCTGCATTGGTGATGGTTTTATAGTCACGGGTTATGCGAACCGTTTTGTCAGCTGAGTGTATTCCTTCGGTTTGATAATAGCGGCTGTAAACCTGTATAAGGCCGTTCCGTACGGTCAGCTGCACATCACGCCATACATTATATGAATGTTCCGTGCTTAAAAGTAACCTGCGTACAAGCATGTCGCGCCTTGCACCGTCGGTAAGCTCCATGGTGCTCAGCGCAACGTACGCATTGTCACCAAGCAGCCACATCTGGTCAAACGGCTGTGTCCAGGCGGAGTCCAGTGTGAGCGTCTGAGTGACTGTTCCCTCCGACCGTTCAACTGTATAAGCAGCTTCGGTACGCTCTGTATTTTTAATGGCCGTAGGATGGCTGCTGTCCGCACAGTCTGCGGGAATTCCCGAAAAGTCAGAAAATGAAGTGTCCTGTGAAGAAACAAGGCATCCGGCGGTGACGGCCTGCAGCAGGAGTTTTCCGCCGCTGTCTGTAATGCGCTTGAGATTGAACAGCGGCACACGCCAGTCATAGAGCATGGTTACAAGCCCGCCGAACTGCATAAAGTCCTGCGGACTTTCCGTACCGCATCCGGCAAAGCCTCCGTTTTGTACAGATATGGTTTCTGTCTGCGGCGATACATCTCCCTGCTTTTTGCGGCGGGAGGTAAGCTCGTACAGTATATCATGCAGGTAGTTTACGATATCGCTGTCTTCGGCGGTGAGCTCCGTTATAAACCGTTCGCCGGTCATTTCCAGATGATCAGCGGTTGGATCAACGGTGAAAAGCAGCTCGATATTTTTTTCTGGAAGGCCGTTTTCGGCGGGAGCATAGTAGCGGGCGCTGTAGGTACTGTCATCATAATAGAGAAAGCCGATGCAGGAGGTACGGTTAAAGGTTTTATCCTCATAGAACACGTATTCACCTGAGGTATCAGGAATATACGGTGTGACACCCGGAAGCGCATGGACTGCCGCCGGAAAACATGCGCATACGGCATACGCAAGTGCCGCATACAGCGCGCGTATCAGCCGCGCGTATACGGTATGCACAAGTTCTGAATGCTGCACGCGGCTACTCCGCGTTCAGCGCATCAAGCGCGCTGCGAACGATGGCGGCTGCTTTTTCTGCGGCTTCTGCGGCAGGTACAAGCAGAGGCTCGGCCTTTGAACCAGCCTTGCGCTCTTTGAGCTCTACGTTCGGCAGGTTTTTATCACCTACTACGATTCTTACCGGGAATCCGATAAGGTCTGCGTCCTTGAATTTTACACCGGGGCGCTCATCGCGGTCATCAAGCAGTACTTCCACGCCCATGCCGGTCAGCTGTTCATAGATTTTGTCCGCCGTTTCTTTCATGGCGCCCTGATATTTTACAGGGATTACGACCACCTGATAGGGAGCCGTGCTCATAGTCCAGATAATGCCGTCATCATCATGGTGCTCTTCGATAATAGATGCGAGCGTACGGTCAAGACCGATGCCATAGCAGCCCATGATGGGAGTCTGTGCCTTGCCGTTCACATCAAGATAGCTGACATGCATTGATTTGGTATATTTATCGCCGAGCTTAAAGATGTGTCCGAGCTCGTTACCTTTCTTAGTATAGAACGTTCCGCCGCAGTCAGGGCAGATATCTCCGGCCTTTACGGTACGTACATCGGCAGTCATGAACGGCGTAAAGTCGCGGACAGGCTCCACATGCATGTTGTCCACATCTTTTTCTCCGCCGCCGGTAACAGTATCGTGTACCCGCACGTCAAAGGTTCCGTCCGCCTTTTTAATCATTACGCTGTGGTCAGCCAGCAGGGGAAGTTTAGTCAGCCCGACGGGGCCTACAAAACCGTGGGGTGCGCCGGAATAGGCGATGACGTCTTCCTCACCGGCAAGGGTTACTTCGCTGGCTTTAAGAACAGCCGCAAGTTTGGTTTCGTTTACGTCGAGGTCGCCGCGGATGGCCACGGCAACATAACTTACCGGATAGTACTGACCGGAAGGACCTTTTTCTGTTTTAAAGGCTGCTGCGCCGGGCGCACCGCGCATGTCTATGGCAGCGTTGATTACTTTGTAGATAAGCACTTTTATGAACTGCTGTGCGCTCATCTTAAAGAACGCTTCCATCTGTTCGATGCTTTCAACACCGGGACAGGGGACTTTTTCTATGGGCTGTGAAGCAGGCACGAGCTCGCTGCCGTTTTTGTCCTTTGCGACGTCAGGAGCGCAGGCCGCTTTTTCAACGTTGGCAGCGTATCCGCAGGCCGGGCACAAAATAAGCGTATTGTCGCCGATTTCGCTTTCCACCATAAATTCTTCGGAGCCGGAGCCGCCCATGGCGCCTGTGTCGGCACGTACCGGAATAGTAGTGATGCCCATGCGTTTGAAGATACGGCGGTAGGCCTTTGACCAGCGGTTATATGAAACGTCAAGCGATTTCTGGTCCGCGTCAAATGAATAGCCGTCCATCATAACGAATTCGCGGCCGCACATAACACCGTAGCGCGGACGTATTTCGTCACGGTATTTTGTATTTATCTGATATGCGTTTATCGGAAGCTGCTTATAGCTTGTGATGGCATCGCGGAACAATGCGGTGAACGCTTCTTCTGCGGTGGGGCTTACTACCATGTCCTGACCGCCTCTGGTTTTTACGCGGAGCATTTCATTGCCCATGGTTTCCCAACGGCCGCTTTCTTTCCACAGGTCACCCGGTACGACTACGGTAGGCTTTATTTCAGAAAATCCTGCTTTATCCAGTTCTTCACGGATGATCGTCTCAACCTTGCGGAAGGCACGGAGACCGAACGGCAGGTATGTATACAGTCCGTTGCCGAGCTTACGGATAAGTCCTGCGCGGATCATCAATATATGGCTTGCAATAACAGCGTCAGCGGGCGCGTCCCGCAGCGTAGAGATAATAGTTTCAGTTGCTTTCATAGCTATGTATTGTACTGAAAAGGGGGTACTGATTCAATGTGCTTTATTTGAAATCAGATGCCCGGGGAAACTGATAGTCTCGTTTTGCCTACCCAGAAGCGCCCGCACATCTGCACCCTCAATATCCAGACCTTCCGCCTTTACAAGGCGAATGTCGCGGATACCAAAAAACTGCGTTACAACTGCCTGTATGTAATCAAAGCCCAGATGCTGCCCGGAGGGACGCCCCATCAGCTGAGCCTTGCGCAAGCGTACAGATATTTGATTTTATGGCGTGCCTTTATTTGATGCTCAGAATGTCTTTAAAGCCTGTCACGGTGTTCCGCCTGCCGCCTGCAAATCTTATCAAATAGTAATGATTACTTGATTAGTCTTCAACCTATGAATACGACCTTGTAACCAATCCTCATGGTGTCCTTTAAAGCCTGCTCATTCTCTTCTCCCCAAAAGATTCCGCATAACAGCACGATAACATCCCCGTTGCAGGTTCCAAGAAGCTCAAGAAAATCCCCTGAGCTCTTTTGTACAGAATACGCTGACATGGCGATGACGCCGCCAATCATTATAATCATATAGTTGATGGCAATCGGCCTTATGATATTACATACCCTTCTGGTTGCTTTTGGCATCCCTTTTTCTATAAGTGCCTTTGCATACTTCCATCCTATTTCCTTTAAACTGAACCGGAACATGGAATCCTTATCCATAAAACTGACAAGAAGCACCACAAGAGCCGCATAATAGCTGAGGCTTGTCGCAATCCCCATCCCAAGCATATTTCCTTTGAGAAAGAATATATTGAAGGAATCCCCGCACAGATTGACAATCACCGTTGCAAATACTGCGATGTTTGCATGGGCAAGTTTTCCCTCAAGCTGCAGGAATACAGTCAGGACATTTCCCAGTACGATTGCCGGGATTCCTATGACAAGCCCAGAAACGTACTTCTCGACTTCCGGCATAAGGTCTCCCCTGGCACCTAACGCATAGGAAAACGGATGCCGGAATAGTAGTCCGAGAACCGCAAGTGTGACCGAAAATAGTATCCCAAGAAACACGGTCAGTGAGAATATCTGCTTCCCGCTTTCTATATCTCCTTTTCCAACCGGGCGGCAAGCGCTGCGCACCCGGTCTAAAAAAACGGCTTATGGGATCCTTACTCTACCTTGAACTTTTCTACTTCGTTTACCACGTGCTCGATGCTGTCTCTGGTCTGCTTAGTATTGTCGTTGATATTGTTGATGGACTCGTTGATGTTTGCAGTACCAAGCGTCATTTCCTGCATGCTGCCGGTAATTTCCTGCGTAAGCCGCATGAGCTCGCTCATAACGCTGCTTACGGCACTGCTGGCCTCCTGCATGGCATCGCCGCTTGTTTTGACGTTTACGGTAATTTCATTGATCTGTCTCATGGCGTCAAGCACCTGACCGCCGCCTTCGGACTGCTCCTGCATGGCGTGCATGATGACGGCTTCCTGCTGCTCAACGGTCTTGGTGAGCTCATAGATCTGGTTGAATTTATCCTGCAGCGCGGTGGTGGCGGCAGTAACCTGATGGATGCTGCTCAGTACGTCCTTAAGATTGTCAGTGATGGTTTTACCCTGCTTGTTGGAATCTTCGGCAAGCTTACGGATTTCATCGGCAACAACGGCAAAGCCTTTACCTGTTTCTCCGGCATGGGCAGCCTCAATAGCAGCGTTCATAGCCAGCAGGTTGGTCTGGCTTGCAATGTTCTGAATGATTGTACTGGCCTGCAGCAGTGACTGAGACTGCTCTTCGATTTTGGTGGTAAAATCAACGGTGCGCACGACACTCTGGCGGCCTTCTTCAGAAGCTGTTCCAAGAGAACGCATGGATCCGCTGTTCTTTTCCAGAATCTGGGTGACAGAGCGGATGTTGGCGACCATCTCCTCAATGGCCGAGGATGCCTGTACCACGCTCGAG
This sequence comes from uncultured Spirochaetaceae bacterium, assembly GCA_902783245.1. Taxonomy (GTDB): domain Bacteria; phylum Spirochaetota; class Spirochaetia; order Treponematales; family Treponemataceae; genus Treponema_D. The sequence continues at coordinate 12,704 of CACZQF010000154.1, read as the reverse complement.
GACTGCGTCTGGATGTCCTGCATGAGCCGGCCTACGCTGTCGGCAATGGTCTCCACGGAGCTGTTTGCACGACCTACGTCATTTCCCTGCCGCTGTACCTGCGCGTTCACGCTGTCAATATTGGATTTAATTTCATTTACCGCAGCTGCGGTTTCGTTCATGTTATCGGCAAGCGAAACACCCATTTCACGCATGGTGAGCGACACTTTCCGTACCGAATGCATGGCGACCCGGATTTTTTCTATGGTCTGATTGAAGTATTTGGACATGCGGCCTATCTCGTCGTTTTTATGTACGGCAAGCTTGACCGTCAGGTCACCGTCGCCCTGCGCGATATTCTTCATGGCGTTCATACCGGCTTTGATCTGGTTGACGGCTGATGACAGCAGTACGAATACCAGTATAAGCGCAATGATCAGTGATACGATGAAAATACTGATGATAAGGCGTGAGATGGACGCCGCATTACCGTTGATCTCAGATACCGGAGCTACGAGCGCCAGATACCATGTTTCAGCAGCGTCTTCAACCGTAAAAGGAACGATGTATTTCATGCAGTATTTATTTAAGATAGTGTCTTTTTCCTTGAAAACAAACGGTTTTCTGTCCTGCTTTGCCTGATTGAATTTTTCAGCATGCTGGGAAACCATATCGGAAGGAGCACCGATACGGTCTGCGTCAGGACCTGCAGCAATAAGTCCGCCGTCGGAAATAAGCAGCAGATAGCCGCTTTTGAAGATTTTTGTATCGAGCATTTCACCGGCAATGCGTGACAGATCAAAATCTATGCCTACAACGCCTATGGGCTGATCCGCTTCATTTTTGATGGGGAATGCTACGCCGGCCACGAACATTTTCTGTCCCTGCAGCTCATACAGGTTCGGCTCTATCATGATGCCGGTAGGGCTGTGCAGCGGATTGTCATACCAGAAGCTGCCCTCATAATCGGTGAGCGGTGTACATTCAGTTTTATTGTTAACTTTAGTCCAGTAGGGAATCAGACGGCCGGTACTGTCATGATATTCGGTATCGGCGAACATGGAATCAAGGCCGTCAACGGCATTGGGTTCCCATACTGTCCAGGTATCCACATACTCCGAGCTTTTTTTAAGTGTGTCTTCCAGCAGCTTGTTGATATAATCGCGGCGGTTCAGGCGGGTGATGGAGCCGATTTCTCCGAATGCAAGCGCAAGCGAACGGCAGTTGGCATAGGCCGCAGAAAAGGTAAGTTTTGAAGAAGCTGCGTTATCTTTAGTCAGTGTCCACAAGTAATTCTGCGTAAGCTCATCAAGCGATGTTTTTGTATACAAGGTGATGAACAGTCCGCTTATAAGAAACACAATTCCTAGTCCTGCACCGATAAGAACCGCAAGTCGTGTACGCAGGCTTTCGGTTTTTTCTGTAGTGACTTCCGCTTTTTCCATATAACCTCTTGTGTATGATCCGCCGCAGGCAGTCCCGTGTCGGAAAATGAGCCGTATCATATGTAAGCTATACAGCATTTTTACTATATCATACATTGGGGTAGAAAGAAAGATCTTTTCTCATATGAACGGGGCGTGTTTGTGGATATTACAGCGTGAAAAAGCCGCGGAAGCGGGATTTTGATGAAATACGCATCTTTTATGAGCGCGGCTGTTTTATAACGTTGAACTGTGTTATAACTGCATATCCGGCTTTGGCAGGATCCTCGGAAGCTCCGGATGCGGAGGCGTACATGCCGATCCTGCCGCCGACCCATACATCTCCTGCTGGTACATAGGGCGGCACACGTGGTGTCCATAGCTGCTGCGGAATGTTTTCAGCTGTTGTTTCGACGGAAAAGGTGCAGATGCCGCGTGACGGTCTGGTCCTGTCGGCAGTTCCGGCTCCGGCGGCCGCTGCATCAACCGGCAAGGCTCGGAACGAAAGCCGGAAAGCCAGCGGGCCGGGGAAAGCAGGCAGCATACAAGCATCCTTTATAGCGTCCGTCCGTTTTTCCGGATCCTGCGCAGTACTTGATTCAAGGTAGTATAACTGCCACCGGCCGTCTGCAAGGTGCTCTATGCCTATAGAGGCGTATTGGCCTCCGGTAAAGACAAGGCCCGTCCTGCTTCCGGCCCCCAGGACGCCTGCGTCTGTAGTCATGACGACGTCAAAGTTTTCATGCACGATTTTCTGTGTGAGCAGATTCGGCAGATTCCAGAGCGGTTCCGGGGTACCGGCAGCATTATGCGCGGACGGCTGTATGCCTGCCGCCGTACTGCCGGATGCTGGGGCCTTTGTCCCGGGCGTTTCCCCGGGCAACGCCCGTAGATACAGCCCCCCGCCGCTATGAGGCAGTATAAAGCTGTCTTTATAGTTTGCCTGCCACTGCCATTGCAGTCCCGGTCTGCCTGCCGGAAAATCATCATCTGTCGCGTCAGCAGGAATTCCCTGTGTGATCTGCGTGGCGCCGCTAACCGGCATCCGGTATGAGTCCATCGGTTCGCCCGGTACCTCCGCGCCGGCTTTTGCCGCGCTTGTTCCTGTATATGGCCAGCCGTCTTTCCATGCTGCGGGTTCCAGCAGCGTCACTCTGCCGTAGATTCCCCGGTCCTGAAAATGCAGGAACCACCAGGAACCGTCCGGCGTATCTGTCAGTCCGCCCTGATGGGGGCCGTTTATGTGACTGCCGCCCTGACGGAGCATGATATTTTCCTCATAGGGACCCATGATGTTTTTTGAGCGCAGATCCGTCTGCCAGCCCTGTTTGACACCGCCGGCAGGGGCAAAGATATGATACCAGCCGTCTTTTTTATATATTTTAGGACCTTCTATAGTGTGCTGTGTCTTTTCGCCGTTAAAGATACAGATGTCTTCGCCGATACATTCGAGCGTATCAGAATTGATCTCAAAAATACCGATGCGGCTGTTGAATCCGATGCGGCTTTTTGCATATGCATGAACGATGTATGCTTTTCCATCATCATCCCAGAGCGGGCAGGGGTCTATAAAACCGCATGCCGGCCTGATACAGCGTAACGGTGTCCATGGACCGGTAAAATCTTTGCTCTGCGTGACGAATATCCCTTCGTCGGGCAATCCTACTGTAATGATAAACATACCGTTGTGATAGCGCAGTGCCGGTGCCCAGATACCTTTTGACTGCCGGGGACTATCGAACTGGGGCAGAGGAATCTGCGGGGAGGCATATCCTATAAGCTTCCAGTCAACCAGATTATGTGACATGAGCAGAGGCAGCCCCGGCGTCCAATTGAAGCTTGAGGCCGTCATATAGTAGATGTCTCTGACTCGGATAACGTCGGGATCGGAATAGTCGGCAAATATAATCGGATTTGTAAATGTTTCCTGTTTAGAGTCACGCACGTGAAGAGTATACCGCAGCGGAGGATGGTACGCAATCCTGTAAATGATGTACAAATGGTATTGATTTTATCCATAAATATTGTATACTATTAAATGTGGAGGTACTGAATATGTCTGATTTGTTTGATATAGCCATTATTGGAACCGGCCCGGCCGGTGTTTCAGCCGCTATGACCGCCGCTGCCCGCGGTAAGTCAATCCTGCTGTTCGGCAGTAAGGATATCAGCCCGAAGCTTTCAAAGGCACACCAGATCAACAACTATCCCGGCTTCTACGGTAAGAGCGGCGCAGAGATTGCCGCGGCTTTTCTGGATCACCTTAAGCAGATGCATATTGATATAACGGACGAGCGCATAACAGGCGTATACCCCATGGGTGATCATTTTTCATTGCTGGCAGGGCAGACTCAGTATGATGCTAAGACGGTCATCATTGCGTCGGGCGTAAGTTTCGGTAAGCCTTATGAAGGCGAGGAGCAGTTTTTAGGCCGCGGAGTGAGTTACTGCGCTACATGCGACGGCATGCTGTATAAGGGTAAGCCGGTTGCAGTGATCGGAGCAGATAAAGAACAGGAAAAAGAAGCGGAGTTTTTGTCTTCTATCTGCTCTGAGGTTCATTACATTCCATTGTATAAGGGCGCAGGCCCGTTCCCTCAGAATGTACATATTGTGGAAGGCACGCCGAAAGCGCTTACAGGTGATATGAAAGCAAGGAGTCTGACAGTTGCTTCAAAGGATGGTGAGAAAACCATACAGGCAGACTGCTTCTTTATCCTGCGCAGCAGTATCGCTCCATCTATGCTGCTGCAGGGACTTGCGATGGACGGCAACCATATTGCCGTTAACCGTAAGCTGGAAACGAATATTCCCGGTTGTTTTGCTGCAGGCGATATTACCGGCACGCCGTACCAGTACGTGAAGTCTGCAGGTGAAGGTAATGTGGCAGCTCTGAGCGCCGCTGCGTATATTGACCGTGCCGGGCAATAAAATCTGAGAGTCTTGAAAAACTCGTGTTCGTGACTTTTTCGGAATATCCATCATATTTACTTTTTTATAATAACTCCGTATACTCTCAATAACCCTACTGAAATAGTGGGGTTATTAAACCGGTGAAAACCGGAAGAAGAGGGAGTTTATTATGAAAAGAAGTTTACTGGAAACAGCGGTTCGGTCCGCAGCCCGCAGCCCGTTGCTGCGGAGCCTGCCGGTTTTTTTGCTTGTGATTGCGGCGGGAACGGGATGCGCTAAAAAAACGGAACCTGCCGCTGCCGGCAAAACGACGGTGTATGTGGCCCACACACAGACTTATGTGCCGTATACTTATGTGAATGAAAAAAAAGAATCGGACGGCTTTGAGGTTGCCCTGTGGCGCAGCATTGGCGAACTGTATCCGCAGTATGACATTCAGTTTGTGCCGACGTCTGACGATGACCTGCTTATCGGCGTTGAAAACGGTACGTATCAGGTCGGTATAAAGGGCGCATGGTCTACGCCCCAGCGCCGCGAAAAATATCTGTTCCCCCAGCAGTATCTGGGAGCGAGCATTATCGGACTTACATTCCGTAAGGAAAATGAGCCGGTGATTCATGATCTTGAAAGCTTTGCGCGGTTCAGCGGCAAGCTGGTGCCGATCGCACCGCAGTCAGCGCAGTATTCTATTATTACAGACTTTAATGCAGCTCATCCTGATGCCCAGATCAAGCTGGTGCCGTCAGAAGTTTTTGATATTCCTGAGTCCTATACATGGGTACTTGAAAAGCGGTATGACGGCTTTTTTGACCTGCAGGTGGCATATAAGCGCAATGTGCTTGCTGCGGATGGTGCATATCATAAGTTTGCGGACAAACTTTCTTATGTCATTTATCAGGCGATTCCTACCTGGCCGCTGTTCAACAAAAAGCAGACGGCTCTTGCCGCCGACTATGACGCCGCGCTCAAGAAGCTTCATGAGAACGGTACCTATGCCAAGCTTGCCCAAACATATTTTGGTGAAGATGTTTCAAAATACGTAAAAGAATGATATTCTCTGATACATGCGTCCGTTTGACGTCTCTTATATCATAAAAGGATTCACAGAGCTTTTTCCCTATACGGGCATTACGCTGCTGGTACTGCTGCTTTCGCTTATATGCGGTACTGTGCTCGGTGTGCTGCTTGCATGGGGAAGAATGTCGGGCAACAGGATTGCCTCCGGGATTTCTTTGGCGTATGTGCATGTAATCCGATGTACCCCGTCCATCGTACTGCTGTTCATTGTGTTCTACGGGCTGCCGCTTTTACTGCGTGCGGCCGGAGGCGGCAGGCCGGGAACTGCAGGCACATACAACGGAAAGTTTTTTTCAGTGGTGGCTGCGCTTACTATGTTGTCGGCCGCCGCGTTCTGCGAGATTTTCCGCGCCGCATACCGTTCTGTGGATAACGGACAACGCGAGGCGGCTTTCTGCTGCGGTATGAACAGGTTTCAGATTGCCGTGCTCGTAGTTGTACCTCAGGCTGCGCAGGCCGCGCTGCCGAATATCTGTACACAGATTATAATTCTGCTCAAACAGGGGTCGCTCGCGTTTACCATAGGTTTTGTGGATCTTGCGGGGCAGGCCCAGATAATGGTGAAACGCTCGTATGGCGGCCACGGGCTTGAGACTTATGCGGCGCTGGCACTTATCTACTGGCTGCTTACGGTCAGTATTGAGCAGATTTTAATGCGGGTACAACGGGCATGCTCAAAAGGGCTGGCCGTTGTGGGGACGGAGGAACGAACGTGGAGTTGAATACCAGTTTTCTTATACGGACGTTTTTTCTGGCATTCAAAGGTGTGCCTGCCGCATTGTTTATAACCGGAACGGCACTGCTGCTGTCGGCGGTGCCGTCGTTTTTTATGGCGTTGGCGCGCATATACCGCATACGTTTTTTCTCCAGCGCAGTGCGGCTGTATATTTCTTTTATCCGCGGTACGCCGATGATGGTGCGGATTCTGCTGGTGTACAGCCTGCTGCCAAGCTTTATCAATATGCTGCTGAAGGCATGTCATTCTTCGTATAATGTTTTTGATCTGCCGCCTATGATATATGCAGTGACGGCATTTACCCTGCATAATACCGCCGGTATGGCGGAGCTGCTGCGTGCGGCAATCCTGACGGTGAGCAGGGAGCAGATGGATGCGTCCAGTGCGCTGGGGTTCAATAAAATGCAGGCTTTCCGCTACGTGATTCTGCCGCAGGCGGCAGTGAGCGCGGTGCCGAATCTGTGCAACCTTACGGTTGATCTGTTCAAAGAAACTTCCCTTGCTTTTTTGATGACCGTAAAAGACATTACGGCCATTGCAAAAATAGAAGCCGCATACGGCTATAATTATATAGAAGCATACCTCGATATCTTTTTTATCTACATAATCGTCTGCTCGGCAATCCAGCTGATATTCCTGGTAGTGGAGCGCAGGCTCTGTACCAACCGATAACGGAGCATGCAAGTTTTCTGCTGAAAGTAGTTTACCATTTTCTGTATTAATGCTACAATCGCTTTACTAATACTTCAAAAGGAGCATCTGATGTTACGTTTTTTTGAAAAAATCAGTGCATGGGTAAGTAAATGGATGGCAGCGATCGTTATTGTAGTGGCTGCCCTGGCGTTTATCAGACCAGCCACCTGCAGCTGGATCAAGACTTCCGCGGTGAATCCGCTGCTTGGTATTGTTATGTTTGGTATGGGGCTTACGCTTAAACCCGCGGATTTTAAAGTGGTGTTCAGCCGTCCCCGTGATATTATTACGGGTTTTCTGGCTCAGTTCCTGCTGATGCCGCTGATTGCGTTTGTATTGATTAAAATCTTCCAGCTGCCTACGGAAATTGCAATAGGCGTTATGCTGGTGGGTACCTGCCCGGGCGGCACATCTTCTAACGTCATGACATTTATGGCACATGGAGATGTTCCGCTTTCTGTCGGGATGACCGCCGTTTCTACGGTATTCGCTCCGTTCCTGACGCCGTTCCTGACCTGGTTCTATCTGCGTGCTACGGTAGAAGTTAATATGGTTGCCATGTTCCTGTCCATTGTTCAGGTAGTGCTCATTCCGATTGTACTGGGTTTTGTGGTCAATTATTTCTTTTCCAAGTTTACTCAGGCTGCTGTGAAAGTTCTGCCGCTTGTTTCTACGATTGCTATTGTAGCGATTGTAGCAGCTGTGGTTGCCGCAAATGCCGGAAACCTGCGCAAATCAAGCGTGGTGGTGTTTGTGGTGGTTATTCTGCATAATCTGCTCGGATATTTTACAGGATACATGGTCGGCAAACTGCTTAAGACCAATGAAAGCAAGGCGCGTACATTGTCCATCGAGGTCGGCATGCAGAATTCCGGCCTTGCCGTAAGTCTTGCACGTACGGCATTTGCACAGTATCCGATGGCTATGATTCCCGGCGCGGTATTCAGCACCTGGCATAATATCTCCGGCGCGATCTATGCGAATTTCCTGGCTCAGCATAAGCCGAAAGACGGATCAGGAGACAAAACAGAATAAACCTGAGCCTTTCTGCAGCCGGATAATCTGTATCTGGCTGCGGCTGCAGGAAGCGCTATATACAAAATAACGGGCAGGTTCTCTATAGGTTCTGCCCGTTATTTTTATTTGAAGTTAAGAATATCCTTAAATCCCGTGACTTCAAAAATATCCATGACATTCGGATTTACATTGGTTATGGTAAGTCCCTGCTTTTTTGAAAACTGTTTATGAGCGGCAAGCAGTACACGCAGGCCTGCAGATGAGATGTAATCAAGTTTTTCACAATTAATAACAAGCGAATCTGCTGAATCTGCGGATTGTGCAAGTTCTTTTTCAAGTTCGGGAGCAGTAGTAGTATCCAGACGGCCTTCTATACAAAGCGTCAGTTCTGTGTCTTTTACGTTTTTAGTAATAATCATTGTTACCTCCTGAATAAATTATATGGCTAGAACGTACTTTTGTGCAAGCTTGATAGTATTGAATTGTCGACATAAATTTACGAGATTGACTGTATAGATGCAGCAAGCTTTTTTTCTGCAGGTTCCGCAGAATTTGTCTGCACGGCACAGAGTCCATTTTAGCCTCAAGTGCAGTCTACTTGTGTCTAAAATACAGTCTATTTGCGACAAAAGTACAGTCTACTTGAGACAAAAATGGAGTCTACTTGCGTCACAAGTAGACTCCATTTGAGACTAAAATACGCTCAGCTTGCGCCTGCCGGACCTTAGATTTCTACCGTACCTTCGTAAACAAGCTCAGCAGGGCCGGTCAGATATACGGTATCGCCGGTATACTTGACGATAAGCTCGCCGCCGCGGACTTCCACGGTGATATCTTCATTCAGGTGGCAGTAGCCTGCAAGAACTGCAGCTACAGCCGCGGCGCATGCACCGGTACCGCAGGCTGGCGTCTCGCCGTTGCCGCGTTCCCAGGTACGCATCTTGAGCCGGTTCTGATCGGCTACGCGTACAAATTCGGTATTCACACGGTCCGGGAATACGCTGTTATGCTCGAACAGCGGGCCTATGCGCGCCACGTCTACTTTATCCACAAATCCGCAGAAAATGACGCAGTGCGGTGTACCTACGGAAAGACAGGTGGCATTGAACTGCATGCCGTCCACGGTAATCGGCTCGTTCACTATAGCTTTTTTAGGCAGGAACTCTTTGTGCTGCTTGCCGAGTGCGGTGAGCGGGAAGGGCTTTGCCTCCAGCGTGGTGGGCAGAGCAGATGAATCGAATTCGGGTTTGCCCATATCTACAGTGACGGAGGATACCTTGCCGTTGGTACGGTATACCGTCAGGTTACGTACGCCGCTTGCGGTCTCTATGGTAAGGGTTGCCGTAGGATCGGTTTTGAGCGCATGGCGCGCGGCAATGCCGTTGATGTTGTTGTCAAAGATATACTTTGCCACACAGCGTATGGCGTTTCCGGCCATGGCGCCTTCTGTACCGTCCTGATTAAAGAACTGCATGTACACGTCGGCCGAGGCGCTGCGCTTGATCAGCACGAGGGAATCTGCTCCTATGCCGGTACGCCGGTTGCACAGTCTGATGCTCAGGCCGGCGGGGTTTGCAACGCCCTGAGCCATGGCATTGATGAGGATAAAGTCATTGCCGGTGCTCTGCATTTTACTGAATCTGAGCTTGTCCTTGGTCTCGCGCAGGTCGTTGATGTTTACAAGCTCCACATTTTCAGCGGAATAGCGGCTGGCAAGGCAGTTTGCTATGGCGTTGGCCGTATCGATGGCGGTAAGGCACGGAATGTCGCGCTCTACTGCATGGCGGCGCATACGCACGCTGTCGGCATGAGGATTACGTCCCTTTGCGCTTGTGGAGATTACATAGTCGATTTTACCGGTGTCGAGCAGGGTAAGCAGATTGTCGTCAGGGTTTTCGGAAATCTTGTTTACGACGGTCACTTCCATACCGAAATCGCTGATAACTTTAGCGGTACCTTCAGTAGCGTAGAGCTTAAAGCCCATGTCGTAGAACTTACGTGCCAGGTCGGGTATTTCAAACTGGTCCGTTTTACGTACAGTGAACAGCACGCCTCCGCTGCGCTTCATGTTGTAGCCTGCGGCAATAAGTCCTTTGAAAACGGCTTCCTCCATGGTGGAGGCAAGACCGAGCACTTCGCCTGTAGACTTCATCTCAGGGCCCAGATGGGTGTCTACGTCCATGAGCTTTTCAAAGCTGAACACCGGTACTTTTACAGCAAAGTAGGGAGGTATGCGGTACAGCCCGGTACCGTAGCCCATTTTGCTCACTTTTTCGCCGAGCATGGCGCGTGTGGCAAGCTCTACCATAGGTACGCCGGTAACTTTGCTGATATACGGTACCGTGCGGCTTGAGCGCGGGTTCACTTCAATGATGTACAGATCATTGTTGTAGATAAGGTACTGAATATTTACCAGACCTTTGGTGCCGAGCGCAATGGCCAGCTCCTTGGACTGCTGTATAATCTTTTCTTTAAGAATGTCGTTCAGGTTCCATGACGGGTATACGGCGATGCTGTCGCCGGAATGGATGCCGGTACGCTCCACGTGCTCCATGATGCCCGGAATAAGGATGTCGGTACCGTCACAGATAGCATCAACTTCAAGCTCGGTTCCCATAAGGTACTTGTCGATGAGAACGGGGTTTTCAATGCCCTGAGCAAGAATAATACCCATATACTCTTTTACGTCAGCTTCGGTAAAGGCAATGATCATGTTCTGTCCGCCCAGTACATAGGACGGGCGCAGCAGGATGGGATAGCCGATACGTTTTGCGGCGGCCAGCGCTTCCTGCGTAGTAAAGATAGTCTCTCCTTTAGGCTTGTTGATCTTAAGGTCGTCACAGAGCTTTTCAAACCGTTCACGATCTTCTGCGATATCGATAGAGTCCGCGCTGGTGCCGAGTATCTGAATACCCTGGCTGTCAAGGAACTTGGTGAGCTTGATGGCTGTCTGTCCACCGAAGGCCACCACTACACCCACAGGGTTTTCCGTGTGGATAACGTTCATAACGTCCTCGGGTGTGAGCGGCTCAAAATACAGGCGGTCTGAAGTATCAAAGTCGGTGGATACGGTCTCGGGATTATTGTTGATGGTCACTACGTCATAGCCCAGCTTTTTCAGTGCCCATACGCACTGTACGGAGGCATAGTCGAATTCAATACCCTGACCGATACGGATGGGACCGGAGCCCAAAACAATGATCGTACCCTTGCGGCTGATTTTTCCACTGTCACGCCGCTCCTTCAGGAACAGGGATGCTTCATTCTCCGCGTTGAAACCGCCGTAGAAATAGGGTGTCTCGGCGTTGAATTCACCTGCACAGGTATCAACCATTTTGTAGGTTTCAGGAATATGGGCAAGTTTGCCCTGCTTCAGAAGCTCGGCAGCTTCCGCCGCTTCTTTTAGGCTTCCGCCGCTGCCGGGAATATGCACGCCGCTCAATGATTCTATGACGGCATCGGGATATCCGTATTTTTTAGCGGCCAGATACAAGTCTGGCGTGAGCGTCCCGGATGTACCGGACTTTTTGATGGCGGCGAATTCCTGCTCCATGTCGGCAAGGTTTTTCAAGTGTGCCAGGAACCAGATGTCTATTTTGGTGACGGCGTTAATCTGCTCTACAGTCATGATGCCGCGCTTCAGCGCTTGGAACACGGCAAAAATGCGCTGGTCAGTACATTCGCCGACGCGCTCTTTTATACGTTTGTCGCTTTCCTCTGCGAACAACGGAAGGTTAAGAGAGTTTACGCCGATTTCTGCACCGCGTACTGCTTTCATGATGGCCGTTTCAAAATTGTGACCGATGGCCATGACTTCTCCGGTTGCCTTCATCTGCGTTCCAAGCTCCCGTTTTGCATAGACAAACTTGTCAAACGGGAACTTAGGCATTTTGACCACTACGTAATCAAGCACCGGCTCAAAGCATGCGGCGGTTTTCTGGGTAACTGCGTTGGGTATTTCATCCAGCGTATAGCCGATGGCTATGAGTGCAGCAACTTTTGCAATAGGATATCCGGTGGCTTTGGAGGCAAGCGCGGATGACCGTGACACGCGAGGATTCACTTCGATGACGGCGTATTCAAAGCTGTCGGGCTTGAGCGCGAACTGGCAGTTACAGCCGCCTTCCATACCCAGCGAGCTTATGATATTGAGCGCCGCTGACCGCAGCATCTGGTATTCTTTGTCGCTCAGCGTAACCGCTGGTGCGATGACGATGGAATCGCCGGTATGCACGCCCACCGGATCAAAGTTTTCCATGGAGCATACGGTGAGCACGTTGCCTGCATGGTCGCGCATTACTTCGAATTCGATTTCCTTCCAGCCGGAGATACATTTTTCTACCAGAATCTGGTGGATGGGCGAGCGGTGCAGGCCGTTCTGGGCTATTTCCTGCATCTGCGCATGGTCATAGGCTATGCCGCCGCCTGTACCGCCGAGCGTAAATGCAGGACGTATTATGGCAGGATAGCCGATCACATTGTCAGCATAGTTCAGGGCATCCTCAAGCGTGGTCACCACTTTTGACGGGATGCACGGCTCGCCGATGGAGTCCATGGTATCCTTGAACAGCTGGCGGTCCTCCGCTTTGTCTATAGTCTCGGGTTTGGCGCCGAGCAGGCGGACATGGTGCTTTTCCAGAAATCCTGATTTTGCCAGCTCCATGCACAATGTCAGGCCGGTCTGGCCGCCCAGAGATGATAAAATGCTGTCGGGCTTTTCTTTTTCTATAATACGCTGGATGGTTTCGGGAATGAGCGGCTCAATGTAGATTGCATCGGCCATGGTATGATCGGTCATGAGCGTAGCGGGATTGGAGTTTACAAGCACTACCTGCAATCCCTGCTCTTTAAGGGCTTTGCACGCC
>CACZQF010000153.1 GCA_902783245.1 uncultured Spirochaetaceae bacterium | reverse complement strand
CAAAGGGGCTGACCGCGGTCAGACATTCCACCCCGAGTTTGTCGAAGACAAACTCGCAGACAAAGGGGCTGACCGCAGTCAGACATTCCACCCCGAGTTTGTCGAAGACAAACTCGCAGACAAAGGGGCTGACCGCGGTCAGCCCCTTTGTCCATCTCCCCCGATTCTGATATAGTAGAACATCATGAACCTGCTTTCCATAAACAACCTTGCAAAAATCGGACGCGAAGAGCCGCTTTTTTCCGGCGTAACGTTCGGTCTCAATCTGGGCGACAAAGCTGCAGTAATCGGACGAAACGGTACCGGGAAATCAACGCTGCTCGCTACCATAGCGGGGCAGCTTGTACCGGACGAAGGTACCGTCGTTCTGAACAAGCAGGCCGGCGTTTCATATCTGCCGCAGGATCCGCAGTTTGAGCCGAAGAATACAATCCGTGAGCACATCTTTGCCTCAAAAAGCGCCAAGCTTCAGATCATCCGGGAATATCAGGATATCTGCGCGCAGCTTGGCAGACAGCACGAGGAAGCGGTACAGAAACGGTACGATGAGCTTATGCTTCTCATGGATCAGAAAGACCTCTGGAACTATGAGTCACAGATAAGTTCTATCCTCAGCACACTCGGCATCACCGACATGACCCGCAGGATGGGATCGCTTTCCGGCGGCATGATAAAAAAAGTGGCGCTCGCGCAGGTTCTGGTGGAAGATACAAAACTTCTGCTGCTTGACGAGCCGACCAACCATCTTGACATTTCTACCATAAGCTGGCTGCAGGACTACCTGCGCACCACGGACCGCAGCGTGCTCATGGTCACCCATGACCGGTACTTTCTTGACAACGTGTGCAACAACATTTATGAAATCGACCATCACCGCATCAAGCTGTATCAGGGCAATTATTCTTCCTATCTCGAAAAAAAAGAGACGGAAATTCAGGTGGCGCAGAACACCGACCGCCGCATAGAAGCAGTACTCCGAGTAGAACGCGACTGGCTCATGCGCGGCCCCTGCGCGCGCGGCACCAAAGCCAAGGCACGTATACAGCGTGACATGCAGCTCATAAACCGGGAAAAATTCACCGAAGACAAAGGCTTTACGTTTGAAGTCAAAGGCCGCAGGCAGGGCGGCAAAATTCTTGAGCTGCACCGTATCTGCAAAAACTTTCCAAAAGGCTATGCAGGAGAAGCAGAAAGCGCCGGAAACACGATGCCTGTCCTCAAAGATTTTTCATATACTTTCAGTAAAGGACAGAAAATCGGCATATTCGGTGACAACGGTACCGGAAAATCCACGCTGCTGAACATAATCACCGGCGCCATTCCGCCGGACTCAGGCACCGTGGTCACCGGCGAAACCACGGTATTCGCCTACTACCAGCAAAATCCCGTATTCAAAGATACCTCACTGTCCGTACTGGAATACGTTAAAGAGGCGGCTGACATCATCACCATGAACAACGGAAAATCCTACAGCGCCTCACAGTTTCTGGATGAATTCGGTTTTTCCGGCAAAATACAGGTGTCACCGGTCAGCACGTTGAGCGGCGGCGAGCGCAAACGGTTGTTTCTGGTGCGGCTGCTCATCTCAAATCCGAACTTCCTTATTCTGGACGAGCCCACCAACGACTTCGACATATTTACGATCAATATTCTGGAGCAGTTTCTGAGCGGATTTTCGGGATGCCTGCTCGTAGTCAGTCATGACCGCTACTTTATGGACAAGACCACTGACTCGCTTTTTATTCTTGAGGATGACGGCGGCGTATCAGGATTCGCAGGTTCCTGCTCAGACTATCTGGAATACCGCAAGGAAAAAGCGGCGCAAGCAGCGGCAGCATCTAAAGAAGCAGCTAAAGCGGCGTCTAAAGCTGCGGAAAAACAGGATCATGCGGCACAGGGCGCGGCATCAGCGGCGGCACCACAGCAAAAAAAGAAACTGACGTTCAAAGAACAAAAAGAATTCGAGCAGCTTGAAGCAGCGATCGCCCGCAACGAAAGCCGCAAGACACAGCTGGAGTCCCAGATGTCGGACGCCTCAACGGACTACAGCAAGCTCGGTACGCTGAATGAATCATACACCGCACTTACCGCAGAGCTTGAGCGCCAGTACGGCAGGTGGGAGGAACTGGCATCAAAGCTGTAGGCTGCTGAAGGCAGTAAAAAAAAGCTGCGCACAGGCATATTTTTTGCGCAGACAGGCTCCGCGAATCTTGACTTCACACACAGTGCATGCTACCTTTCAGCCAGAAATACGGCAGGAGGTAACTGATGAGTGCTGATCAAAACTCAGTTCCGCGCATTGTGCTCAACGACGGGCTTGTGGTGCCCGTCATCGGTTTGGGCACCTACCGGCTGCGCGGCACATCAGGCATAAAAACTATTCAGGATGCGGTCGAAACCGGCTATACACTTATAGACAGCGCATTCAACTATGAGAACGAAGGTATCGTCGGCTACGCCGCACGCCATGCTTCGGTACCCCGCAGCAAGCTTATAATCGCGTCCAAGCTGCCGGGCAGACACCACCGTTACGATGAGGCGCTGTATACGGTGGAAGAATCACTGTACCGTGCGGGGCTTGATTACTACGATCTGTACCTTATCCATTGGCCGAATCCGAAGGACGGTCTGTACGTTGAGGCATGGCAGGCCATGATCGAAGCAAAAAAACGCGGCTACGTGCGCTCCATCGGAGTCTGTAACTTCCTGCCGGAGCATATCGACATACTGCTGAAAGAAACGGGCGTTACGCCGTCCATGAATCAGATAGAGCTCTATCCCTATTTTATTCAGGAGGAACAGCGGCGTTATCATATTTCCCACAATATCGCAACGGAATGCTGGAGTCCTCTGGGCCGCGGCAATGCGGTGCTTACAGAGCAGTGTCTGCAGGATATTGCCGATACGCACGGAAAGAGTCTTGTACAGATTATCCTGCGCTGGCACATCCAGCTCGGCTGCATCCCGATTCCCAAAGCATCGTCACGGGAACATCTGGAAGCAAACCTGAGCATCTTCGACTTTGAGCTTTCCGAACAGGAGATGCATACCATCAGCGCGCTTACCAGACCGGACGGCCGTACCAAAGGGCAGGATCCGGCGGAGTATGCAGAATACTGATATCCTAAAGAATAGGGGCTGTCCCTTTATAGGACAGCCCGCTAATATCAGCATCTGCATACGGCCGCAGAGAAGAGCTGCGCACCAGATCAAAAAATGCATTCATCTCACGCGTAACCCATTTATTGCGGCGATAGAACACCTGCCGCCATACTTTTACTGCTACGCCGGGCACATCCAGCACAGAAAAGACGCCTGATGCAATCCGGTCCTCAAGAATCAGGCGCGGCAGGAACGAAACGCCCCGGTTCTGCTCCAGCAGCGTAATAATCAGATCAGTATTGCGCGTCTGCAGAAACGGATGTATTTCCCTGCCGCTTTTGTTCAGCGTCAGATCAAGTATGCGGCGGTAGCTTGCTTCCTTCTCCGTCAGGATAAACTGACTTGCAAGCACCTCATCAAGGCCAGGCGAAGGCTTCTGCGCCAGCGGATGCTGCGATGACGTGACGAACACCGCTTCCTCGGGCTCATCAAGAACCTTTACCCACAGCGGATCAGTCCGCTTCATATCAAGCAGATACACAATATCAAGCTCATTCTTATTCAGCGCATCCAGCAGTACCGACGGCGTATCAGGCAGCACCGTCAGGGTTACCCGCGGATACAGCTCATGGTACCTGCCGATTATCCGCGGGAACAAATATGAGCACAAAGAATCGATCGTACCGACCGTCAGCGAACCGGTAAGCTCGGTATCTTCCTTTACGGAATCCTGAGCCTCCGCAAGCTCGTCCAGAATACACTGCACATGATCAAAAAAAAGTCTGCCGCGGTTCGTCAGCTGAATCTGCCTGCCGAGCCGGTCGAACAGCCTGATTCCGAGCTCATCCTCCAGCTGCCGTATCTGAATCGTCACCGCGGCCTGAGAATATCCCAGCTGTACCGCAGCCTTGGAAAAGCTGCATTCCCGAACCACCGTAATGAATGTCCGTAAATCCCTGAGTTCCATACGTCCGCTTTCTAACCTATAAAATTTTCTAAATCAATATATAAAAACATTTAATTTTACTTATTTCAAGAAGCATTCTATACTGGCAGTATGAAAAGTGATTCTCCTAAATATCAGGCGTATGTCCAGATTCTGAAGGAAGAGCTGATTCCGGCCATGGGATGCACCGAACCCATTGCCCTTGCCTATGCGGCGGCAAAAGCACGTGAAGTGCTCGGCGCCATGCCGGAAAAAGTCCTTGTAGAAGCAAGCGGAAGTATTATAAAGAACGTAAAGAGCGTGATCGTGCCCCATACAAACCACCTCAAAGGAATTCCGGCGGCAGTCACCGCAGGAATCGTGGCAGGAATACCGCAGAAAGAGCTTGAGGTCATAGCGGAAGTCAGTCCGGCACAGATCGAAGAGATGAAATCATTCCTGAATACCGTGCCGGTGGATGTAAGGCACATCGATAACGGACAGGTATTCGACATCATCGTGACGCTGTACAAAGGCGCGTCTGCCGCCAAAGTACGCATAGCCGGCTATCATACAAACATCGTGCTTATCGAAAAGGACGGTACCGTCATCTTCCAGAAAGCGGTTGAAGCTGCATCTTCGGAGGTACGTACGGACCGCTCGCTGCTCGATATGGAAAGCATCTGGGATTTTGCCCTTACGGTTGATCTGAATGACGTACGGGAAGTGCTGGAGCGGCAGATTGCCTATAACACCGCCATTGCGGAGGAAGGCATCAAGGGCAACTACGGCGCAAACATCGGCCGCGTTATCCTGAACACCTGCGGCGATGCGGTACGTCTGCGCGCACAGGCCATGGCGGCCGCAGGCTCAGACGCACGTATGAACGGCTGTGAGCTTCCTGTCATCATCAACTCAGGCAGCGGCAATCAGGGCATAACCTGCTCGGTACCTGTCATCGTCTATGCAGAGGAGCTGAAGGCCAGCCATGAAAAGCTGCTGCGTGCGCTTACGCTCTCAAACCTGGTTGCCGTACACCAAAAGACCGGTATCGGCACCCTTTCCGCCTACTGCGGCGCGGTCAGCGCGGGCGCGGGCGCAGGCGCAGGCATTGCATATCTGTGCGGCGGCGGGTATGATGAAATGACCCACACAGTGGTCAATGCCCTTGCCATTGTCTCCGGCATGATCTGTGACGGAGCAAAAGCATCCTGCGCCGCAAAGATAGCCACCTCAATAAATGCCGCCATTCTGGGCATGAACATGTTCAGACAGGGACAGCAGTTCGACGGAGGCGACGGTATCGTCACGCAGGGTGTGGAAGGCACCATCAGAAACATAGGCCGTATCGGTAAGGACGGCATGAAAGAGACAAACGAAGAAATCATTAAGATTATGTCCGGAGAGTAACTATTCTGAACGGTGCCGGAGGTACCATTCAGGGCTTACAGGCCGCACGCTGCCATATACATGCAGATACGGCCCGCACATGAAACTGTGTTTTTAAACTATTGTAAATGGAGGAAATATGAAAAAATTCTTTACCAGCCTGCCGATGAAGCTGCTGCTCGGCGTCGCCATTGGTATTCTGCTCGGACAGCTCGCAGGAACATCCGTCATGAATGTTATTGTCAGCGTAAAGTTCATTCTTGGACAGCTGATATTCTTCTGCGTTCCGCTCATCATCATCGGATTCATTGCGCCGTCCATCACCAAACTGGGCTCCAATGCATCACGAATGCTCAGGCTCGCCATCACCATCGCCTAT
>CACZQF010000152.1 GCA_902783245.1 uncultured Spirochaetaceae bacterium | reverse complement strand
CATCCGCCCGCTGACCTCCGACCCGACCTTGGTCGGGACAAAATGGTGGCTCACACAGCGTCACTACAAGCTGCCGCCGCCCGCCACCTCCTAGCACCCACTGCCGATCTTTTTGCGCAGCTTGCCGAACGCGGCCTGCTCGATCTGGAAGATGCGCGCTTTGGTGAATCCGCGGCGCTGGCCGATGCTGCTGAACGATTCCGGCTTGGCACCGAACAGGCCGTTATGGCGGATAACAACATCGCGTTCGGACGGTTTGAGCGTTTTGACGGCAGCCAGCAGGTGCTCCTGCATAATGGTATCGATGCAGGAATCCTCTACATTTTTTACGGTGTTGTCGGCATACTGCATGCCGAACGACGCGCCGTCAGCTCCGTCCATCGGCGCGTCGAATTCTGCACAGGGCTGTGAAAGTGTGAGCAGCTCACGGGCTTCAGCTCTGGTGCATCCGGCAAGCGCACAAGCAGTATCGAGCTTTTTCTCTGCATTGCTGATCTGGCCGCAGGTTCCCAGCGCCTTGCGCAGCTTTACGAGCATGCGTGACTTTTCATCGCTCAGGCGGATGGTCGCACCGCATTTGTTCAAGGCTTTCAGGATGGCGTTGCGGATCCAGAACCGTGCGCAGGTCATCAATCGTGCGCCGCGCTCAGGATCAAAGTGATCCACAGCCTCAATAAGGCCGATGATACCTTCCTCAACCAGCTCGTCATCGCTCAGGCCATGACCCCGGTACGGACGGGTGCACAGTACCACAAACCGAAGGTTTGCAAGAATAAGACGGTCGCGCGCGGCACGGTCGCCGGCGGCGGCGCGGACTGCTGTTTTTTTCTCTTCCTCTGCTGAAAGGCAATCATACTGTGCGAATGTAATCATCGATAACCTCCTGAAAGCGTGCGGGGCACTGCTCATTTCGTATTCTCTATGATTCAATTATAGTAAATACGTTTCTCAAGAATTGAGAAAACTATGCTTTTTTTTGCATTTTCAGACTGTCTTTTTACCGATGTTTTGCTGTATACTGGAACCATGGCAGGCGGAGATGCAGCATACATCAGATACCAGGAAATAGATAAGTTTTTTTCATCAGGCAGGCACGCGACCGTAAAGGAGCTTGCGGCATATCTCAATGATCTTAAAAAAGCTGTCGGCACGGAAATAAACCTGTCGGCGGGATGCAGCGAAAAAATCCTGTACAAGGTGCTGGACAAAATGCGTGATGAACTTAACGCGCCGCTGCTCAAGGATTCGGAAAACCGCTACTATTACAGCACTCCGCGTACACTTACGCGTCCCGGCTATTTGAACCGGGAGGAGACCGCGCGGACCATCAGGCTTATCAACAACCTGCTGGAAACTGTCAGGGACTCCCCCGTCTATGAGCAGGCTGTGCAGCTGTGCAAAGATATAACCGCGGAATCCCCGCTCATCGACAAGTACGGGAAAAAAGTCAAGGACACGGA
This sequence comes from uncultured Spirochaetaceae bacterium, assembly GCA_902783245.1. Taxonomy (GTDB): domain Bacteria; phylum Spirochaetota; class Spirochaetia; order Treponematales; family Treponemataceae; genus Treponema_D. The sequence goes on along the minus strand of CACZQF010000152.1, from coordinate 29,488 downwards.
GCATGCGGCTCCGAACCGGGTTATCTTTCTTGGCGCGCCCGCAAGCGACGTACGGGACTCCGTATGGGGCGACATCTACAAGGCCATGGAAAACAACTGCTACATTACCATTAAATACATTACCCCCGGCCATACCGAGGCAGTGAGCAGGGGCATACGCCCCTACCAGCTGATTTTTGACAACGGTATCTGGGACCTGTGGGGCTACGACTGCGTAAACCGCGAAAACCGGCTGTTCAACCTGTCCCGTATCCAGTCACTGGAAGTACGCAGCGATGCCGACCGTTTTACACTGCCGCCTGAATATGACTACCGGTTGCACACGCCGGGAACCTTCGGCTGCTTCAGGGATCTGAGCGGCACCGGTCCCGGTATGACTACGTATAAAATTCTGTTCCGCAGCGGAAGCTATGCGGAAAGCTTTGCCAAGGAACGGATATGGGGCGACAATCCTGCCGTGGAAATCACCGATAAAGGCACGGTAATCAGTTTTGACAACAACCAGTACCTGCCGATCCTTCGCTGGGTACTGGGCTGGGGCGCCGACGCACGGCCGCTGCAGCCGGAACAGCTTGTGCAGGACTGGCGGGCGGAGATTAAAAGAATGCGCGATGCGTCAGTATCCGCTCATGATACCGCCGCAGAAGGCGGCTCCTGCTGATCCGCCCCGGGTGCGGCGACCGTACCAAGGCTGCCGTACCCGGGATGTCGGGATACAACATCAGCCGTTGGATTAAAAGCCGATCCGGTGGGATTCACCGTCGTTTTTATCGTCCTGAATCTTTTTGAGCTCTTTTATAATGTATTCAGAAGACAAATCATCCTCGGCCATAAAGCGGATGCGACCTGAAAGCACGCCGAAATCACCGGGAGTAATGTTGCCGAAGCGCACAAGCTCCTGTACCTGTGATTCGCTGAATGTAAAGCCATCAAAATAACGCTTCAGCAGCGTTCTGATACCGGACTCGTCAAGCGGTTTGAACTCAACGATCATATGGAAACGGCGGTTCATGGCCGGATCCATGATTTTCTTAAGGTTCGTGGTGCAGATGAGGATGCCGGAGAATTCTTCCATTTGGGTAAGCAGCTCATTCACCTGGGTTATCTCCCAGCTGTTGTTGGCATTATCTCTGTTACGGAAGAAGGAATCAGCCTCATCAAGCAGCAGAATCATATTCTTGCGCTCTGCCTCCATAAAGGCATTACGTATATTCTCCTCAGTTTCACCCACATACTTGCCCAGGATGTCGCTTGCGCGCTTCAGCAGAATCTTTTTTCCGATCTGCTCGCCGATATACCGTGCGAATTCCGTTTTGCCGGTGCCGGATACTCCGTAGAACAACATTCTGATACCATTTTCAGCCGCCTTGTGTTTTTCACTGTACGCACGGGCATTGCGGATCATGGTGATGATCTGCTCCGCAGGCATGGAGGTGTTGAGCACCTGCTCATCATACGCGCTGTTTACGTGCTCACGAAGCTTTGACCGGCCGTTTACGAGCAGCGCATTTTCTTTTAGAATCGTTTCCGAGCTGATCAGCAGCTTTTCTTCATCCATGGTTCTCAGGCTCTTGAGCGTTTTGACTACATTGTCCACAGAGGCACCGGTTACATCATAGCGCTCGAACATGCGCAGCAGGGAACTGGTGGTTGTTTCCGGCAGCTGCAGCGGTGCCAGTTTGCGCTCGGCGATTGAGCGGAGCTGGGAGCTGGACATGGCATCAAACTGCCGTGAGAACGTAAAGCGGCGGCGGGTAGAATCATCGATCTGGGACGTAAAGTTTACTATCCAGATGATTTTGTTCCGGTTGTTCTCAAGCATTTTGTTCACGATACCCTTTGACTTTGACGGCGAGGAACCGAAGAAAGACATCATGTCCGTAGTCTGCAGCAGAGAATCAGCCTCGTCCACCACAAGAACCGTATCGGGACGGTTCAGTGCAAGCAGGCAGTTGAGCCGCGCGAGCGGAGACCGCCGTTTTTCCTCAGTAAGCTCGGTCTCATTCTTAAAGATTAAAGAGTTAAGACCAGACTTTTTTATCAGCGCCTTTGCGTATTCCGTTTTACCGCTGCCCGGTTTTCCGTAAAACAGCAGAGAAACAGGTTCAGGGCTTTCCAGAAGGTGGCTCATAATGTCCTGCTGGTTTTCAGGAATGTTGAATGAGTCAAGATCATAGGCATTGGTACAGTCAAGCTGGGAAAGCACATCGGTGAATATAATGTCAAGGCTCTGATTGCGCACGCACTCGATCACATCGTTTTCAAAATCACCGTCTTCATCAAGAAAACCGAACGAACGGATCTTCTGATCAGGGCGGAGCATATGGCTGAGCTGACGCACGGAGATTCCCAGAATAGCTGCTATGCACCGGGATTCGTTCTGCGAGCGGATATTGCGCCATACGCTGTGCAGGGTAGAAATGCCATGAATGCGGCTCATAACCAGAATATAAAGCGCCTCCTGCTTGGAAAAACCGATTTCATCGATAAGGAACTGTACGTCCGTAATATCGTGAGCTGCTGCACGGACTGCAGCCGACTTTCTGCCGATCAGCAGCTCTTTGATTGCATCTTTCAGAAAATCAAATTTATCAAGTGACACGCAGCGGATAAAATTAATATATGTATCGGTTATTTTGGAGATAATAAAATCACGATCCACATCACGTTCAACACGTTTGTCCTCTGCAAAGGAATATGGAATATCCGATGTAAAGAAGCAGATATCTTCCTCATCCTCCGTCTCATCATCGCTTGTAAGGCTCAGCTTCTTTGCCTTCTGCTTCAGCGGCTTAAGCCGTCTGGCAGAAACATAGTCGGAAATCAGTTTCTGAAGATATTCGTCCAGCTGCTTTTGCCGATTAAATGCATCGGTAAGCTCCCAGAACAGCTTTGCCGAAGTCCAAAGAAAATCATCATCAGACAATTCATCGGCCTCTGACTCACACAAACAGTCCAGATAATGAACGAGCGCTGTACACTCTTTTACCGACAACTCTGTTATATTCGATCCGCACGGCTGCTTGTTACAATATCTTCTTAATCCTCTTGCGTATTTTCTGACTCTCATATGCTCCTCCGTATGCCTGACTACACATATACTATAGCATGTTTATTTCTCACGTTTAGAGAAAAAGCAAAAATTCTCATTTTTTTTGAAAATATCTTCTGCCCAGCCGGTTTCTGCTGCAATATACGAACAGCAGAATCCGACACTTCCCTAACCAGACGTATTTCACTAAAATAGGCATCACTGTTCCAACAGCATATATGCATCGGGAGGTTTATCAGATGTCAGCTGAAAAAAAACACGGACTGCCGGAAAACTTTGGACGACGGGTACTCATGTCCCTCTGCGGCGTCATTATCTGTGCCGTAAGCGTAGGAATCTTTAAAATAGCGGCGCTCGGCGTAGATCCGTTCCAATCATTCATGGCCGGGCTTGATGCCCTTGTTCCCATCTCTTTCGGCACGCTGTATGTTATTGCAAACTGCGTACTGTTCTTCTTTGCGCTGTGCTTTGACCGTCACTATATTGGTATCGCAACCTTTATCAATCTGTTCCTGCTTGGCTATATAACACAGTTTTCATATGAATTCTTTCAGACCATCATCGTCAATCCGACGCTGCCGGTACGGATTCTCTGTCTTGCAGCCGGAGTCATCATCATCTGCTTCGGTTCTGCATTCTATATGACGGCGGATCTGGGTGTCTCGACATATGATGCCGTTGCGCTTATTATTGTCAACACTTGGAAAAAAGGCAGGTTCCTGTATGTACGTATCATCACCGATCTTGTCTGTGTAGCAATCGGCGTCACGCTGTTTTTGCTTTCAGGCGGAAAGCCGAAGGACATCATCACTATAGCCGGGGCCGGAACAATCATCACCGCATTTTTCATGGGCCCGCTCATTGAATTCTTCAACGTGCACTGCGCAATTCCCTTCCTTAACAAAAAGAAATCAGCATAATCATACATATGGGCACCTCGAAAAAACAACTTACGTAGCTTATTCGAGGTGCCCATATGTTTTCTGTACTCCCGTTCACGCGGTGTATACAGGGTACTGAGTATAAAAAAAAGGCTCCGGTACCGAATGGCACCAGAGCCTTTTCAGGGCAAAAAACTGCGCATCGGCAGTTTTTATTTTGCTTCCTGAATACCGTAACGCTTATTGAAGCGCTCGATACGACCGGCTGTATCAACCAGCTTCTGTTTGCCCGTAAAGAACGGGTGGCATGCAGAACAAATTTCAACATGAATATTCTGTACGGTTGAACGTGTCTCAATAACGTTACCGCATGCACAGGTGATTTTTGTCAATTTGTACTCAGGATGAATACCGCTTTTCATGTTCCCTCCATATATTTGAAATGGTTTTGCCCTACCATGCGGAACCGGATACTCCGAGCTCAAGCCACAGTAACAAACCACACCAAATTCAAAACAGTATAAAGAGTATATACTCTTTTTAAAATCTAATCAACAGCTTTTGCACAAAGCATATAGAAATTAGTTTGTACCGGCAACAGCAGGCGCTTTGAAAAAGTCTCTGCTGCACCGGTCACATACAGTCATCAGCCGTTGTCAACAGCCGCAGAGCCGGTGTTCATGGATGCCAGGAACGCAGCGTTGTCTTTTGTCTTACGCATGCGGTCAAGCAGCAGTTCCAGCACCTCCACGTCATCCATAGGGCCGAGGACCTTACGCAGGACCCAAAGCTTCTGCAGCTCCGTATCAGTAAGCAGCAGCTCCTCTTTACGGGTGCCGGATTTCTTGATGTTGATGGCAGGGAACAGACGGCGCTCCGCAAGCTTGCGGTCAAGGTCGATCTCACTGTTGCCGGTTCCTTTGAATTCCTCAAAGATAACCTCATCCATACGGCTGCCGGTTTCAATCAAGGCAGTGGAAATAATCGTAAGGCTTCCGCCTTCCTCCACGTTACGGGCAGCACCGAAGAAACGCTTCGGCTTATGCAGCGCATTGCTGTCCACACCGCCGGAAAGCACTTTACCGGAGGTGGGAACCGTCTGGTTGTATGCGCGGGCAAGGCGCGTTATGGAATCAAGGAAAATAACGACATCACGCTTATGCTCAACAAGCCGCTTTGCCTTTTCCAGAACCATTTCCGCAACCTGTACATGGCGTGTCGCCTGCTCATCAAAGGTAGAAGAAATAACCTCCGCCTGAATGGAACGTTCCATCTCCGTAACTTCCTCAGGACGTTCGTCAATCAGCAGTACGATGAGATAGACTTCAGGATGGTTCTTTGTAATGGCATTCGCGATTTTCTGCATGAGAATCGTTTTACCGGCTTTAGGAGGAGCAACGATCAAAAGACGCTGGCCTTTTCCTATCGGGCTGAACAAATCCACGATACGAGAAGAAAGCTCGGTGGAAACGGTTTCCAAATGAAGCTTATTGTTCGGATACAGCGGCGTCAGGTTTTCAAACGGAATACGAGTCTGGGCTACACGCGGCTCGTCAAAATTCACCGACTCAATGCGCAGCAGCGCAAAGAATCGTTCGCCTTCTTTCGGAGAGCGTGTCTGGCCGTAAATTGTATCGCCCGTCTTAAGGTTGAACAGGCGGATCTGGCTCGGTGAAATATAGATATCATCCGGGCCAGGCAGATAGCTGTTCTGCGGAGAGCGCAGGAATCCGTATCCGTCAGGCAGAATCTCCAGCGCACCAGATGCAAATATAATGCCGCCATGCTCAGTGTGCGCTTTCAGGATTACAAAAATCAGCTCCTGCTTTTTCATCGGAGCCAGATCATCGGCTTCAAAACCGTACTGCATGGCAAGGTTACGAAGCTCGGTCATTCCCATTTTAGTAAGGTCGTTGATAAGCAGCCGCGGCTTGTTTTCGTAGTCCTCAGGAATCTCCGGTGCAGCCTTAGGCTGAATATCGCGCGGAACAGGCATGGTGCGCTGGTATGTTCCGCGGCCGAATTTTCTGCCGCCGCGGTCAAACCGGTTACCACCCCAGCGTGAGCGGGGAGCTGATTCAGCGGGAGCAGCAGCCTGCCCCGGATCAGCTTCCACTGCGGGTACTGCCGCAGCCGTATCAGCAGCCGGAGCTGTATCCGCAGTGACAGCTGCAACGCCTGAATCAACCGTGTCTGCGGCCGCAGTATCTGCTTCAGCAGTTTTTGCCGTACGAACTACACGGCGTTTGCGAGCGCGCACAACAACTTTTGCCGTACGGCTTTCATCGCTGCCGTCACGCGCTTCTGACTGACTTACTTCTGATTTTTCTGATTCAACAGGGGGGATTTGCGAAGATTCATACTCTCCGCCGGAAGAAATTGAAGCCGTTCCTTCATATGAAGCCGGCTGCACATCAAGATCAAGCTGTTTTTGTCCTTCATCTGTAGACAAATGCTGGTCTTCCGATGCATCGGTCGCACGATGTCGTTGGAATGGTGCCATTACATTATCTCCATGCTTTTAAAATTATGTATCATATCTTGTAAGGAAAAGTTCTTGAAATTACTCTTGGGATTTAGGATTACGTATAACCGTCTCACATTGTTTTATAACGGTCGGTTAAATAAACTCTGTGCGCTAAAAGTATTACACAAAAATACGTTTATTGTCAATAGTATCATGATACAAAATCAGACTTCGCAACCAGCGCCTGTTTATACTCATCAGAGGCAACGGAGAACAGATCAACATCAGGAATAGTATCCAGCATAGTCACCTGCCCTTCAAAATCCGTGTTGTCAGCTATGCGCAGACGTGCGGTCGTAATATCGCCGGTAACTTTTGCGCCGCTGCAGATTTCAACCCGTTCCTCGGCATGTATATTACCGGAAACCGTACCGAAAATCACAATAGATGAGGCAGACATCGTGTCAACATTACAGACTGCTGTTTTTGCTATCTCAAGACTGCCGGATGCCTTTATGGTACCTGAAAATTTACCTGTTATCATTACATCATCAGAAAATTCCAGCACGCCGTTAAAATCGGTGTCAGCGCCTAAAACAGTAAATCTTTTTTCATTCTCTTTATCCATGAACTCTGCTCCTTATACGTAAAACACAACCGGCAGCAAGGACAGCAGCCGCCATCAGTACAAACAATTTTCCAAGAATATCACCTGCTCTGTCGTACAGCGTAGGAGACACATCGTCAGGGATGACCGGCAGCTGGCCAGTAAGCCATGTCTGGGTGAATTCCTTTGCCATGGCGACGACTTTGCCATTAGGGTCAACGATACATGTTTGCCCTGACGCCGTACTACGTACAGCCGGAATACGATTCTCAACACAACGGAACACAGCCATTGCCAGATGCTGATACTGACATGAAAGGCTCTTTGACCACGCATCATTGGAAAGATTTACAAGCGCGCGTGCACCGTTATTGAACATATTCCGGCAGCCGTCCCCGAACGTATCCTCAAAACAGATCGGTGTTGAAAAAGACATTCCTGCCTCGTGAAATACCACCGGTTCATGTCCCTGCGACCATAAATGAGTATCCCCGTTCAGCAGCGCCTGATACATACCGGGAAACTGCTCCGGCCACGGAAAAGATTCCGTAAAAGGTACAAGCCTGATCTTTCGATAAATGCCGGGGTCAGGGGGAAGCACATTTTTTCCGGGAGTAAACACCAGAACAGCATTCCAGTCCTCTGTATCGGATCCATCCTGCTTCATCACAGAATGATCATTTCCCACCACAAAAACTGCATTCTTACTGTCCACATAGGTTAAAAACTGTTTTATAAGCTCAAAGCGGCTCCGGTCGGGACGCATAGTATAATGACGTATCACGGACGGAACGACAGATGTTTCCGGCCACACCACCAGCTTAATGTCAGGATCAGAAGCAAGCGCCTCATCAGAAAGACGCATCAAATCCGCCACATCGCGGCGATAGGCTTCCATACCGCCCACCCAGGGATCCGTATTATGCTGAACCGCCGCAACCTTGACCGTAGAAAACGTACTGTAGTCCTTTCTGACCGCGGCTCCGTATATGACCGCACATACAAGGCAGCAGAACCACACTGCGGCACTCGCCGCATGCGGTACACACCGGCGGCCGACAGACGCACGCAACCGAATCAGCTCAGCAATCCATGCAGACGGAAAGACCACCAGCGCGGACAAGCCCCACACACCAAAAAGATCAGCACATTGTATGAGCAACGGATTCTTCCACTGCGTATATGCGGTCACGCCATAGCTGAACCCGGCGAATCCTATAGTCTTGGCATACTCATATGCACAGAACACAAGATATCCGACAAGCCATCCTTTTTCAGGGAACAGTACATAGGCAGTTTTTATAAGAACGAACGTCAGCAGCAGAAGAACACCGTACTGAGCTTCAATGGCTATACTACCGACAGGAGAAAATATCACGAGCCACGACACATACAGCGCATAGGAAAGCACACCGTACACAAAGCCGTACAGCCAGACGGTTTTAAAAGATGCGCGCCGTATGAGCACAAACATAGGAATATACGCAAACCAGGCAATGAAACCTAAACCGCGGGGAAAAATAAAACCAGGATTAGATAATGCAAATAGAAAGGAACCGCAGATAAGCAGAAGAATATGCTTCAGCACGTGTACGGCATAAGTACGTACCGGCACACTGTCATGATCAGTCTTTGGCAATGTCACTGTCTCTAAGCTCCCAAAGAGCTTTTTTTAATTCTTGACCGGAACGAAACGCAGCTACATAATGCGGTTTTACAGACAGCTGCTCACCAGTTTTGGGATTACGGGCACGGGAGCGACCTTTACGAAGTCTCGGTTCAAATGTGCCAAAGCCCCGTAATTCAATCGTCGCCCCGTTTTTTAATGAAGTCTTTAATTCTTGAAGTAAGTTTTCGATTACTTCCTGCACGACACGCTTTTCACACTTTGTATTCTGGTACACTGATTCGACCAAATCGTATTTAGTAACTTTTTTAGAAGACATTTAGCACCTCAACAAATAGAAAGTACCTGCTGAAGCTGTTGGCAGCGGTGAATTATACAGGAAACTTTGAAAAACTTTGATTTACAAGGAGTCCTGCATCAGCCGCTTTCCAACAGCCGGCAAGTATCGTGTCGTGAACCTTTTTGCAGGTTATTTTGCTGCAAATGTTACATTGAACAGCTTAGTCATACGTGACTTCTTGCGAGCAACAGAATTGCGAGTCAGCACACCCTTACCGCGGGCAGTATCAAGTTCTTTTACAAGTACTTTCAGCGTTGCGGCAGCAGCTGCCTCATCTTTCTTCTGAACTGCTTCCACGTATTTTCTTACAGCTGTATGGCACTTGCTCTTGATAGCCTTGTTGCGCAAGCGGCGAACTTCACTCTGTGCAAATCTTTTCTCTGCAGATGTTTTCTTTACTGACAAAGGAGACCCCCAAAACAAAAACTTCGTTTATTTTAGCAAAGGCATATTCATTAGTCAAGCATTTACGGTACAACATTTTACAGTACTTCAGCCATGTATCAGCACGGTACCGGACGGTGCTCGCGTACGGTACATGGAGGTGCGGCAAGCTGCAAGTGAACAGCCGCATAAATAGTCCAGCTATGCTATGCCTGTGTTTTTTGTTTTGACGATCTGCGCCGTGATAAATAGATATTAAAGTTCACAGTCTTTTCGATTTCCATACCGGGGCCAAGATGTACATCCCAGAATAAGCTGAGCATATAGCTCATACCGGCATCAGAGATTCTTCCTGCCGCAGCAGGCCGCCGGTAGATGACAGGCGCAGTGGTGACACGGCAGTTTTCATTCGGCTCAAGAATGAATGACAGTCCGTTACTGCTGTCCGCCACCTGCATGACAGAAACTTCGGGAAGAACGGTATAGGGCTGTTCATAGCCGTTAATACTCATACGCTTTCCAGCGGCAACAAATTCCTGCGTATAGAACGGAGATGAATCGGGCTGCGCAAGATTACATTCAACAACAAAGACTCCATCCAATGAAAGCGGACTTTCATTTTTAATGATGTATTGGACGGAAAATCCTTCCGATCGAAGCATATAGTTCTTCCGCAGGCTGACAGGTTCCCGCAGTGAAGAAAACTCTCCTTTTGCACAAAGATAAATTTCCCTGCGCTGACTGCTGAATCCCGTCTGTTCATACCGGGAACATGCAAATACTTCCCGTCCGCACGGTCTGCCCTTTAAGTAGTTTTCAAAATCCGCGGTATCCATCAGATGATCAACGAACAGTCCTCTGAAGTACCTGTCAGCAACACCATCGAACGACTCAAGACGGCGCATGGTATCCGTATAGTTACCTGCGTTTTTCATAATATCAAGCGAAAAGACCGCGCCACCTTCGGGACTGATTCCAGCGGTATATTGATTCATCTGGCAGATATACTCATTCAAGCCGTCGCCGTTATAATCAAACACCGTTATAGACTCATGAAACTCCGTGCTTTCCCGGATAAGCTTTTCTGCCTCAATCAGACTGCTGAACGCCTTCCTACGTTTTTCGGCATTTTCCGCAACATTGAGCGGCTGACAGACGAACGCACTTCCATTCTGAGCTTCAAGCAGTTTTTCATGCGCCGCCTTTTTACGCATTTTGTCACCATGCGTCTGGCTGATAAGCATGCTCACATAGAACATTCTGTCATACAGCGCATGATGCAGCGGATATGTTTCCAAAAAATCATGTATCGTAACGGGAAAGCTGCCGTCCGGTTTTACTTGCGTATATGGCTCCAGCGACCAGCCAGCAATATCCTTGCACATTCCGGCAGGAATATATCCGGGTACATGAACCCTGGCATTGCGCACAAAAACACCGGGCAGTGTAAACTCCAATTTATCGCAGGCGGCAACCGCCTGCAGGAACTGCTCGAACCAGCCTGACTGCATCAGACCAGCAACCTGCTCAGGGGTAAACATAAGCGTAACGATTCTGCCACCACAACCATCGTCGCTGTCATTATGTGCGGAAGCGCATACAAAATCTGCTATATGGTCGGCATACTGCGCAGGATCCACCTGGATGTCCGGCAGCAGCTCCTCATAATACGGCAGAACAGTCAGATATTTTCCTTTTTCTGACGTAATAATGGGCAGATAACGTTGTTTTTTAGGAGGAATAAGCGCACTGTCCAAAAGTACGTATTCCATACCGCAGGTCTGAAAACCAGAAATGAGCGAAGTATCCCAGCAGCTCGCGCACAGCGTCATGCCGCGCGGACGCTTGCCGAATACCTGCCGCAGCTCTGATGACAAAAGCTCAATCTGACCGCTTCTGTCAGAGGGACTCAGCAGCGGAAAGACAGGATCATAATACCCGCCTCCGAGAATCTCAACCTGCTTTTTCCCGGCCAGCTGAGCTACCAGAGAAAGAAACTCAGGATGCTTTTTCTTAAGCCATACAAGCTGAGGTCCGCCGTAAATAAAAGAAAACTTGCATTCAGAATGCTTATACAAATATGATGCCAGCGGCTTATATACAGTTTTATAATAATCCTGTCCGCCCGCTTCCAACGTTGCAGGAGCAAGCACAATGCACACGCTTACTTTTTCCATAATTTGGTAACTATCAGTGTATAGCATGATTGCCAAAATTTAAAGGAAATATTTGCAGGCGGCATACAATTATTTTCTACATGACACTGAGAACATGCAGTCGGTTCGTTTTCAGCTGCTGCACACATAACAATCCTTTCGGTATCAGCAGGTATCAGCTTTATAAGCTGCATAGGACACCGGTCTATGCACTGTCCGCATCCGTTGCACAGATTCGTCACAACCGCAGTACGATTCTTTATAATGATAGCCTGCTGCGGACAGTCATACATACAGTCACCAAAACCGATACATCCGGCACTGCAATCATTCTGCGTAACGTACATCGAATGAAACAGACGGCATGTTTTGATGTCTTTATATTCCATACGAGGCAAAAGATTTTCTTTTTCAGGCGAACACAGTACCACCGCACGTTTTACAGGCTTCTGCACGGCAGCCGTGCTGTCTCCGGATCTCTTTTCACGTACCTGCTCAAACGGCAGGATCATGCTGTCAATTGCGTATGCATGCTCTTTCAATGCAGGAAGCAGCATGTAGAACACAAAGAACAGAATCGCTGATATTACGACAAAAAAAAGAATTAAAAGCAGAACAGGTATAATCATGGCAGAACTCCGGGATTAAGCCAGGAAATATTCCAGGCGGACATGGCCAAAATAATGACCGCGATACTGATATATACCAACCCGTCGCTGTAAGAATCCTTGACGATACAAAAAAACTTCAGATGCCGCCGCAGCGAAAAGATAAGCGGCAGAATCAGGTAATAAGATGTAACGCAGCTCAGAGAAATAAGCAGCACTTCAAGCAGCGTGCAGCTTTCATGGGTTGCAATAAGCACACAGAGGAAAGAAATTGAATACTCAGCGGCTGACTGTCCGGCAGTGATACGGATAAGTGCTTCAAAGAACACGGAGACGGCAATAAACAGCAGAACAGCAATAAACGGATACAGCGTCTCAAGTCCGAGCGGCACAAGGACTTTTGCCACAAAAATCCAGCTGAACACCGCCGTAGACGGAACGATAATATACATTTTTACAGCCGTCAAAAACATGTCTTTGTAGCTTTTAGAAAGCTCTACGCGGTTGAGCCCGATGCAATACAGCAGTATGGTCGCTGATAAAACGGTATAATACAGGATATTATTCATCTGTCAGCCCTGCCCTTTTTATAATAATCATCTTTCTTCTGCAATGAGAATAAAATACAAAAATCAGCATGCTTATGATGAGCGTTCCGGGTATCGTGGCGGCAAACTGCATGAACGGCAACTTCGCCGTATCAAAAAATATCAGCTCTCTGATACCTGACGGTACCGGAAACGATATACCGCCATAGCCGAATATATCGCGGAACAACATAAATACAAAGGCAAAGCCTGAATAAATTCCTGCTGGAACCATTGTGGCAGACAATTCCTTTATCAGCGAATCCCGCTTAACGGTATGTAAAATCGTAATAAGGAATGCAGACAGAGCCGGAAAATGCACCAGAATCCCCAGCTGAAGCGCAATACCAGGGGAATAGATCATTAAAAGCTGCTGGGCAAAGACTGACATACCCACAACGAACGGCACCAGCAGTACAAACTGCGTCGTCTCCATTTTGAGTGCATGAAGCGCATGCTGGAACAGGCATCCGGAGGCCAGAACCAGATTGAATATAATGATGCAGATCAAACCGAGCGCAAATCTGCCGGGAACCGGCAGCAGCATGGGAAGCAAAGCGAACACATACTGCTTCATATAATGCTTATCAATTATCATCAGACACCGCTCCTTCATCATACAGACGTAATATGGCAGGTATGCGATCGGCCCAGTATGTAATGCTGGAATTCTTTGAGATCTGCTCCATATGATCCGCCACTGCATTATGCATATTGGCAAAGCCTACGAATACAGCATGATCCGGCTCCGCGTACACATACACCGCAGCTGCCGGTCCGTATATCGTCATAATTCTCAAAATAATGCCATAACTTTCACGGCCGCCGGTTGTGGCGGCAGACGCCGTTGCAGTGAGCTTATAGCAGGCAGCACCTGCTGCAAAAGGAGTGCGGACAGGCACATTCTCACCGACCGTATATGCACCGGGAAGCTTTTCCTCCAGCACCTCTGAAACCTGCATTTTAAGACCGGACACCCATCTGCCCTTAGCCAGCAGCGCGGTACTTATAAGAATTATCAGAATTCCGGCCATCACGGCACAGAAAATACCGTACGCTATCAGCGTCGTTCTTTTAGAGAATTCATGCATTTGTATTTCTCCTGAATTCCGCCGTTACGGACAGCAGCCGGTGCATCTTGCTTTTAGCCAGCATATACTCTCCGTGCTGGATAAACAGCGAAATAATGTTCAGCAGCAGAACCGTAAAAACAGACCCGACGGGCGAAGTACCGCAGCCGATAATCAAAAATGCCATCATTCCGCCGATAACACCGTAGCAGATTTTTCCCCACATGGTCACCGGAGTGGTACCGTACCATTGCAGTACAAACAACGTACAAAACAACGTTCCGCTTGTCAGCAGCGCAAGCAGAACATCACCGCGCCCCGGCATATGCATCACAAACGGTTCGCCGAACAATACAAGCAGAGCGTAAGTAGCGATATAGCAGCCAGGAATGACAGGTGCCGTTATATTAAACGAAATAAGTACGATTGAAGAAAGCAGGCAGATAAAATTAAATCTGAAAGCTGGAATCACTGAGTGAGAATCCCAAAACAGTGAGACATACCCTTCCGGAATAGAAATACCGAACAACGAGAACACCGTATCATTTAAGAACGCCGTAACAGGCGCATCAAGCGGCATGACCGGAAACGTTCCGTTCTGAATGAGCATAAAGGAAGGACTGCCGGAATATAAATCGGTTCTGGAGACTAGATACGACGGAAAATCCGCAATACCGAATATCCATGCAAGCGCAACGGCAGCAACTACAGGATTCACCCATGAATCCGCAAATCCGTTGAACGACAGCTTAACCACAAACATAACGGCAAACGTTATAAAGAAAATACCGAACTTAGAATATGAAGACGGGGTCAGCATTCCTACCAGGATTCCCTGCAGCAGGATGGTGGACAGGTGAAAATAAAAGGATCGGTGCAGCAGCCGCACAACCACATTGGCAAGCAGAACGCCGGATAACGCCGCTCCGATAACGCCCAGCGCACTGTAGCTTTTGGTAAGCACAAGCATAAGAATCTGAACCAAGAGCATTGCGACCATACAGATAACCGAATGCTCAACCGAAACATGCGCATGGACATATGGTCTGTTTGAAATATTTTTTATAACTTTATTCATTGCATCCATCCTTAAGCAATGCGATGGTCTGAGTAAGCGGCAGCCGCGCAGGACAGAACGCATTGCAGAGCGCACAGGAAACACAGAGGTTTGCTGTCTTTATATAGACTTGCTCAACAGGCACCCCGTATGCAACAGATCTGTACAAAATATCGGGACACAGTCCCCGCGGGCAGACGGTACGGCAGCGGCCGCACCGCACACAGGTGGTCTGCCGCTGCTCCGGCACATCATGAGAGGTCATGAACGACACCGATTTTACATATGCCGTAACCGGTACTTCATAGCTGGACACAGTACCACCGCTTAAAACGCCGTTTATAATGATCTTGGCCGGTTCTTTGATAAAACCGCCGCAGAGCTCGCTGAGGTCAGAAAGCTGCGTTCCCACAGCAAGACGGAAAATACCGCTGCACCTGAGGCATTTTCCGGAGACATGCACATACTGGTAGATGACAGGCTCTGAGAGCACCACCGCCTCATAGACATGCAGTGCAGTCAGAGCATCCACAAACAGACTGTTCAGCCCCATGTGTTTAAACACATCAGATGAAGTGCCGGCACGTACCGCGGCACAGAGCTCACGCTTACCGCTGCAGGGGTACTGCCGCGTGTTCACTTGAATTTGCCGCACCTCCGCGGAACCGAACATATCATCCTGAATCTGTCCGCCGCCATGCTGCCGCGCTACAGCGAACACAATGCCGGAAGCTCCCATGGCCTGCGCAATGATGGCCGCCCCCGTACGGATCTCTTTTTCATATAATCTGCTCAAAACTGAATCAACGCAACAGGAAGGATCTTCGTCAAAAAGACGAACCAGAACGATATCCGCACATTCAGATATCTGGCGGGACAACGCCTCAGGCCTGCCTGAAAAGAACGTATTGACAACACCTTTTGAAGCAAGGTCGTCCGTAATAGTCTGACGGTCCATCTGCTGCCATTCTACTACGGTCTGTTTTTTTCCGGTAAAAGAAAAGGCTCCGTTCAGTCTGATTCTTGCAGACAGCGCCTGCCGCCCGTCAGGAACCTGCGACAGAAAAATATCAGTCACCGTTCCCGGAACTGATGCATGCACCGCGGCAAACTCGGAGCTGCCGATAATCTGCCCTTCCGCAACGGTGTCACCTTTTTCCACCAGCGGTATACATGCCTTTCCGCTGCGCTCCTGCACAAACGGAATGACCACGGATTTAGGCAGGAATGCATTGACGATTCCGGTAAATACTTTTTTTTCAACATTCACAAGATTAGAAACTGATATCATATTTTTTTCTGCCAAAAATAGTATACACTACAAACACAACAAATGGAATAAACAACGCAATAACCAGCGCTATAAGGCTTACACCAGACTGCCGCGAACCGGAAGCCGAAGTGTAGGCAGTACTGACGGTATTGCCCTGCATTTTAAGCAGTTTTTCCAATGCAGGATACGGCAGCGCGTCAATGTCCGAAAGCACCTGACGGCGGAAAGCGGCGTCAAATGTATACACTACTTCCTGCTGTTCCTGAATACCCTGTTCCGTCATAACGTACCGAGGGATACTCACTTTGTCACCGTCAGAAGGAACCGTATTCGGAGCAGCAGCATCCGTGCCGGCCGCAGTTTCATGCAGCGACCGATACGGATACGTGCGCACATTCCAGTCCCATGCAACAAAATCCTTTATCGTAGGTAAAGCCGTGTCATCAGCATAGCGCGTCGGCGCAGGAAGATACAGACTGCCGACATGGGAATCCGGCAGAAACGTATGCACCGACATAAGCGCCGTGCACAAAAGGAGCGCAATACAGCCCGTGCACAAAAGCATATACCGGGAATCCCGTACCGTTAAAACCTGCATGAACGATGCGGGCCTGATCAGCACCGGCATAAAGGCAGACCCGGTCTCGACAAGCCGCTCATAGGCAAGGCAGCCGTACAGCACGAACAGAGATGTAAATGCCGTAAACACATAAAGCAGCCCGCCCCTGAGGGAGTTGGAAAAGACCAGGAAGAACGGTATCAGAAAAAAGATTGAGAATATCAGACTGTTTGCAAGCCGATGCACCGCACCACGCCGCCGCCAGAACCGCAGCGCCAGATACAGGCTGTACAGGGCAAGGCATACAGAAGCGGCATTGACCGCGAACGGCTGACTGAATCCGAACAGCACCAGAAGAATGCCCGCAGCAAAAAACAAGTCGCGCCGCGCAGCAAAAACGCACAAAAAACAAAAAAACAGCAGGCTTATGCAGGGCGTGACCCAGGGGAATCGTACCTGCGCATCCATGCCAGCAGGAACATGCATAGAGACTATTGCCGAGCCTGCATTATTCTCATATGCCTGCGGAACATAGAACAGTCTGAACTTATGCTCAAGATCAAAAAAATAAGCGTTCCGCCGTGTAAGATATGATGACGAACCAGATTCTTTTTCAATGGGACTCAGCGGTACCGAAGCAGGAATATGCTGTCCTGAAAGCGATATCACGTCCCTGCATCCCGCGGCCTCCAGCAGCTGCAGAACAGCAGACTCCTCTAGCTGATCAGAGACATATACAACCACATACTGTTTCCACAGTCTGCTGATGGGGATTTTACGGAACAAAAACAGAGAAACACAACATACGCATACGGCGCATATTATACCGGTAATGATCGTTATAAATGATTTTTTTGAAATTTGCATACGGATCAGAGCACAGAAAACGCTACACCAACAAAAAAGCCGAGGACACATCCTACAAAGACTTCCATCGGAGAATGGCCGTCCACTTGCTTTATGCTCTTAAAATCAGCAAGCCCACGATCGCTGAGAACCTTGGTTATTTCATTGATACGCTTTGCCTGAATGCCGTTTGCACGCCGTACACCGAGTGCATCCCGTACCACGACCATAAAAAATGCAAACGCAAGGATAAAAATGTCTGAATCAATGCCAGAATGGAACGCAATGGCCGTACACAACGAAGCGGACATGGCAGAATGGCTTGACGGCATGCCGCCTGTGCGCCAGAACATAAGCTCGCACAGCTCCTTTACATTGCGGACCCGTCCGTAAAAAATGCGTATGACAGTCTTTATAAACTGGGCGCAGAACCAGCTGGAAACAATTGAAAGAAACACAGTATTATTAATAAGTATACTGAACTGAGTTCTGGCATTAAACAACATACCTTGTATTTTAGCAAGCATGCAAGTTTTGTCTAGTAGCACGATTAAAATTTTTCGTATATAATGAAAGAGTCAATGCAGTTCAGAAAAATGTATGCCGGCAAAGACGATGACCTGCGCAGGCTTGATAAAGTTGTCAGAAATATACTAAACAGAAACAGCCTGTCAGGAATCTATCAGGCGCTCAGAAAAGGTCTCATAACCGTAAACGGAAAAAAAGCTGCGCAGGACTTCCGTGTCAAAGAAGGCGACTGCATTGCCGTAGCAGAAATTCTTTTTACGGCAGATGATGCCCGGCACCCGGAAGCTACAGCGTACGGCTCGGATCATAACACCAAGACGGACGTTCCCGCCGCTGACAGCACAATGTACGGCACGCATAACGCAGCACGGCCTGCACTGTCCGCTGACATACTTATAAAAACTGAAGACGTGCTTGTCATCAACAAACCCTATGATCGGACGGTACAGGGCAAAGGTTCACTTGCAGAACAAGTTGCCGCCGCATACGTGGCGGGCGGTTCATTATCCTTTACGCCGGGACCGTTGCACAGGCTTGATAAAAAAACCACGGGCACCCTGCTCTTTTCGCAGAGCCTCAATGGCGCGCGCTGGGTGTCACGGGCTTTTGCAGACCATCTGCTTGGTAAAACCTATATCGGTATTGCACAGGGTACGCTGCGTGCTCCTGAACATTGGACTGATGACATCATAAAAAGCGGCTCCTCAAAGGCCGCAGGATTTCATACGGTAGCACTCAACACCGGTAACGGAAAGGCGGCTCTTACAGACGCATATCCGCTGGCATACGGCGCATACGGGAAAATGCCTGTCACCCTGATTGAATACGCCATAACAACCGGCAGGACACATCAGATACGCTCGCAGACCGCCGCACACGGCTTTCCGCTGCTCGGAGACACCGCCTACGGAGGCATGCTGGTCCATGAGCCGCAGGATCTCTATCTGCATGCACTGCAGATCACCGTTCCCCGTGACAATCCGCTCGGGCTGCCGGAGACGATCCGGGCACCGATTCTGACAAATTTTCAAAAAATGTTAAATAAAACCTTGATACAGTGGGACGGTTTGCTTTATAGTACCTTAAGAGGAACCTGATACACAGTCTATGAATATACTTTCATCCCTGCTTAAAAAGAACACGGTGACTGTCTTCGCCCTTGTCGGAGAAAGCGGTACCGGAAAAAGCTTTAAGTCCAAGCTTGTCGCTCAGCAGTACGGCATACACGCCATTATCGATGACGGTCTGCTTATCGGGGATGATAAAATTTTAGCGGGACATTCAGCCAAGCGGGAAAAAACATATATGGGTGCCGTCAGGGTCGCGCTGTTCGATGACAAAGAACACCGGGATGAGATAGCCCGCATGCTGCATAAGATCAGGGTGAACAAAATCCTGCTTCTGGGTACTTCAGACAAGATGGTGACCAAAATTGCCACGCGGCTCCAGCTGCCGCCGCCCACAAAGATCATCAAAATTGAGGACATTTCCTCCAGAGAAGACATTGAACGCGCCATCAGGTCGCGGCAGATAGAAGGCAAGCACGTCATTCCCGTGCCCGCGCTGGAAGTAAAGCGGAACTATCCCCAGATATTCTACGATTCAATCAGGGTATTGTTCAGAAAGAAAAAACTGTTCGGAAAAAGCGCCGGCGGAACGGAAACATCAAAGCCGTTTGAAAAATCAATCGTTAGACCAGAGTTCTCAAAGAAAGGACGTATCGCCATTTCAGAGGCTGCCATCACACAGATGGCCATGCATTGTGTAGCTGAATTTGATCCCGGCATCAGGGTAAAGAAACTTACGATAAAAACCGACAGCAGCGGCTACCGGCTCGTGATCACCATAGATGTGCCGTTCGGCACGCAGCTCACCGGAAAAATCCACAATCTGCAGCAATATGTTATAGAAAACATCGAACGGTTCACCGGTATCCTTATTGAAGAAGTAAGTATAATCATCAACAAGATCACCGGTACGGAGAATATCAGACGGTAGGCTGTTTCGCTGCGCGGCCATCAGCGGGTTTGCGTCTTCGCGACGATTTTTTACTAGGACGCACGGTCACACCCATATCACGCAGCACGGTACGGATGGCAATCTCAAGCTCACTCCGCTGCGGATTCATGGGAAGCACAAAGTTACGGCATTCACCCCACGTCTTTACATAAATCTCACTGACTGAAGACTTCTGTTCCACTTCTTTTTTCCAGTCTGTAAGACCTGCTGTAAAATCATAGATCATATAGTACAGCTTTGTGCTCAGCGGCGTATCAGGATTATTACGAACATGCGTATCCATTTCCTTAATATGCTGCATATAGCTTTTTTCGAACGCAGGATTCTCATACATGAGCGCAGTGGCGGCAGGCTGCAGATACATATAAACATCGCTTTCCAACGCCTTGGAGATAATCTCATAGGCATGGCCGCTGTTGATTATCTTAAGCATTTCCTCCGTCAGACGGGACGGAGAAACAGGAGACAGAAGATGCGCCGACTTGCGGATCTTCCGCGCAAGCAGAAACGGCATTTTACAGCCGGTGGTAGCGGAATACTTGATGGCGCGCAGCATGCGCACCGGATCGTCAATAAAAATCCGGTTCATGGGAATCACCGGCCGCAGAATCTTCTTACGAATATCCTGCACACCGCCCACATAGTCAATGACATGCTCTTTTAGCGGATCATAGTACAGCGCATTCAGCGTAAAATCACGGCGCATAACATCTTCGTCAATGTCGCCGAAGCTGTTGCCGACAGAACCATCAGCAATAGAGCGGAATGTACTAACCTCAAAAATCTTTGTCCCGAAAAATACATGCACAAGCCGGAATCTGCGGCCAATGATACGAGAATTGCGGAAAATCTTTTTTATGCGTGAAGGTGTAGCATCAGTAACAATATCAAAATCTTTAGGCGTCTTGCCAACTATCAGATCTCTGACCGCACCGCCTACGAGATAGGCGGTAAAACCGGCATCCCTGAGCCGTGCGATAATACGCAGCGCATCAGGATCTATATTCTGTAACTTAATGCCATGTTCTTCTTTTGTATAGACAACGGCCTTTTTTATTGGATTGCCGTTCTTATCAGCAGAATAGCGAAATAACACAACAGGATGATTTTATACTCTTACAATATTGTTAGTCAAGGCGGCTTAATAAAAAGACTCGGAAATCAACATACCTCGACGCAAAGCGTCGAGGATCACTGCTTACGCAGTTCATGTTCTCTAAAGGTATTGCAGTCGGGTTTCATACCCTTTATTACGACGCAGAACGTCGGGGTATGAAACCCTCCGCACGAATCAATTTTGTATTCCTATGCAGAAATTGGAAAGTAAATTTGTGCCCGGCAACCGCGGAGCCAGGGGCTTGCAACGCAAACCATCTGCACACACACCGTAACAGGTGCGTTCGGTGTGAAGCGCGGTATTTACAGCGCAGCTTCGAGGTATTTACAGCGTAGCTTCGAGGTATTTACAGCGTAGCTTCAAGGTATTTACAGCGTAGCTTCAAGTAAGCCGTTTTGCGGGGCAGACTCCGGCGGAGGCAACGCCTTCCGCGGCTGCCGGGTACAAAAATTGATTTTCATGCTGGTCATGCGCAGTAAATTGACAGCTTTGTTTTGAGCATATAGAATACAGTATCTATGGTGAATTTTATTACGATCTGCTGCCTTGTGCAGTGTGTGTTTCTGCCTGCTGTGGCCAATATTTTTGCATATCCTGTCTCACGGACACTCTGTCTGTGGATTTCCCATTATATCGTGCATACTGATGCACCGCGGATCTTTGCGGTGCTTGAAAAGTACAAACATTTTCGTTTTCTTGGTGACAAAGAAAGTAAAAAGCAGCTGCCCGGGCAGTTTCTGATTATTTCAAACCACCAGAGCCTTATGGACATTCCGCTCTTTATGAACTACCTGCGCGACAGGGAGCTCCGTTTTGTAGCGAAGGACGAGCTGTCCCGCCATGTGCCGCTGGTTTCAGAGATGCTGCGGGTGCAGGAGCACTGCATGATTCCCCGCAAGGGAAGCCCCGCAATAGCCATGCGCGCACTTGATAAATTCGGACGCCGCGTGGTAGAGCGCAATCAGATTCCGGTACTGTTTCCCGAAGGCACAAGAAGCAAGGACGGTTCGCTTGGAAAATTCTATGCGGCAGGCTTCCGCCGGCTGACCGATGCAGTACATCTGCCGGTGGCGGTATGCGCGCTCGACGGCGGCTACCGCATCAATAATATGAAAAATCTTATGACCAACCTGCATTACGGTTCATACCGCGTAAAAGTACTTAAGGTACTGCCGCCGCCTGAAACAAAAGAAGAGCAAGTAGCCATGCTTGATGAGGCAAAGCAGCTGATTCAGGCACAGCTCGATGCATGGCGGTCACAAGCATAACAGACCTGTTCGATAACTTTGTTATCGAACAGGTCTATGAGTTCAGCATATAAGGAGACCTCGAAAAAAGCCATGAAAGCGTTTTTTTCGAGGTCCCAACAAACCGATTGATACACAGTCATTCACATAAAAAAAAGCCTGCACAATATGTGCAGGTTTTTCTATCATAAAGCATAAAGTACAAAGCTTTTTGGAGCTTGAGCTCCAGCTTGAATACGAATTATTTGAAGTCCTTCGGACGTCTTTCGGTGCGTTTGCATTTGTTGCATTCAGCGATATTCTTGAGCTTTCCGCTTTCGAACATTGTCTTCATGATAATCTCGCCGCCGCAATCCGGACATATGAATTTATGCGTTGCAACCGTTGTACGAGAGTTTTTACTAGCGCCTGCCATGACTAACCTCCACTGAAGTATTTAGTGACTTTTGATATTATCAGTTATCTGTAAAGGTGTCAATAATCACGAACATCCGATAAGCAAAGTTATTAAGGAAGCAATCGTTAAGACAGGAATTCGGTTATGCGGGCCGTAATTTCCGGCAACGGCGCATACAGCGGCCTGGTTTCGGGAATACTGCTCAGAAAAATCCTTCCGTACTGCTTTTCCATAATGCGCCGGTCAAGTACCACCACCGCACCGATATCATCTCCGCGACGGATCAGCCGCCCCACCCCCTGCCGGAATTTAATCACCGCCTCGGGCAGGCTCAGCTCCATGAACGGACTGCCGCCCTGCTTCTGCACAACCTCGGAACGTGCATTGAACACAGGATCATTAGGCACGCTGAACGGCAGCTTGACGATCACCACCTGCGACAGCGATGCTCCCGGCACGTCCACCCCCTGCCAGAACGAATCGGTGGCGAACAGCACGCTCGACGTATCCTGCTTGAACATATCAAGCAGCCGGAAACGGTCGTCATCCCCCTGCCGCAGCACGGCAAAACCTTCTTTCTGCAGCTCCCGGCGCGCCGCATCGCAGGCGTTTTTCAGCGACTCATAGGACGTGAAGAGCACCAGCGTGCGGCCGCCCGCAGCCCGGATCAGGCGGATCACAGCCTGCACCACATACTGCTGAAAAATTTCGCCGTCCTTATCAGGAAACGGCGCATCGGACGGAACTGCAAGCAGCATATTCGTCCGGTACGGAAACGGAGAGGGAAACTCACCGGTACACAGCCGCTCTTTTTCCACAAACGACACGCCCGTATGACGCATCCAGTACGAAAAGCTTCTGCCGATGGAAAGAGTGGCCGATGTGCACACTACGCTTTCCATCGGCTCAAACACGCCCGTGTTCATGAGCGACGCGATGTCAAGCGGTGTCTGCACAAACTGCATATAGAACGGATTTTCGGAGCCCTTGCTCAGCGCCGGACTCAGCCGTAGGCGCTGTATCCAGAACACAGTGTCGGTTTTTTCATCCCAGCTGGAAAAATTACGGCATAGCAGCGCAGCATCATCAAGCCGGCGCAGGATACCCTTAGTCTCCCAGTACTGCGGGGCATCCTTGTCATCGTCGCTGATGCCCTCCATGATTTCACGGACGGCGGCGGTGACGATGGAAATCTTTTCAGCCAGCGCAAGAAGCAGCGACAGAACGGGTCCGAACGCGCGGGCCGTAGCCGCATGTACACGCATGGACGGTTCGCTCAACAGCAGATCAGCGCACGCAAGCTCCACGTTTGTCATGCACTGCTTAACCTCACCGATACCCGCGATAACCTCGGCGGTACGATCCTCGCCGGATGAAAGTACCTGCAGCGTAAAGATATATCCGGCAGACGCGCCGCGGCGCTGGCGGTATAGCAGCGAAAGCTGCTTCA
Source organism: uncultured Spirochaetaceae bacterium (assembly GCA_902783245.1). Lineage (GTDB taxonomy): Bacteria > Spirochaetota > Spirochaetia > Treponematales > Treponemataceae > Treponema_D. Next base: position 5,216 of record CACZQF010000152.1, on the reverse strand, counting down.
GCAGCCTGAACCTGGTGAGGCTGCCGCTAAAAAAACTCGTGGCAGCGCTTTCAATGCCGTGCGCTTCATCAAAGATCACGCGGCGGTACGGCGGCAGTACCGCCGCATCGTCATATCCAACCCCGTTCATACGGGACTCTATATCGGCGAACAGCAGATGATGGTTCACCACCAGAATATTCGCGCCGGCCGCCTCCTTGCGCACACGCATCACAAAGCACTGCTCGCGGAACGGACAACGAGGCCCCATGCAGGCATCGCTCTCAGAGTTGATACGTCCCCACAGATTCTCGGGCGGTACGAACGGCATATCGCTCCTGCTGCCCGTAGGCGTACCCTTCACCCATTCCCGGATGGTATCAAGCGCCTCGGTTTCCTCGCTGAACAGATCGCGCTCAAGAGAAGCATCCTCAAACCGCCGCATGCACACATAGTTCTGCCGTCCTTTCACCAGCACAGCCTTGACTTTCTTTCCGATAATCTTTTCAGCGGCAGGAATGTCTTTTTCCATAAGCTGCTGCTGCAGATTGATGGTGCCGGTAGAGACAACCACACGTTCATGATTCTGCAGCGCCCACAGCATGGCGGGAACCAGATAGGCAAACGATTTTCCGACGCCAGTCCCCGCTTCGAACGCACCCACCGCGCCATCATTGAAAGTACGGACAATGCTTTCCAGCAGGTCAAGCTGCACCGGTCGCTCCTCAAAATGATCGGACTGGCGGGAAAGCGGACCGCCTGCGGCAAGATACCCGCGCGCTGCAAAAGGATCGATGAGCACAACGTTTTTTGGCTTGACCGGCTCCATCACCGCGTACACATCAGTGACGCCGTTATCTATAATGTAGAAGCCCTGTCCGCGCTCCGCGGCACCGGCTGCCACCGCCATGTCCGCGGACGAAGGATGCAGGTTACCGCCGGGGTGATTATGGATCAGCACGCCGCATTCGCGCGCCTCAAAAAAGTTCACGAGCACTTCGCTTTCCGTGCCGCGCGCGGCAGCCGACACCGAAGTGACCATGCCCGAGGCATTGATCGTCCCGGCAAAAAACACTTCATTTCCGTCGGCCCTCTCAATCTCCCGCCGCATGGCAATGACTGCCGGCATAGAGAACCGCTTCGCTATCTCCGTGTCCATTACTGCTCAAACCTGCTTCTGCACGCCCACAGACCGATGGCCGGACGGGAAATATAATACACGCGCTCGCCGTCAACCGTATTCCAGCCGTCCTTAAGCACCGCAGGATTATACCTGCGGGAAACAGCTTCGTAGGAAGCATATGCATAGCCCGCATGCTCCGTCTCTTCGCGCGACAAAGTTCCCGGCGCATAGGTAATAGAAAAGCGGCCCTCGGAGGAGCCGTGGATAAGATGCGCCGCAGCGCTCAGATTATGGGCCAGATCATCGTTACGGGAGGCGGCCTCAAGTACCCGGTCTCTGCCGCAGTAACCGTATGTCCTGATAACGGAATCAATGCCGGGATCCTCGCCGAACCGGCTCACGCCCGGGGCAAGCACCACAAGCTCGCCGCCGTCCGCAATCGCCATGCGCGTGCGGTAGATACTCTTGTTCGCAAGCCAGGTGGTACGATACTCGGACGGATCCATATAAACCACCACCTTTTTCAGCGGTTCCTCAAGCATGCAGAAATTCACTTTCTGGGCAAGCGCCGCCGCCTTATAGTAGCACTCGGCGTCGTCGCCGATAAAAAGCCCGCGCACGCAAAGGCCGCCGGTCTCATCACGGCCCACTACCGTCAGAATATAGACAATCGGCAGCGCGGAGGCGAATTTATCGGCCGCATACTGGAGCACGCTGCGCACCGGGCTGTCAGCCCGCCCCATGATACGCTCCATACCGTACACGGCACCGAGGAAATGACTCTTGTCGATGCCCTCCTTGCCGCCGCATCCCACAAAAATATTCTTTGTATAGTTCGCCATGCCGATCACTTCATGCGGCACGACCTGTCCCACGGAAAAAATAACGTCATGGCCGCCTTCGGCAAGCAACGGATCAACCTGCGCCGGCCATTCATAGGAAAGCAGTCCCTCCGACACCGTATGGATATACTCGGCGGGAACCGTACCGAGCGTAACCAGATTTTTTTTCCACTCATGCGCCCTGAACAGGCTGTCAGGCGTTCTGCCGAACATGCGGTGTATCTCAGGCAGCGTCATGGCCGTATGCGTGCCGGTGGCGGGCATAATGTCAGACACCGCCGTACCGTAATGCTCCCACAGCAGCTCCGTAATGCGCCCTGCATACGAGCACAGACGGGTAATATCAGGAGGAAGCACCAGTACGCGGCGGCGGATTCCGAGCCGTACGGCCGTTTCCTGTACCGCCTGTCGTATGGCAGCATCTGAAATATGAGCAGTTTCTGAACCTGATTCATAGTACATCATAGCAGCGGCAGTATAGCATAGAACGTGGAGATAGTTCCACCACACAATGTTCGGAGAACTATCTTTTTACTGCCGGCAGCGGCTCCCGTTTCAATAGACCATTCCATGTATATTCTGTATAATCTACGGAATACGGCCGCGGGACGCATGTCTCAGACGGCCGGCAGTTTCATCTTGCACTATAACGGAGTCTAGGAGTCTATAAGTATGAAAATAAAACAGTTTGCAGTATGCGCCGCGCTCATGATTACAATCGGCAGGCTCGCGGCTGAACCGGCATTCAACGTCACGGTACTCGCAGCTGCAGCAGACACATCAGCAGATGCCGACGGGGCCGGAAGCACGACGGACAACGACGGCAAAAAACACTACCTCATCGCGGCGGGCGGTGTGCTCACTTTCACCTACCTGCTTTCCAGCTACAACCGCTACGTGACCAAGTCAGGCTGGGCTGAGGTAACCTGGGACTATGCGAGCCACTTCTACGAGCACGACATGGAATTCGACAACGACTGGTACTGGACGAACTTCGTGCTCCACCCCTACCAGGGCTCCATCAGCTACATGATGGCCCGCGGCAGCAACCTGAACAAGTTTGAAAGCTTCCTGTACTCCGTGGCCGGTTCCACCATCTGGGAATACTTCTGCGAAACCAACGCACCGTCCACCAACGACATGATCTATACGCCGATCGGCGGCTTTATCTTCGGCGAAATGCTGTACAAGCTTTCGCTTGAGGCCGAGGAAGTGAACAAGCTGTTCGGCTTTATCATAAACCCCACGCGGCTGTGGACACAGCCGCTCGTAGGTCATCCCCTCGGCGAAACAGGTCATATCCATGCGCTTTCGCTCAAATTAGGCGCGGGCACGCAGAAACAGTACACCACGTTCAGCGGAAACGGCAGCCCCTCCGGCATGAGCGAATTCTTCCCCGTATTCGTCTACCCGGAATTCAACGTCGTCTATAACGACCCCTACGGCTGGGACTCAAACGATCCGCTTGAGCAGTTCGACCTGACGGGGCACGGCGGCTTCGGCGCCGGCTCAAACAAAAAGAACGGCGGCGGTGAAAAGATTTTCTATGATGTAAAGATACAGGCAAACGGCATGCTGTGGTCCCGCGAGCTTGACCGCGCGACGAACAAGGACACCACCATCGGCATCATCTTTGACTACGACTTTATCTGGCAGTCATCCATGGAATTGTCGTCGCTGGCGCCCGGATTCGCTTACAAACAGCGCATCAGGCTTGCCGACAACGCCAAAATCGAATGGCAGTTCCATCAGGGCTGGGTGACACTCGGCACAAGCGACTACTATTACTACATGCACAAGCTGGTCGATTACGGCGACACCTGGCGAGAATTCAACTACAACACCGGATCAAAAACGCAGTTCATCTGGAGCCACACAGCCTCAAACGGCAACGTGCTCAGCACAAACCTGAGTCTGTTCGCGCTGTGGGACTTTCCCGCGCAGAAGCAGGACTACGGCTACGCGGGCTGGGAGCTCATCGGCTTTATCAACGCCGACTATGAGGTTGCCGTGTCCGAGCGCGTGCATCTGGGACTTGCGAACGAGCTGTACCTGAAAAAGGCGTTCTTTGACGGTACCGCAGACCTGCTTCAGACCGTATATACAGGCTCCGTGTTCGTGCGGCTCATCGGAAAATAAACCGCGCGCCGCAACATACACAATCACGTGCACAACAATGTGCAAAGTTGTCATACAGGAAAAAAACGGATGAAGCAGCTAAAAAATACTATCATAAAGGCAGTCGCCGCGGCGGCCGCAGTGCTCGCGGCAATCTGGATCATCGCAGTATGCGTGTTCGCAGTTTTATTCAGACAGACCGTCAGACGGCCCGCGGACGGCTGGCCGCATCCGGTTCCCGGCGGCAGCAGGGAAGCCTATCGCACAGAACTGCTGGAGTCAGAAGCATGGCTTGCCGCGCAGCAGCTTCAGAACGTTACGATCACTTCATTCGACGGGCTGACGCTCAGCGCGCAGGTGCTTGCGCCCGTACGCAATGTGTCGTCTTCTGCATCCGGTACGCCGTCAGATATACCGGCAGGCGTATGCATCTGCGTCCACGGCATCCACAGCGCACCCGACTTTGAGTTCGCAGGCATCTACCAGTTCCTGCATGAGCTCGGTCACACCGTCATACTGGTTGACCAGCGCACGCACGGCAGGAGCGGCGGAACCTACATCACGTTCGGTGAAAAAGAGCGGTACGACTTGCAGTCCTGGGCTGAATATGCCGCCGCAGCGTTTCCAAACACGCCGATATGGCTGTTCGGAGTGTCAATGGGCTGCGCGTCAGTACTCATGGCATCGGGGCTGCCGCTTCCTGCGAATGTAAAAGGATTTATCGGAGACTGCGGCTATACAACTCCGTATGAGATCGTGCGCGTCTGCGCCATCAGAGACTATCACATGCCCGCAGACATCGTTCTGCCCGCGGCAAAGCTGCTTATCAGCAGCATGACCGGATTTGACCTTGAGTCCTGCTCGGTACCCGAGGCGCTCAAAATAAACAAAAAGCCGGTGCTGTTTGTCCACGGCACAAACGATGCCTATGTACCGTACGAAATGTCGCGTACAAACTATGAGTCATGCACCGCACCGAAATTCTTTCTGGAGACCAGCGGCGCACACGCCGCGAACTTTCTTGCCGAGCCCGAAGCCTACAAGCGCGCGCTCAAAGATTTCTTTGATTTCTGTCTGCGGCAAAACTAGGAGGTGGCGGGAGGCGGCAGCCTGTAGTGACGTTGTGTCAGCCACCATTTTGTCCCGACCTAGGT
>CACZQF010000151.1 GCA_902783245.1 uncultured Spirochaetaceae bacterium | reverse complement strand
ATTACATGCACCATCGTTTGACTGCCTGTGTACGCGTCGTACTTTTAATCTGGGGCCGCTCCGGACGGCTTCTTCCTGTTCGGCTTCGCTTGAAATCTGTTTTGTCTTGCGATAGTATCGAATTGTTATGAAAAAAGCATCTGTTTTTATCGATACATCTTTGATTACAGGACAGACGGATGACCGGCTGTTCAGCTCGTTCATCGAGCATTTAGGCAGGGCCGTATACGGCGGAATATATGAGCCGGACCATCCTGATGCAGACGGGCAGGGCTTCAGGCAGGACGTGCTTGCACTGGTACGGGAGCTCGGAGTTGAGTCCGTCCGATATCCGGGCGGTAATTTTCTGTCCGGATATGACTGGAAGGATGGAATCGGTCCGCGTGACCAACGTCCCCGAAGGCTTGATCTGGCATGGCATTCGATTGAGCCGAATCTGGTGGGAATCGATGAATTCTATGACTGGACGGTTAAGGCCGGGACTAAAATCATGGGAGCGGTGAATATGGGAACCGGCACTCCCAAAGATGCCGGTGAGCTCCTTGAATACTGCAATTTTCCCGGCGGTACCGCATGGAGTGATCTGCGGCGTAAGAACGGACATGAAAAGCCCTACGGTATCAAAACCTGGTGTATCGGCAATGAAATGGACGGAAAGTGGCAGATCTGCCATCTTGAGGCTGATGACTATGGTAAAAAGGCCCGCGAAACTGCCAAAATAATGAAATGGATTGACAGTTCTGTAGAGCTGGTGGTGTGCGGCAGCGCTTCCTCCGACCTGCCGAGCTATCCCAGCTGGGACAGAACCGTCCTTGAATACACCTATGACAATATAGACTACCTGTCGCTGCATCATTATTACGAAAACCACGGCAATGACGATGATTTTCTGTCTAGTTTTGTAGACATGGACACGTTTATTAAGCGTGTTGCCAGCACCATAGACTATGTAAAAACCGTAAAACGGGCTAAAAAAACGGTGAACCTGTCGTTCGATGAATGGAACATCTGGTATCAAAGCCAGGATAAAGATCATGATTGGCTTGAAGCTCCGGCAATCCTAGAAGATCACTATTCGCTGCTTGATGCGCTTGTATTTGCAGGTCTTGGAATGACGCTTGTGAATAATGCCGACCGTGTAAAAATCGCCTGCCTTGCGCAGCTGGTGAATGTGATTGCCCCGATTTTTACGCAGAACGGCGGAAAAGTGATACGTCAGTCCATTTATTATCCGTTTAAAGAGCTCAGTACGCATGCGCGCGGCACCGTTCTGCATCCTGTTGTCCGCTCAGAGACTATTGAAACTGGCTACGGCGATGCTCCGCTGCTGCATACGGCTGCGGTAGTCAGCGCGGACGGCAGGGAGCTGCATCTGTTCCTTCTCAATATAAGCCGTACGGATTCACAGCAGGTCAGCCTGAATCTGTCATCGATCGGCAGCAGTACGCTTACCTCATGGATGCAGCTGTCAGGTCCTGATCTGCATGCCGTGAATACCTTCGAGCATCCTGATGCGGTGGTGCCCAGAATGCTCCCGGTGGATGCGATAGGCGCAGAGCATGGTATATATACGATAGAAACTGCGCCGTTGTCGTGGAATTCTTTGACATTCCGGCTGTAAAATTCCTTAACCATCCGCTTCCTATATACCGATAATGATTATATACACTAGTAGTGAGGGGAAACAGGTAAAGTATGATCAGAGGCTGGTATATAGGGGCGAGCGGAATGGCTGCCCAGCAGAACAGGTTGGATGCAATCGCAAACAATTTAGCCAACGTGGACACCGCGGGCTATAAACGTGATATCACGGTTCAGAAGTCTTTTTCTGAGCTTTTGCTGCGCCGTGCAGATTTTGACGGAGTGTATACAATACCGTCCGGATCCGCCGATGCGGCTCCTATAATCGGAAAGCTTGGTCTTGGTGTAGAAACCAATGAAAACTACAAAGATTTTACCCAGGGTTCTTTCCGTGCAACTTCTTCCAATACAGATATGGCGCTCGGCGGAGAAGGCTTTTTTGCCGTGCAGACGCCTGACGGTGAGCGGTACACAAGAAACGGTAATTTCATGATCGGCAAAGAGGGAATCCTTGAGACAAAAGAAGGATACCCGGTGCTCGGTGAGAACGGCATTATCCATGTTACCGATGATTCATTTAAAGT
>CACZQF010000150.1 GCA_902783245.1 uncultured Spirochaetaceae bacterium | reverse complement strand
TGCAGACTTGTCACACCGGGAGATTTCAACGGATAGCATAGAAATAAAAAAAGGCTGTTTTTCATGCAAAAAACAGCCTTTGTTGGGGAGTGAAGGATTCGAACCTACGAAGGCGGAGCCAGCAGATTTACAGTCTGTCCCATTTGACCACTCTGGAAACTCCCCGTATATATATCCGAAAAGCCAACTCAGGGATTCGAACCCTGGACCCCGAGATTACAAATCACGTGCTCTAGACCAGCTGAGCTAAATTGGCGTTGCGAACATGTGTTATACTATATGAAACCACTGAAAGTGTCAATAGCAATTTGTAACAATTTACAAAATTTTTAAAAAAAACTTCTGTCCAGATTCAGGCCTTATTTTTCCTCACAAAATCAGGCCGAAGCACTTCCGCTCCGTTACAGTAAGCATGCACCGGAATACTGCCGTCAGGAAGATATGCGGTAACCATAACACGCACGGTCTTCGGCAGAGAACCTTTTACCTTCGGTTCCACCGCACAGAACAGCGCACAGCGTGACACATCAATTCCGCAGTTTCCCCGCCGCAAAGCCGCCGCAGGATTCAGTGCATCAAGATCATCCGTCACGGTAAATTGAATGGAGACAATATCATCCGGAACAATACGGTTTTTTTCGAAAATTTCACTGCACATCGCACATGTGTTTGCAACAATGGCATCTGCGGTATTTTCCGTACAGGATGCTCCCCTTACAGCATACAGACGTTTTCTGTCATTACTCATACCATATTCCTCCGTAACCTACTGCAGTTCCTTCAGCGCTTTTATTGTTTCAACCGCATTGCTGCTTTTCAGAATATCTGAAAGCTCCGGATAACTTCTCAGCACTTCGCCGAGCTTTGCAAGCCGGGCCATCTCTTTATTTCTGCCGGATATTTCCTCCGCATCTTTCGCCGCCTGTCTGGCAAGAAGCTCATCAAGTTTTGTATGATACGTTTCGTAAGAACTCTTGGCTCTGCCGTACACATGCATATCCGGAACTTTCTTATACGTAATGGAAAAATCAGTTATTTCAATACCGGCAAATTCTTCATTATCCGCTATATACCGGTTCAACAATGCTTTCGCGGATTCCGCGGAAGGTACATAGCCGGCATCCTTGAGCATTTCCGCCACAATACCGGCACCTACCCCGTCAGCCGCATGCTCGGCAGCCAGCGTCAGCGCAGCCTGAAGCTCCGCATCATCAGCCGTATTTTTGTCCACAACCTGTCTGACTATTCCTTCCGGCGTACAGCGCAAAGAAATGTCGAACTGAAACTCATAGGAAAATCCGTCGGAGATTTTCAGCAGCGTACTGTACAGCTCCGCTGACGGCAGCGTTCCTTCCACCGTTCTTGACACCCTGTACGGGCTGCGGGAAAAAACTCTGATCTGCGCATTCGTCGGCAGCAGCGTTTCCCAGTGCCACGTAAACACACCGGGAACTATCGGCTCAGGATCCACTCCGCCCGTCTTTGAAACAAGAACGCCGCAGCTGTCCGTACTGATTTTCAGCTGAGCCCAGCCGTGATAGAAAACATAGCCGGCAGCGCCCAAAATAATAAGCAGAGTCAGCATTCTCCCGAATTTCTTCATACTCTATGCCCCTTGACTTTCAAAATGGTGGTGCTGATAATATACCCGCAAATATGAAAAAAAACAATGCAATACAAGAACATATCAGACCACTCCTGTTCCGCCTGTTCAACCGCGCCGCATTGTTTTTAACGCTGCTCACCGTCGTACTGCTGATGCTGTATGTAACCGGAAACAGGCAGCTGTTCCTTGACAAGGATCAGACTCTGATTCTAAAGCTGTGTACAATTACAAGTACTGCACTGGCGCTTGTGTCCATAATCGCGCTCTGTCAGTCTGTCTTCCTGCTGCTGTATACCATAAAGAAAAATATAAGGAATATTCTGTTCTATCTCCGCCACGTAATTGCATTTCTGCTCATGCTCAGCTTTTCTGCAGCTGTACTGATTATTACACGCAGCATTACTTTTATCGCCGCAGGCATGTAACGGCTGCAGAAAGCGGCACTATAAGCAGGAACGCACCGTCCGTCACCGTAAGCTCCACTGGTTTGCCCCGGTCAAAAAAGGCTGTGCTGATTCTGTTGCTTATGCTCGGCATTCCGGTCTTTCTGAACAGCGGAGCTTCCCATTGCAGGCCGTTTGTCTCAATACTGCCGCCCTGACGTCCTGAAGAAAGCCTCGCTATCGAAACAGGATCACCGGCAGCCAGATCCGACAACGCAAACGTACTGCCTTTTTTCATATACCAGAGCGCCTGCTGCCTGCAGACCCATACATCAGGCCGCAGCCCAGAAGCAAATAAATCATAGATTCCCAGCAGATGATCAATCCGGCCGCCGTCACCGCCGATAAGCACAACCGTCGTACCGTCGTCGGAGTCTGCAGGACAGATTTTTCTGGCTTCTTCAAGTGCAAGCTCCGTATCAGTATAGTCTTTGTCCTGTATAAAAGTTTTCACCCTGTCCTGCGGATATGCATTCAGCAGCGCTTTGTCCCGGATACTGTCCATATCGCCCAAAATCAAATCAGGTGAAAAGCCGAAAGCTTCCGCAGTTTCTAGTCCTGAATCCGCGGCAATGATATAGTTTTGAGCGCCGGAAACAACATAGCGGCAGGCCGACTCCCGTGAAGGATATTCTCCACCGGTAAAAACTGTGATATACTTCTGCATACGATGAATCATAGCATAAAAAGTATAAAAATTCCGCCTGAGCTTCAAAAAATGAATGATATTTTCACGGCGCATGGCTTTGAAGCGTATCTTGTAGGCGGAGCTGTCAGAGATTCACTGCTGAAAAAAAAAGCGATGGACTGGGATATAGCTACCAATGCAACTCCGCAGCAGGTAATGGAGATTTTTCATAAAGTCATTCCAACCGGAATTGCGCATGGTACCGTAACGGTGCATTTTCTCGGGCACCAGATAGAAACCACAACCTATCGCACTGATATAGGATACAGCGACGGAAGACATCCTGATCATGTAGCGTACGCCGCCACCATAGAGGAAGACCTGTCACGCAGAGATTTTACCATGAATGCCATAGCGGTGAACCTTACGAACGGAGCGCTTGTAGATCCGTTTGACGGACAGACTGATATACAGAACGGTCTGATCCGTTCTGTCAGAGATCCTGTGGAGCGTTTTTCGGAAGACGGGCTCCGCCCTATCAGGGCATTGCGTTTTGCATCGCAGCTCGGATTTAAAATCGAGCAGCATACATTCGAGGCTATATCTGATTTCCGTGTAAAAAACCGGACCGCAGGAATTTCCATGGAGCGGTTTCGTGACGAGTTTATAAAAATCCTGCAGACTGCAAAGCCGTCAGCCGGCCTGCGGCTTATGGAGCAGACCGGTATACTCCATCTGTTTATACCAGAATTCAGCCCGTGCAGAGGCTGTACACAAGGAGATGTCCGTGGTTTTCATGATTTTGACGTGCTGGATCACTGTCTGTATGCGTGTGACGGAGCGCCTGCCGAAAATCTGATTGTACGGCTCAGTGCGCTTTTTCACGACATCGGTAAACCAAGTGTCAAAAAAAGTACACATCTTGATAATAAAGAACTGTTCACGTTCTATAATCATGAGACGGTATCGGCTGAACTGACGGAAAAAATACTTGTCCGGCTTAAATTCCCCAACAGCACGGTGTCAGCAGTCACCCATCTTGTGCAGAACCACATGTTCCACTATGAGCCTGCATGGACAGACGCGGCAGTCAGACGTTTCCTTGTCAGGGTAAAACAGGAATGTCTTGATGATCTTTTTGACCTGCGGATCGCAGATGTATATGGAATGCACAACGCTCCAGTCAGACTTCATGACAGCGAAGTATGCAGAAACCTGTGCGAGCTGAAAGATAGAATAGCAAAGGTAACAGAAGAAGCTGCAGTGCTTTCTGTAAAAGATCTTGCAGTAAACGGGAAAGATCTGATGGAAGCGGGAATACCGGCAGGTAAAAAAATGGGGTTTATTCTGCACGGACTTCTTGAGGCTGTGCTCGATGATCCTGCGCAGAATACAAAAGAAACGCTTATACAGATTGCAGCCGCCCTGTACGGACAGCTGCAATCAGAAGGCTGACGCCCTGCTATATTTTCATATTCATGACAGCCCGGACTTCGTCCAGCGTAGACACGGCAATTTCCCGTGCCTGCCGGGCGCCGTCAAGCAGCACCTTTTCAATATAATCAGGCTGTGCCTCAAGCTCCTTACGGCGCTGACGCAGCGGGCGCAGCGATTCGTTTAATGCTTCAGTAAGCTTCTTCTTAAGCATGCCGCCGCCTCCGTCACCGATAGAGGCCGCAATAGCTTCAGGAGATTCCTTAGTGCACAGCGATATGAGCATCAGCAGATTGGCGACTTCAGGACGCTTTTCAGGATCATACGTTATAACCCGCTCGCCATCAGTCTTTGCTTTCTTTATAAGCGCGGCAGTCTCATCTTCCGTTGCAGAAAGCATGATCGCATTTCCCCTGCTCTTGCTCATCTTCTGGCTGCCGTCAAGTCCCAGAATGCTGGGGGTTTTACTCAGCAGAGCCTGAGGCTCCGGAAACACCGGCTTTTTCGGTGAGAATTTTTCATTAAAGCGGCGGGCGATCGTCCTTGTAATCTCAAGGTGCGGCAGCTGGTCCTTTCCGACCGGCACAACATTGCCTTTACAGAAAAGAATGTCGCATGCCTGATGCACCGGATAGGTATACATACCGGCATTCACGCTCTTTAAGCCTGCAGCCTGAATTTCTTCCTTTACCGTAGGATTTCTGCTTAATTCAGAAATAGAAACAAGCGTCAGGAAAGGCAGCATGAGCTGATTACATTCAGGCACATAGCTGTGAGGATAAATAATAACATCCTTGCCGGGCTCAATACCGGCGGCAAGATAATCAATGACAAGCTGCTTAGTGTTCTGGCTTATTTCCTGAAAAGCATCATGATCCGTCAGTACCTGATAATCCGCTATCAAAATCATCGTAGGTACACCGAGCTTAGCCAGCCGAACCCGGTTCTGCAAAGAACCGAAATAATGCCCGATATGCAGTCTTCCTGTAGGCCGGTCTCCCGTCAGTACCCGGTATTTTTTCGGATTTACAAGAATATCAGCCTCTATTTTTTCACTTCTTTCAACAGCAGCCTCGTAGCTGCCGGTCTTTCCAAATTCTACTTCTTGTGACATATGGGTATCACTTTATAATGTCTTATGAATCCAGTCAAGGATATCTTCAAACACCTCATTTTTATTAAGCTCATGCAGGATTTCGTGCCGTGCGCCGGGATAGCATTTTAACTGCACACGGCTCATACCGTTGCTGATATAGCAGCGGTACAGCTTCCGGACAGTCTTGCCGTAACCGCCGACAGGATCATCACCGCCATACAGCAGATATACGGGCAGCTCAGAAGGAATACTCCGCATTGCCTGCCGCGTATGAATTGCACGAAGCCCGTCCAGAAGATCTTTAAAAAATGAAATTGTAGGAATAAAACCGCACCAGGGGTCCTGATCATATGTTCTCACCATATTTTCATCGCGATTAAGCCATGCATGTGCCGAACAGGGGTGACGGATCCGGCTGTTATACGTACCGAACGTCACGGTATCAGCAAGCCGTGAACATGCCTTATCACCACAAAACATACCGATACCTGATACCAGCATTTTGCCCGCGGCTATAAGCAGACGGCGGGGCCCGGCCGTACCGATAAGGATGCAGCTGTCAATACAGGAACCATACCGTTCAATATATGACTGTGCAACAAACGAACCGAATGAATGGCCGATAAGCACAGTTTTCTTTCCAGGATATGCACGCTGCAAACTGCCCAGAACAGCATGAAGGTCATCCGTCACCCGTGTAAAGCCGTCATGCTCCGCAAGATATCCGAACATGCCGGTTCCCTTTTCAACCGCCCGCTGTGCGGTGCGTCCATGTCCCCGGTGGTCATGAGCATTGCACACATAGCCTGCCGCAGCAAGCATAGTTCCGAGCCGCTCATACCGCATGGCATGCTCCGTCATACCATGGCTTATCTGTACAATACCTTTTATTTCACCGTCAGGAATCCATCGGTGTACGGCAATTTCCGTGCCGTCATCCATTTTTTCAAAAAAATGTACCGCTTCCATATAAAAACCGTCTCCCATTTTTTGCGCATAATCAGTATACTACAGGAAATGGCATTACTACAAATCACAGCAGAAAAAATGACGTTCGGAGGCGCCTGTTTAGGAAAGGCTGACGGAAAAGCCGTGTTCATTCCGTATGCGGTTCCGGGCGAAACACTGAGCGTAGACGTGACGGAAGAAAAGCGGGACTACAACACCGCACGCATCGTTGAAATTCTGACCCCGTCTCCGCACCGCGTGCAGCCAATATGTCCGCTGTATGGTACCTGCGGGGGCTGCAATATGATGCATATAGACGATGCATATCAGCAGGAACTGCGTGCCGGAGTACTCAAGGACACGTTTGAGCGTGCGGGAATCGTACCGCCGCAGATACAGATCATTGCAGGATCCGCTTCCGGCTATCGAAGCAGGTTCCAGTTTCATAACGGTTCGCTGCAGGCGCGCAGATCAAACACGGAGTTTCCGCTCACCTACTGTCCGGTTGCAGTAAAGGAAATTAACGACTGGCTTGCATCAGTTCCCCAGTCGGCAAGGCCGTCCGGACGCGTTCATGTATTCGGCGGCAGCTTTGCCGAGCCGAACTTTGTTATCGCAGAAGCAGCCGGCATGGCAGAGCCGGTCATGCAGCCTCGGAGTGCAGTCCGCGGCAAAGGTCGCCGTACCGTCGGAAAGAAAGCAACAAACCGTCATTTTGCAGGTACACTGCCCGATCCGGCGTTCATTGTACAGGCCCGGATCCTTAACAAAACGGTTAAATTCGACGTACGCGGCTTTTTCCAATCGAATATACCGGTATTAGAAAAAGCTATAGAAACACTGTGCGAAGATTTATCAGGCCGTTCTGTACTTGATATGTATGCGGGTGCAGGAACATTCTCCGTATTTCTTGCGGACAAATTTGAACGCGTAACTATGGTTGAGCATAACAGAGATGCGCTTGCGTTTGCTGAAATCAATATGGCGGGAACCGTACATGAAAGCTATGGTATAAGCGGTGAAAAATGGACAGCCGAACATGCTGAAACGATCATCCGCAGCAACGGCAGCTTTGATGCAGTGGTTATAGATCCGCCCAGAAGCGGCATGGAAACAGCAGTCTGCAAATGGCTGTGCGAAAACCATCCGCGCATCATACGTTCCGTTTCCTGTGATCCGGCCACACATGCCCGTGACATAGTAAGACTGGTACAGGCTGGTTATACGTTAGAAAGACTCTATCTGCTGGATTTCTATCCGCAGACCAGTCATATAGAAAGCCTTGCGTTCCTCTCATATCATGCATAAACATGCGGTCTGGATCATTGCGGTACTTCTTTGCCTGCATCCTGAAGCAGCCGATTGTCAGCAGCCGGTAGCGGCAGGCATGGCGCAGACCGTCAGTCTGGAGCAGGAAACGCCCGCATGGTCCACCGTTATCAGCGGAGAGGCAATCTGCGCGCCGCAGCAGACTTCCTACGGTTTTTCCGTTATTACAGACGGCAGGACGCTGCTTGCGTTCTCAGACCGCGGCACATTGCTGTGGCAGCGTGCTCTGCGCGGAAAACCGCAGCCGTTTTATACTGTCAATACAGAGGATTTTTTTTATATCGTCACTAATTCTACCCGGCTCAATTTAGTAAATCCGAGCGGGACCATACTCTGGACCGTTGACACCGGATTCAACATCACTGCCGCCCCGGTAGAGGGCAAAGACGGACGTATTTTTGTTCAAGGCAGGGATTATATCGCCTGCTACGGAATCAACGGTATCAGAAAATGGCTGATCCGTACTGCTCCCATTGCAGAACGCCGGCTCTGTCCGCTGCCTGACGGCAGTCTGCTTGCTTTTTTTGCGGGGCAGCTGCTTGTATCACAGGTACTCAGAATATCACCCTTCGGACAGGAGCTTGAATCTTTTGCGCTGCCTCATACAGTAGCAGAAGTACTTCCGTTCGACAAAGGAGTCTTTTTTGCCTATGCAGGCGGATCAGCCGCAGTGTACACATTACAAAAAATCAAAGGCAGAACAGCGCTGTCTCTGCAGGCGCTGTGGAGCAAGGACAACCTGCTTGCACATGCCATAGAATCAAAAACGCTGCTTTATAATCTGGAAACCAAAGCATGGGGCGCATGCGCGGCCGCCCTTATTCCAGACGGAAATTCGCTGCATATGTCCGTCATCAGTCTGGCAGACGGAAAAACGGTCACACAGGCAGCTTTGAACAATATCGATGCAAACAGGCTCATCTATACAAAAGCAACCGAAGACGGCATCATGGCCGCCGACAGCAGGAATGCCCTGCTCTGCCAGTTTCTGCAGGAACCGACAGCCCAAACCATCACCCCGATCATAAAATGGCAGGCAAAACTGCCGATGCAGAAAACCACAGGTTGGAACCGTCTGTATTACTCATCATACGGAACGCTCGTGCTTTGTAACCGAAGCTGGGAACTTGAAGGCTACCGCATGATGCAGGATGTACAGCAGCATACGGCCGGCAGGCAGCCCGGCGGAACTAAAACGGCACAAAACTACACAGAGTATTACCGGGCGGCACCAAAAGACGGCCCGACAGCCGGAGCGGATATACTGCAGCAGGGAGATTACGGTACCAAAGAACTTGCATGGGTAAATTCGCTGTCCGCCGAGCTTGATGCATACTACCAGAACGCCATAACAAAAACCACAAATGTACGGGATATATCTTTTATACAACAGGAAAAGGCCGGCTGGCTTGATCTTATCAGCACCGCGGTGCTGTTCGGTACAAATGTCTTTGAAAAACGGCTGATGACTATTGCACTGACAGAACAGGACAACAACTACCGCAGACTGATTATCAGGATCATCGGAAACTGCGCCTATGATCCTGACGGCAAACTGCTTGATACCATCGATACCTTGCTGTACCGCATACCGGTACAGCAGATCGAAGAAACACAGGCCGTCTGCGACGCAGTGTACAGCATCTGCCGTTTTATGGGCCGGCGGGCATTCTACAGAAGAGGCAGGGACATGCTTTCGCGGCTGCTTACCTCTGCATACCCGCAGCAGACGGCTGAATATGCAAAAAAAACACTTTTATTGATAGCAACTCTCGACACATCCGCAAAATAAGAGCATAATTATAGAAGTATTGTTCACGGGAGGTTACTGTTACAATGAAACTATACAAACACCCGAGGAAATCCGTGCTTTCTATTCTGCTGCTGTGCGGTATATCAGCGGCAGCCGGCGCACTGGAAGTAAACAAGCAGGAGCTTGAAAGCGCAGGTTCCTTTGATTCTATTGTATTCCAGAACTATACAGGACCACACGTAAAGATTGATTCTGCCGCAGCTATTACGGCCATAGGTTCCGGACTCGGATCATCCGTCGCAGCAAAAAGCGGCGGATATACAGCTGCAGGCGATCAGAACAGGTATTACGTCATCCATGCCGTTGATCCAGCCGTAAAAGAAAAGCTTGATGCCGATATTCTGATTCTGGGAGCCAATGCGGCCGTCGACCACATAGATAACGTAAGACGCATTATTGCCGGATATCTGAGCGCTGCATACGGATACAGCTCAAGCGATTCAGCAACCATTGCAAAATTCGTTACCGTCTACAATGCCGTATACCGTGGAAACCTTGAGGTATTCAAACAAAAATATAAGGATGCCGTCACTAAGCACCTGACAAAAGAAAAGGCAGGCATTGCACTCAAATATCAGGAATGGCCGGGAAATACGCAGCTTGTCATTCCGCTTGCAGACCTCAGCGGCGGTGCGCTGGGAACCATTGACACCTCTGTTATCAGCGATAAAAACGTCGTTGAGTCTCTGCGTTCGGAAGAAGGCAAAGCACTTGAAGAGCGTAAGAACATGGTAGACCTGAAAGAGCGCGAAGCTGATGCCGCATCTGAAAAGGCTCAGGCCGCGCAGCAGGAAGCCGCATATCAGCAGTCTCAGGCACGTGCCCAGCAGGAAGCTGCAGAAAAAGCTCTGCAGGAAGCTGAGGAGTCTGCGCGCAAAGCACAGGAAGCAGCCGCACAGGCTGAAAAAGCCCGTCAGGAGGCTCAGGAAGCCGCTGAAAAAGCACAGCAGGCTCAAAAAGAAGCAGAAGAAGCCGCTCAGAAAGCAGCAGCCGCTCCGGGTAACGCAGACAATGCAAAAGCCGCGCAGGAAGCGGCCGCCCGGTCTGCTGAAGAGCAGAGGCTTGCGCAAGAAAAACAGCAGCAGGCTGCGGATCAGGAAAAAGCCGCGGATGAAGCACGCAAAGCTTCAGAAGAAAAGCAGCAGCAGGCCGATGCAGAAAAGCAGCTTGCGGATGAGCTTGCAAAAAAAGCTGAGGAAGCAAAAAAGCATGCTGATGAAGCAGAAGAAAAAGCCGAACAGAAAATGAGCGAGGCCGCCAGTGACCGTACAAGCATCGCCAAAGATCAGCAGCAGCTTATCGCAGAAGAAAAGCAGAACGCCGCATCTCCTTCCGTAGAAGGCATGGTTCTTACAGATGAAGCGAAACTGCTTTCCGGCATAGTGCGCGTCAACGCAGACACTGGTAAAGTCATCAAGACATCTCCGGTCACTGTAATCCGTAACAGAACTATGTACGATACCGGCAGCAGCTTTATTGCTATTGCAGGAGAAACCGGTGACAATAAAGCTGTCAAGCTTGTACTGCTTGATAAAACAAATCTGGAGATTGTCAAAGAAAGCATAGAGACCATAGCACCGGAATCCGTGCTTATACAGAACGGCAGTACCTATTACTGCATCGTGCAGGACGGCAGCAACAACGTATTGGCGTCATATCAGAGTGATCTAACATTGATCAGGCGTTCTTCTGTACCGCTCAATGCAAGTTCTCCCGTCACCGTAACACCGAACGGAATCGTGGTGACAGGTTCTGACAATGCGGTAAAGATATTGTCGCCGGATACGCTGGCAGAAACTGCCCGGTAAGTATGAAATTGCAGCAGCACTTCCTGCAAATGGAAGTGCTGCATCACCCTATGGAATATACAAAAAAAAGTTTTTTTAAGATTGCCGCCTCCTGTCTTTCAGTTGCAGTAATACTGCTGTTCAGCGCATATATTTTTTATTTGGTACCGTATACAAACAGCATGGGCGATGATTCCGCCGGAACCGGAGAAAACAGGCACTACCATGTCATTATCATCGGGAAATCAAATAATAAATCGGTCCTCCAGCAAATTTACGAAGGCGCATCGTCCGTCGGCTGTGATTATGACTGTGTTGTTGAGCTGCATGTACCGCAGTTTCACGCTGACGACGGTTCCCTGCAGGCACAGTTCGACTATGCCAGCATGGCAAATGCAGACGGCATCATTGCCTACATTGATGAATCAGAATCAAATATTCCCGTGCCGGTGAACCGTCAGGGGAAAAACATTCCGCTCATAACGATCGCACAGTATTTTCCTTCGATTCCGCAAATATCATATATCGGTATAAACTACTCGGAAATGGGCAGACTCATTGCCAGGGAAAGCAACGGGTGTCTGCAGGGAAGCGGCTCCATCGTCATTATCAATACCAACAGCAGCATCACCCCCTACTACAGCACGTTTATGAACAGCCTGACTAATACACTCTCTGGCTATACCGGTCTGAACAGCTTGACGCTCGATCTTTCTTCACCAAAGGATATTCTGTCGGCAAAAAGCCCAGTCAGGACACACCTCCTTAAAAATCAGTGCGACCTCATCATCTGTCTGACCACAGAGGATACCATACGAACCGCGCAGCTGCTTTCCGACATGCATAAAAATGAAGCGGTACGGCTCATCGGTTTTGCAGAAGGCGATGTAGCTGATTTGTATCTTTCAAAAAATGTCATTACGGAAATGCTTTCCATTGATTCTCAGAACATCGGAAAGTCAGCGATGAAAGAATTGTTTGAGTATCTGAAAAACGGTTATGCAAACAATTATATCACCGCTGACGTGCGTATAACAAAAGCAGGCGGCATATGAGAATACAGATACCGGAATGGAGCATCCGCCGTCAGATTATGGTCTGCGTAATCGCCACGCTTCTCATCATGGGAATGGCTCTGACCATCACGATTGTCCTGAACCAAAAATCGCTTGAAAGCATCGGCAGCTCCTATAAAACGAATGCAGAGCTGACAGAAATATCAACAAACCTTGCAGGAACAGAAAAAGCGCTCGAATCCTATATGGAGTACCGTACATTTGAAAGCATCAATTCATACTACCAGTTCCAGTCCGTCAGTGAAGCCGCAATAAAAAATCTTCAGGACGAACCGTCTACAAACACCATACGACAAAAAGAATACATCGTCAGACAGATGACGGAATCATTTTTCTATTACAGCGGCAACGCGGTCATTGCCCAGCGCGCGAACAACACTGTTGAGATGGAAGAAAACTACCGGAAGAGCCTGACCTGCTATACCCTGCTCCAATCACAGATTGAAGAGCTGAACATACTCTTTATGCGTGCAAACGCAGAATCTTACGCAGAACACCAGCGGCATTACCGCCTGCTCACCCGTATCAGCATTGTGTTTATCGTCAGTTTTTTCCTGCTGATTCTTCTGCTGCTGTATATGTCCGTGTCCATCATAACCAGGCCGCTGTTTGATATTTCCTCAGTTGCACTCCGTGTGGCGGGCATGGATTTTGACATTCCGTTGTTCAACAGCCGGGCACAGAATGAAATCGGCAATATCTGCCGGGCATTCGACCGCATGATAGTCAGTATCAGGGAGTACATTGATAAAATCTGGGAAAAGGTAGCCCGTGAAAACGAGATGAAAGAACGCGAGCTTGAAATGCGGGAACTCTACGCAAATGCACAGCTGCGGGCTCTGCAAAGCCAGATAAATCCCCACTTTCTGTTCAACACGCTGAATACCGGCGCACAGCTTGCAATGATCGAAGGCGCAGATAAAACCTGCTATTTTGTAGAGCAGGTTGCCGACTTCTTCCGCTATAACATACAGCAGAAAGAACAGACCGCATCCATCAGCGAAGAGCTTGCGCTTGTCGATAATTTTGTCTACATAATGAAAGTCCGTTTTGAAGACAGGTTCACCTTCGTAAAACATATTCCTGAAGAGCGTACCTATACGCAGCGGCTTCCACGAATGACGCTGCAGCCGCTTGTAGAAAACTGCATCAAGCACGGTCTCAAAGATACCCCCGGAACCATAACGCTTTCTCTACGGGAGGATGCGTCATACATCTATCTTTCCATTATGGACGACGGCTGCGGATTTCCGCCGGATCTGCGTGAATCCGTACTCAGCGCAGATACACCCGCAGAAGGCAAAGGAACCGGTCTCATAAACGTAATATCCCGGCTGCGCATCTATTTTCATGCTGATGATGTCTTTGATATTCTCCCGAACAAGGCAGGCGGTACTACATTCTTAATAAGGATTCCCCATGTATAACATACTGCTCACTGATGACGAACGTATTATGATAGATTCGCTCCAGTTCATCATAAAGAAGAACTTCCCTGACTCCATGCAGATATTCACCTGCTTGTCAGGATCAGATGCGCTTGCTCTGGTGGCGCGAGAGCAGATTGACATTATCTTCATGGACATTCACATGCCGGGACTGAACGGTCTGGACACGCTCAAATACATCACAAAAACAAAACCAGATACGGTGATCATCATTCTGAGCGCATATGATCAGTTTCATTATGCACAGGAAGCAGTAAATCTGGGCGTATTCAAATATCTGACAAAGCCGGTGAACCGGAATGTCGTTGTAGAGACCATCCGGCAGGCAATGCAGGTAGTGGACAAGCGGCGCGGACTGCAGTCTGACACGGTGGATCTGCATAAAAAGCTCGATTCCGTCTCATCTATGGTTGAAAGCGACTTCATTTATTCTGCAATTTTCGGTAACGGCAAAGATCTTTCTGACTACTTCGACTACTTTGACATCAGCGGCAGCCCATGGTGCTTCTGTACGCTTGAAATTCCGTCCATAGAATCTAAAAAAACATATGACCTGTATGAAAAAATCCGCCGTATCTGTGCCGCACGCAGTCACTGTATCATCGGCTCATGCATGCTGAACCGGATCGTCGTTTTTCTTTCTTTTCCCGACACCATGACCAGTACGGCACAGCTGAACACGGAATTGTCAGAGCTATTTCTCCAGCTGTCAATCAGTATCGGAGCCGGTATCCGGGCAGGTTGCAGCAACCTTGAACATGATATGGCAAAAACCGGAGAAGCCTACATACAGTCTTTAGAGAGGCTTTCAACCGTTTCTCCGGCAGGCGGCATTGCCTTTACGGCACAGCAGGAAAAAACGGCAGAAGATCCCGGAAAAATAGCCGGACAGATTTTCGGCAGGATTCAGGCAGGAGATGCAGCAATGCTTGCACCGCTCGTCACGTCATACTGTACAGCAGTGGCCGACAAATACCAAGGAAATATGGACAGGATAAAAAACGCACTCTTTGAGCTGCTCGTCAACATCCGTAACATAACCGCAGAAATCAACACCACATTTACAAACGATGCTTTTGAAAATGCATTCTCGCTGCTCAAAAATGAAAACAATATGGAAAATCTTGAGCGGTTCATCCAAAACCGGTGCAGCGACTGTGCCGTTGCCGTCATGAGCGTCATGTCAAAGCAGAAAAATCCAATCATTCAAAAAGCCATCGAATTTATCAATGAACATATTGCAGAAGATATAACGCTTGAGCAAACCGCAAAGGCAGTACAGGTAAGCTCGTTTTACCTCAGCAAACTGTTCAAGGAAGAAAAAAATCAAAACTATATCACCTATCTTACAGATCTACGCATGGAAAAAGCACGGGAACTGCTGCAGCAGGGACACATAAGCATAAAAGAAGTCAGCGCTGCAACAGGATTCAATGATCAGAATTATTTCAGCAGAATATTCAGAAATAAATTCGGAGTAACACCAACGGAGTTCAGGGATGGAGCAAAAAAACTTTAAGGGACTGGCCGAAACGGCTGCTAAACCGACGGCAATACTGCTTGCAGTGCTGTCTGTACTACTTATTCTGACCCTGCTGTTCGGCATCAGCAGGCTTTCCAAGCCAAGCAGTCCGCGCTCGCCGCAGAATTCGCCTGACGCTGCGGCAAAGCTCTGCATCGGTTTTTCGATCGATACGCTCGCGCTTGAACGCTGGCAGCGGGATCTGGATATTTTTATGGATACCGTAAAAAAACTCGGTGCCGACATCATTGTGCAGAATGCGGGAGACAGCGCCGAAGAACAGAACAAGCAGCTGCTGTATCTTATGGAGCGAAAAGTTCAGGCAGTTGTTATTGTAGCAAAGAAAAAAGATTCACTGACAGAAACTATACAAAAACTCAGGGCAAAAAACATTGCGGTCATTGCCTATGACCGGCTCATCAGCAATGCAGATATATCCATGTATATCTCTGTAAACACCGAAAAGGTTGGAGAGCTCATGGCAAAACAGCTGCTCGCACAAAAATGCGGCCATAACTGGATCTGCATGCTGGGGCCGGAGGATGACTACAATATGACGCTCATCCAGAACGGTGTACAGAAAGTCATACAGAACCGGGCAGTACGGATAACAGAAACATTCCATACTGACGGCTGGAACTACGACCTATCCTATCAAAAGGCTGTCAATATTCTTACCGGAGGAACTATTCCTGACGCAATCATCTGCGGCAATGATGCGGTGGCCGGAAGCGTCATACAAGCGATCGCGGACTATTATCCGGACCATCATATACCGTTGTGCGGACAGGATGCGGACATTTCCGCCTGCCAGTACATTGTACGCGGGCAACAGGATTTTACGATCTACAAGCCCATTACCCGTCTTGCCGAACTTGCCGCAATGTATGCGGTGGAGCTTGCAAAAGGAAAAACCGTCATGCAGACGCTTCAGAACCTGCAGGCAGCCGTTTCGGCAGTCGGAACAGAGGCAGAAACTATCAACAACGGGTACGCCGACATACCGGCAGTCTGGCTTGATCCGCAGGTTGTTACCAAAGACAACATCGATGACGTTATCATAAAATCAGGATTTCATACCCATGGTGAAATATATCGTACCGTGCAGTAGATTTTCCCGTATTCCGATTTTTTCATCATAATAGACCGCCGGCTGTTCTGGATTTTTTTTAGCACAAAATAATCCAGAAAAACTACACTGCATCCTGTCCTAAAATCTGTATTCCCACACCAAAATAACAAAAAAATGCACAACTTTGTATGCTTTATGAACGATTTACACAGTAAGATTACAGTATCAAATTAAGTTCCTAAGGAGGAATACATATGAAAAAGATTGCAGCATTATGCCTGGCAGGTCTGCTTACAGTTCCTGCAGTGTTCGCAGGCGGTGCAAAAGACGGAAAAAAGACACCGATCGGAGTCTCCATGCCCACCAAAGATTTGCAGCGGTGGAATCAGGACGGAGCCAACATGAAAGCTCAGCTGGAAAAGGCCGGCTACAAAGTTGACCTTCAGTATGCAAATAACGACATTGCCACCCAGACAAACCAGATTGAAAACATGGTTACGAAAGGCGATGCAATTCTTGTTATCGCTTCAATCGACGGCTCTGCACTCAAGAACGTTCTTGACAATGCAAAGCGCAAAGGCATCAAAGTTATCGCTTATGACCGCCTGATCATGAACTCCAACGCAGTTTCATACTATGCAACATTCGACAACTACAAAGTCGGAACCATCCAGGGTGACTTCCTTGTAAAGAAGCTGAACCTGAAAAACCGCACTGCAGCCGATCCCGCAACAATCGAACTGTTCACCGGTTCTCCTGATGACAACAACATCAACTTCTTCTTCGGCGGTGCCATGGACGTGCTCACTCCGTACATTGAAAAAGGCGTGCTCGTAGTTCCGTCAGGACAGACTACAAAAGCACAGTGCGCAACGCTCAACTGGTCTACAGAAGAAGGACAGAAACGCATGGAGAACCTCATCTCCTCACAGGGATACGGTCCTAAAGGCAAAAAGCTTGACGCCGTTTATTCTTCAAACGACTCTGTAGCAATGGGTATCACCAATGCTCTTACAGCAGCAGGCTACACTGCAGAAAACTTCCCGATCATTACCGGTCAGGACTGCGACAAGCCCAACGTAAAGAACATGATAAAGGGAACTCAGGCTATGTCTATCTTCAAAGACACCCGTACGCTGGCTGAAAAAGTAGTCGGTATGGTAGATGCAATCATGCAGGGAAAAGAGCCCGAAATCAACGACAAAGAGACATACAACAACGGCACCGGTATCATTCCCTCATACTTGTGTGAGCCTGTATTTGCAACTACAGAAAACTACAAGAGCCTGCTTATTGACTCCGGTTACTATACCGAAGCAGACCTGAAATAGGCAGTAATTCTAACATCTGATAAAAGGCAGAACAGACCTTTGGATCGTTCTGCCTTTTTTATAAAAAAGTGCGGGAGGCTACCATGGCAAAAACTCTATTGCAGATGCAGCATATAACAAAGACATTTCCCGGAGTAACAGCACTTGATAATGTAAATCTGGAAGTGCAGGAAGGAGAAATCCATGCGCTTGTCGGAGAGAACGGAGCCGGAAAATCCACGCTCATGAGCATTTTAAGCGGCATTTACCCGTACGGGTCATACACCGGTGATATTGTGTATGACGGTAATGTCTGTAAATTTCAAAATATCAAAGACAGTGAAAAACTCGGTATCGTTATTATACATCAGGAACTCGCGCTCGTTCCGCTGCTCACAATCGGCGAGAACATGTTTTTAGGCAATGAACGGGGCACGGTTTCAAAAATTGACTGGGCAGAGACATTCGGAAAAGCGGATGAGCTGCTCCGTCTGGTAGGTCTGAAAGATTCTTCACACACGCTGATAAAGGACATCGGAGTGGGCAAACAGCAGCTTGTAGAAATCGCAAAAGCGCTCGGTAAAAATGTAAAGCTGCTTATTCTGGATGAGCCCACAGCTTCGCTCAACGACAGCGAGGCCAAGCATCTGCTGAACCTGCTGCTTGAATTCAAAAAGCAGGGCATGACATCCATCCTTATATCACATAAACTCAACGAAGTTTCCTATGTTGCCGACAAAATCACCGTTATACGTGACGGCAGCGTAATCAAAACACTCGATAAAAAGACAGATGATTTCTCAGAGGACGTCATCATTTCCGCCATGGTTGGACGTAATATTACAGACCGGTTCCCGCGCAGAAAGAACCAGCACATCGGCGACATCTGCTTTGAAGTAAAGGACTGGTGTGTTGACCATCCGGTATTTGACGGCATAAAAGTATGCGATCACGTTAATTTTACGCTCCGTAAGGGCGAAGTTATCGGTATCAGCGGTCTTATGGGCGCTGGACGTACTGAGCTTGCAATGAGCATCTTCGGTCACTCCTACGGCACCAACATCCGCGGCCATCTGTACCTGAACGGCAAGGAAGTACAGCTTCCCAACGTAAAGGCTGCCATCAACCATGGTCTGGCCTATGTAACTGAAGACCGCAAGGGCAACGGTCTTATACTGACGGAGGATATCTGTCGGAATACTTCATCCGCAAAGCCTGAAAAGATTTCTAATCACAATATCATCGATTTCAGCAAGGAACGGATGGTTGCCAAACAGTATGTCAATGAGATGCATACAAAATGTACATCTATTGATGAAGCGGTAGGCAATCTTTCCGGCGGCAACATGCAGAAAGTACTGCTGGGTAAATGGCTGTTCGCTGATCCGGACATTCTGATACTCGACGAGCCGACCAGAGGAATCGATGTAGGCGCCAAATACGAAATCTACTGTATCATAAATAAAATGGTAGAGGACGGTAAATCCGTCATCTTCATTTCATCGGAAATGCCCGAAATTCTCGGCATGAGCGACCGCATCTATGTCATGAATGCAGGCAAAATTATTGCAGAACTGCCGAGTGCAGAAGCAACGCAGGAAAAAATCATGTCCTGTATCATTAATTCGGAATCAAAATAGGAGGAAGTATGTCATCCACAACAACCTATAACATTAAGCGGACGCTTAAGAATAATACAATATTCATTGCGCTTATAGTCGTCATGATGCTGTTCCAGATCCTGATCGTGGCAACCGGCAACGGCTCATTGTTCGCACCGGCGAATATCACCAACATTATCAACCAGAATGCTTACGTCGTTATTCTGGCTACCGGTATGCTGCTCTGTATTCTGACGGGCGGTAACATCGACCTTTCAGTCGGATCTATCGTAGCGTTTGTAGGCGCCATTGCCGGTACGCTCATCGTGAACCTGCATTGGAACATCTATTTTTCAATTCTGCTGTGCCTTGTTGTAGGCATACTTATCGGTGCATGGCACGGACTCTGGATTGCATTCGTGCACATTCCCCCGTTCATCGTAACACTCGCAGGCATGCTGCTGTGGCGCGGTGCCGCCCTGATCGTACTCAACGGCCTTACCATTTCTCCTATGCCTGACAGCTATCTGGCACTCTTCTCAAGCTATATTCCTGCTGTTTCTGAAAAATTGATAAACGAAGATCTTGCAAAAGCATCTTCAATAACATTCACGGTGACCATGCTTATTGCAGCCGTCTGCTGTATCCTGTTCATCGTTGCAGAAATCATAAAACGGAACAGCAGAAAAGCAAAAGGCTACGAAGTCACTTCCTTCGGCGTATTCATCTCAAAGATAGTGCTGCTGTGCCTCGTGATCATGATCGTAGCAACTCTGCTGGCACAGGACAAAGGCCTTCCGATCATTCTGGTTATCGTAGCCGTCATCGTGCTCGTTTATGCCTATTACACACAGAACACAGTTCCCGGACGCTATCTGTACGCACTGGGCGGCAACGCAAAGGCTGCAAAGCTGTCAGGCGTCAATACCGACAAGGTTATGTTCTTTGCATACACCAACATGGGATTCCTTTCAGCAGTTGCAGCGCTCGTTTGTGTGGCCCGCTTTAATTCTGCTGCACCTACAGCAGGTACAAACTATGAAATGGATGCTATCAGCTCCTGCTTTATCGGTGGCGCATCCGCATACGGCGGAACCGGAACAGTAAGCGGCGCGGTTGTAGGCGCAGTTTTTATGGGCGTACTGAATAACGGTATGTCAATTCTCGGCGTCGATTCAAACTGGCAGAAAGCAGTAAAAGGTCTTGTACTGCTGCTCGCAGTCCTCTTTGACGTTGTATCAAAGAAAAAGAAGTCTTCAAAATAAAACTGAGATAGTTTCACGGGCTCTCGAGCCCTATCAAAAAGGCCGTTCCGAGCTGTATAACAAGCCCGGAACGGCCTTTTGTTTTATAGAGCGGGAATGTACTTTACCATCTGGTGCTCAGATCATCTGCGCTGAGAACCATCGGATTCCCCTTTTTATCAGTCACCATGATACCGCCGTTTACGATCGTAATCGCAGTAGCTGCATGTACAGCCGCAGCGCTCTTATTAAGCAGATTCAGATTTTTATCAAACCGTGCCGCAAACCATTCCTTACCAGACTGGATAACTGCAAAATAGCTGCCGTTAAGCTCCAGCAGTCCGGCCGCAACAGAAACTGTCTCCGCAGTCTCTTTTTTCAGCTCAAGGGATTCTGTATCAATCAGACAGAGCTTTACAGCAGATTTTTTATTGTTTACACCGCACAGCACCATAAAGAGCGAATCATATACCGTGCTTTTTCCTTCATCATCAGTAATCCGAACGCTTGAAACCGTATACAGCCGAGTATCGCGTATCTGCTTTACCGGCGACACCCGGATAATCTTTCCGTTGTCACCGTCCACAGTCACCAGTCCATAGTACCGGTTCTTTTCATCAGTAACCGTCAAACCGGTTACATACGACGACGTATCTATGCCGGCAGCCTTTGCAAGCTCTTTTTTATCCTGTACGATTCTGCCCTGCTCAGTCTGAACTTCCAGCGTCTTTTTATCAGCTTTCTGCTGCTGTACCTCCGCGTTTTTAGAAGCAGTCTCAGCTTTCTTAGATTCTTCCACAGCTTTCTGACGTGCTTCGGCTGCAGCCTGCTGTTTTTCAAGGTTATCAGGATCAGCCGCCGCAGCTGCCGCCGCTATATCAGCATCTTTTTTCGCTTCTGCCGCAACAGCACGCTGCTGGACGGCCTCTTTCTGAGCCGCACGAGCCTTTTCAGAGGCATCCTCAGCTTCGCGTGCCTTTATATCAGCCATATTGCTGCGCACATCAATTCCTTTGTCATCCTCTTCCCGCAGAGAATTAATAACATCAGCATTGCTTATGACCGAAGTATCTATGGTAGAAAGACCACCGTCCAGCTCTCCGAGCGGAATAACAATCTGAGTACCGCCGGCCCAGTCCGTCCAGACAGTGCTCAGTCCCACCTGCTCACGGTTCAAATATTTCAGAACCTCAGCCTTGTATTTTTGATTAAATACAGAAAGCTCATTACGATACACCGCGTTGTATACCGTGATAAACACGGCAATAGTATCAGCATCGTCTTTAGTATAGCCATAGGCGGCTGTCAAAAAACCGGAAAGGATTCTGCGCACATTACGAATATGATCAACGGTTGCCGAAGGCTGTATAACAAAGATATCCGCATCAAGCTTTCCGGGCTCATCGCCGCCAACCGCATGAATAACCGTGTACTTACCTTCAGGACGATAGGTAGCGCTCCGGTTTACATCTACGGCCACGGACTGTCCCAGCTGAGTACCGATGCCGGTGATAGCTGCTGCCGTCTCAATAACTGCATGGGGGCCGCCGTAGTTCTGAAAGCTGATGCCGTCTTCTGCGGCCGTCTTCAGCTCCGACTCATTAACCTGCAGTGCAGGCACCGCCGCCAGCACCGAAAGCATACATACAAATGTGCAGATAACCTTTTTCATATTCTCGCTTTTAGCCTCTTCTATGTATATCGGCCGGTTCTGAAGGATCATGAATCCCAGAACGGCATAAAAGATCTACATATTCCAGTCAATACAGCCAAGAGGATCTGTGCTGAACAGATCAAAAAACTTAATGCCGCAGCTTGCCTTTCGGGCAGAAACATCATCAGCTGCAGGCACCTTATACGGCTGTGCCTGCAGATCAGACGGACAGCCGTCAAACAAGGGATACACTAGATACCCTTTGTCACAGCTGAATTTGTGGCAGTATGCAAAAATCTGCCGCAGATCATTTTCTGCAACATCAGAATACTGATCCAAACGCTTCCACTTTGTGTCCAGAACATATTCCTGTCCGTTATATTCCGCAAGAATATCAGGTCTCAGAATCATATTCCGCCAGAATTTACCGCCGCTTTGTGCCATAATCTTTTCAAACCTGCCGGTGCGCCGCAGCGTCTGAAACACATACGCTTCAAACAGCCGGTTCATATCAAACAAAAAACTAATCACAGGCAGGCTTCCCTGCCTCAGGCTCGGATTATAGCCAGTAAGAATCATTTTGGCATACAGCATCGCCTTCCGATAACCGTCCGTGCGGCGGTCGAACATAAGCTTCTGCCAGCATACAGCGTCAGGGGCCACGGGCGTCAGGCCGCCCCACGTATCAAGAATCCGCTTCGCGTCCGTTTTTACGCAAGGAACGGTCCTGATACATCGCAGCGCCTGTATCAAAATACGATTAAACAGCGACTGATAGTCATAGACCGTCGCATTCGTATAAAACAGTTCCTGATGGAATGCGTTGTATTTTATATTACGAGAAAAATCAAGCTTACCCTTCAGCGTACGACGGTTCTTTGCCTCTTTACGGTATGCTTTCAGCAGTCCTTTTCTAATAAGCGCGTCCAGCTCACGTATGTACGCTGTCAAAAATATATCTGAAAGCGGCTGCCGGGACAACGTCTGCAGCTGCCGGTCAGTCTCATACAACGGAATATTCTTTGTCCGCGCAAGCATGCGCAGCAGAAGCGATTTCCAGCGGACAGGATCATCCGCGGCAGTGCGTGAAACCTTGGGCAGAATTTCTATAGAAAGATCCCCCACCTGC
>CACZQF010000149.1 GCA_902783245.1 uncultured Spirochaetaceae bacterium | reverse complement strand
ATCGTCGCCGCATCACTTGCCTATATGGTAAAACTGATTATACTTTCAGCCGCGGCGGCCATACCGGCATGGCTCATACTGCCGTACCTGCGCAGCGCATGCGCGGGTGCCCCGCAGACAAGACTCATAGTATACGGCATACCGGCAGCGGCAGCCGGATTTGTTTTTGCAGCGGCGGGGATCCTGCTGCTTGCAATCACAAAAGATCCGGTGGCCATGCTGGCCGTACGTAAAATCAAGAGAACTCCGAAGGATTAAAGGGAACCTCGAAAAGCCGCGGAAGCCGGTTTTTCGAGACTCCCAAACGAGAAGGTTACATTATGGTTACAGAAGACATGAAAAAAACATTTGCAGAGCGGCGGGCAAAGACCGCCGCATATATGACGGACCACGACATTGCCGCAGCGGTTTTCGAGGACAACGAAGACCACCGGGAGCCCGCCGTCAGGTATCTGACAGGCTATACGTCTGACGCACTGCTCATCTTTTTTGCCGACAACAGGGCAGTGCTCATTCCGTGGGATGAAAATCTGGCAAAGCAGCTTGCACATGCAGAAACGATCATCGCCTCGTCCAATTTCGGCAGACAGAGCATCAAGGCAGTAAAAGAGATTCTTTCCGCAGAGCATACAAAAAAAACGGTGGAACTACCGCCGTCCACATCATATCCGGCATTTCTTTCATTCGTAGATGCGCTGCCCGACTGGGACGTGCGGTGCCGCGAAAACAGCCTGCATGATTACGTGGCATCGCTGCGGGCCGTAAAAGACGCGCAGGAAATTGCAAGCGTAAAGGCGGCGGCAGCCGTGGGCGATCATATTATTGACGTTA
Organism: uncultured Spirochaetaceae bacterium; assembly: GCA_902783245.1. Classification (GTDB taxonomy): domain Bacteria; phylum Spirochaetota; class Spirochaetia; order Treponematales; family Treponemataceae; genus Treponema_D. Next base: position 16,013 of record CACZQF010000149.1, on the reverse strand, counting down.
TAGAAGCAAAGCTCAAGGAAGGGCAGCTGCACAGCGAAACTGACGTGGCGCTGCTCATTGAAAAGGAATGCCGCGAAAACGGCTGTGAGCGTACCGGATTCGATACGCTTGCCGCAGGTTCCGCGCGCAGCTTCGCCATCCACTGCTTCCCGTCCTATACTGCAGGTCCGTGGGCGGATGACGGTCTTTCCATACTTGATTTCGGCGTAGTCCGTGACGGCTATACAAGCGACACCACCATAACTGTGGCACGAGGGGCGCTCTCCGCGGAGCAGGAAAAGCTGGTCTCGCTCGTACAGAAAGCATACGACACCTGTCTGACGCTGTACAAAAAGGACATACCGGTACAGAAGGCTGCGTTGAAAGCTCAGGAGATTTTTGCCAAGGCACGGCGGAAGATGCCCCATGCGCTCGGACACGGCATAGGACTTGAGATACATGAATCACCGGTCGTGCGGACGTCCGTTCCGCCGGCAACAGTGTTCAAGCCCGGCATGATCATAACGCTTGAGCCGGGTCTGTACGATGCGCACGCAGGCGGCTGCCGTCTGGAAAATGATGTACTCATCACCGAAGACGGCAACGAAGTTCTGAGTCACGCACGCATCATACGGCTGTAGTCAAGCTCCGTAAAGTCTTTTACTACCAGCCGGCACTGCGCTTTTATCTGCTCCGCGGGGTTCGTGGTGGCAAGGCCTATCACCGCCATATGCGCCGCGTTGCCGGCGGCAATGCCGTTGAACGAATCTTCAAATACAAAGCAGCGCTCAGGCGGCACGCCGCAGTCAGCCGCGCCGAGCAGGTACGGCTCGGGATCAGGCTTGCTGCGCGTAAAACGCTCTGCGGTCAGAATGTGATCGAACAGCGACGGCAGCTCCGCGTGCCTGCGGTACACGGATTCCATCTTAGGCTTGTTCGAACTGGTCACCACCGCGGTACGCACGCCGTGCGCATGCAGCTCCTGCACAAACGGTATCACGCCGGGAATATACGGCATGTCCATGTTCGCCTCAAATTCATCAAGTTTTGCCGTAATCTCACGCTGCAGCTCGGTTTGTCCGTCGAAGAATTTGCGGTAGATACGGTCAAGCGTCTGGCCTTTTATGGCAAGGCTCAAAGAACCGTCTCCAAGATACCGGGCGCAGATATCTTTCCAGAACACGGTATACTGAGGCTCCGTATCAAGAATCACGCCGTCCAAATCAAAAAGCGCCGCTGTTGCGGCCTCGCCCGTTACAACGGGACCTGCTGAGGGGTTTGCCGTACAATCTGCTCCGCGGCCGTTCATTATATCTATACTCATTTGCTGTACACTAGACCTGTTCGATAACTCCGTTATCGAACAGGTTTACTATTTTCTGGCTACAATCACCATAGTACGGGCGTTCTGATTATATGGAGAAAAATCAAAATCCCCGTAGATTTCCGCCGTCTTAAAGCCGCCTGCCGTAATCATAAGCCGTTTGAGCTCAACCGCGGAATACAGGCGCTGTACGAATTCGTGCTCTATACGCTCGCCGGTCTTATTATCAATCAAAATCCATTTAGAGCGCAGACCTTCCCATGCGCCTTCCACCGAAAACTGCGTGAGCACCGTCTTACCTGCGCGCTCGAACCATTCGCCTTCCGTAAAATAGCGGATGGCGGTCTCCCGGCTCGTACATTCAAGAATGAACCAGCCGTTCTCTTTTATTGTCGCGCTGATATGCTGCAGTATGTTCAGATCTTCTTCCACTGTATCGCAGTAGCCGAAGGACGTGTACAGATTCACGGCAGCATCGAATCGCTTGGCCGTAGTAAATGAGCGCAGGTCAGCACGTATCCAGTCCACGTCTACACCTTCGTCATCCGCGGACTCTTTGGCCGCATCAAGCTCGGACTGAATCAGATCAACGCCCGTAACCGCAAGCCCGCGCATAGCAAGCTCCACGCTGATACGTCCGGGACCGCAGCCTGCATCAAGCACCGTACTGCCTTTTCCCAGCCCGGCAATCTTGCACACCGCATCGGCCACGTCCGGAGCTTCCGCCCACCGGTCGCTGTCGAACATGACGGGACCATAATTCTGCCAGAATGATTCATTTTCAAACCATTCCCGTTTTTTTGTACCGGATGAAAGTTTCTCTGACATACCGGCAGTCTAGCATAAAACACAGAAAGCGTCAGTATTTAGAGGTGACCTAATGCGATTTGCAGGTAATAACATACCTATGCAACACCTGCACAGTTTCGCTATAATCACCACATATGACAATTGACCTTTTTTCCGACCGGGCATTCTATACTAAATTAGTACATATATCACTGCCTATAGCACTCCAAAGCCTCATGCTTGCTCTGGTAGCAGCATCAGATGCATTTATGCTGGGACATGGCGACCAAAACTCAATGGCAGCTGTATCACTGGCAACACAGATACAATTTGTGCAAAACTTATTTTTAGGCGGCATCATTTCTACCACAACCATTCTGGGAGCGCAGTATTGGGGTAAAAAAGATCATGATTCCCTTAATTTTATATTTGCGCTTGGATTAAAGTGTGCTTTTCTTGTATCGTTTTTATTTTTTATTGCCTGCCGATTTTTTCCAGCAGCATTAATGCACATCTTTACAAACGAACTTATCCTCATCGAAATAGGAACAAAGTACCTGCAGATTGCCTCCTATTCGTATCTTTTGACAGGATGTTCACAAATTGCATTAGTCATCCTAAAGATTACCGATCATGCCCATACGGCAGCACTTATCAGCTCACTGACAGTCATACTCAATATTATCCTCAACGCGCTTCTTATCTTTGGTCTTTTTGGATTACCTGTGCTGGGAGCACAAGGAGCAGCTTCGGCAACACTCATTGCACGTATCATTGAGCTTGCTGCTTGTTCTGTCGTTTTTTGCCATATCAATAAAACACACTTTGTGCCCGGTGATTTACTGCGGCAGCATCCCCTGCTCCTTAAGGATTTTATTACGTGCATGCTGCCATTGTTGGGTGCGCACTTAGTCTGGGGCATTGGTTTTACCTCGTATACGGCTTTTATGGGCCACATGGGCACAGATCCTGCCGCAGCAAATTCAATAGCGTCGGTCGTACGCGACCTCGTGTGCTGTTTGTGTAATGGTCTTGCTGCCGGTGCAGGAATCGTAGTCGGCAATGAATTGGGAGCCGGGCAACTGGAAAAAGGGAAATGCTATGGCGATCGATTGTTCATCATTGCAATTATCTGCGGTCTTGCATCGACCTTGCTCATGCTGATTTCAACACCGATTGTGCTGCATTATATAAAACTTACGTCAGCTGCACAAAAAACACTTAAGGGAATGATGCTCATCATGTCATTTTACATGATAGGCAGAGCCATCAATTCAATTTTGATCAACGGCATATTTGATTGCGGCGGAGACACCTTGTTTGATATGTACAGTCTGGCGGTAACCATGTGGGGCATTGCGGTTCCCCTCGCCTTTTTAGGCACATTTATCTTTCACTGGCCGGCATTGATCGTATATGCCTGCACCTGCTTGGATGAAGTCGGCAAAATTCCATGGGTTGTCGTGCATTACAAAAAATACAAGTGGGTAAAAGATTTGACCAGATAATGACTTAGTGTGCTGAAAGTTTCCTATGACCGAGCACCAGTTCCCGCGGCGTCACCGACGGCGCTTTTGAATCCGCGGTGCGGCCCGTTCTCCAAGGCGATGTTCACGCAGGACTCCGCCCCCCTACTCTAATCCGATGATCCCCGGTATAATACAGATACTATGAGCGGAAATACAATCGGTACGATTTTTAAAGTCACAACCTTCGGCGAAAGCCATGGAGCCGGGCTCGGCGTCGTCATTGACGGCTGTCCGGCAGGGCTGACGCTGAAAAGGGAACAGATACAGCGCGCGCTTGACCGTCGGCGGCCCGGCGCACGGCAGGGGCAGCAGACAAATGCGGCAGTCACAGCGCGCTCAGAGCCCGATCAGGTGGAGATTATCAGCGGCGTGTTTCAGGACGTCACTGAAGGCACTCCCATAGCGCTGCTGATCCGCAATACGGCGCAGCATTCCTCGGACTACGGCAATCTGGCGCACACATTCCGTCCGGGCCATGCCGACTATACCTACTATATGAAATACGGCGTCCGTGACTACCGGGGCGGCGGGCGGTCAAGCGGCCGGGAAACTGCCTCGCGCGTCGCGGCAGGCGCAGTGGCGCAGGCGCTGCTTGACACCTGCGGCATACAGATCACCGCCTATACGGAGCGGGCGGCAGGCATTTCCATAAGCAGCATTGATCCTGCGTGCATAGAGCAGAACGCCATGCGCGCGCCCGACAACAATGCCGCGCAGAAAATGCTTGAGCGCATAGAAGCGCTGCGCAAAGACGGCGACAGCGCGGGCGGCATTGTGGCCTGCCGTATCACCGGAGTTCCCGCAGGACTCGGCGAACCGGTCTTTGACAAGCTCGACGCCGAGCTTGCTAAATCCATGCTTTCCATAGGTGCCGTAAAAGGCATCGAATTCGGCGCAGGGTTCGCGGCGGCGGATCTGTTCGGAAGTACGGATAACGACATTATGCGCACTGACGGCAGCAGCGTACAGTTCGGATCGAATAACGCGGGCGGAACGCTCGGAGGCATCTCCAACGGCAACGACATTGTATTCAGGCTTGCCGTAAAGCCGGTACCGAGTATCTTCAAGTCCCAGCAGACCGTTTCCGCCGGCAGCAGCGCGGCCGGCGCGGCGCTCACCGACACCGATCTGACCATACAAGGCCGGCATGACGTGTGCCTGTGTCCGCGAATCGTACCGGTGGTGGAGGCCATGGCGCAGATCACCATAGCAGACATGCTGCTGCGGCAGCGCGCGGCAAAATCGCAGTAGGCCGCAGCAGCTTTGCCCGGCTGTTACAAACGAAAGTTTTTGTATATACTCCTGCTATGCAATTACATCCAGTACCTACCTATGCCAAAGCGCTTCTCGGCGCGGCGGCGGCCGGCGCCGTACTTATAGCCGGAGCTTTTTTTTCATATACTCATACGTTACGGACGCTTCCCGAGCCGGAGCCGCTCACGCAGGAAGAACAGCAGGAGCTGGACGCCGTCCTTGACGGCGCGTTCCCTGAACGTACTCAGGGAGTCCACGCACTACCCTATCACACCGTTCCCGCAAAGCTTGATGTCTGGGCAGGCTCGGCCATCATCATTGACACGGCCACCGGCAGCGTGCTGTACGAAAAGAACGCGGACGAAGTGATTCCCCCTGCCTCCATGACAAAGCTCATGGTCATGTACATCATCTTCAAGGAAATCCATGCGGGTACCGTATCACCCGCGGATATCGTGCCGCTGCCGCCGGAATGCTGGGCCGTGAACCTGCCGTCCGATGCGTCGCGTATGTTCCTGAACGCCGGACAGCAGGTAACGCTGGACGAAATCCTGACCGGACTTGCCGTCGACTCCGGCAATGACGCCGCCATAGCAGCCGCATTGTACATCAGCGGCAGCATGGACACGTTCGTAGAGCGCATGAACCGTGAGGCTCAGGCACTCGGCCTCGTGCAGACCAGGTTCGTGGAGCCTTCCGGCTACGATGAGCACAATCTGACCACGGCGCGGGAATTCGCATCGTTCGCGCGCCGGTACGTCTCAGACTTTCCCGAGGCGCTCGAAAAATACCATTCACGCCATGAATTCACCTATCCGCAGCCGCACAATCTTCCGCAGTATCCGGAGGATAAAGTACAGAGCATCACCCAATACAACACGAACAAGCTGCTCAGGCTGCTGCCCGGCTGCGACGGACTCAAAACGGGCTTTATCTATGAAAGCAGATACAATCTGGCGCTCACCGCGCAGCGCAACGGGGTCAGATTTCTTTCAGTAACAATGAAAGGATCTGGCGTAGGAAGCGTACAAGGAAACAACGGGCGCATCCACGACGGCACGCAGATGATGGAATGGGCATTCGCAAGTTTTGCCGACTATCATGACACCGATCCGCACAGAATTACCGTGGCGGTGCCCGGCGGCAGCCGGAACACGGTGACGCTGGTGCCGGTGCTCGACACCAGCTATCTTACCGTACCGTTCATCACAGGCGCCACGCCGCAGGATGCCGCGCGCAGCGTGACCGTACAGGCGGAAGTACCGCCCTATATTTCAGAGACAACAAAAGCGGGAGAAATCTACGGAACGCTGATATACCGCACCGGTCAGCAGGTGCTGCGGCGCGTTCCGCTCGCGGCGGACAGAACGGTGGAGCGCGGACCGCTCATCAGGCGGGCGGCGGGCAAGCTTGCCGCGCCGCTGCTACAGCCCTGACACAGGAACAATCTCGTAGCCTGCATCGATAAGCTCATTGATCAGCAGATCAAGATTGTCATATACATAATCGGTGCGGGAGCCGCGGGAAATACCCGCGGAAACGGCCAGAATCTTTCTGCCGTTGGAAACGGCTTCCTGCACCATACGGTCAATAATCTTTCCTGACGCCAGATACTCATGCCCCTCAAGCATTCCCTGCTCAAGCGTCACGGTATCATAGCCCGGCATGGCGGCATTCACGTACATATATCCGGCGGATTCTCCGGCCTTGATGATCACGTCGTTCGCACGGTAGAACGGCGCATGCCACAGCAGCGAAAGCTCCTTGCCGGTACATGCATAGAATTCATCCTCGTTACGAGCAAGGCCGCGGCGGATGAACGTCTCATCGATGCTGAAGCCGTCTGTCAGCAGATCGGCCGCCGTATAGAACAGCGACGCGCATTCCTGCCCCGAGACCGCAATCTGGTTGGCATACAGCGGATACTTTCTGATAAAATCACCGTTTATAAAGAATGTACAGCGCAACTTGTATGACGCAAGCGACGCAAGGATCCGGCACAGGCCGTCCTTATTGTCCATAACGTCGAACACGAGCGCCACTTTACGGCGCGCACCCTGCCTGCGTACGCTTTCCGCCAGCAGCGGTCTTGTCACCGCACCGCGCGAAAGCGTGCGTACATACAGCGCGTTTTCATACAGCGCATTCTGCGTTTTGTCCACGTACACACGGTAGCGGCCGTTCTGCACGGCGCTGTAGCCGCCCGGAAACGGCATCGTCGCGGGCAGCCATGTTCTGGCGTCCCTGCTGTACTCATAGATGCCGCCGCCCGCCTCCGCGACCACAGTAGTGCCTGCAATATTCCAACGGGCCTTATCGGGAGAGGACACATAGAGCACCTGACGCTTTTTCTGGTCCAGATCCCATTTCTGTATAAGCTTTTCGCCGCCCACGTACAGCACGGAGTTTCCGTCCCACTGCAAAGATATCACGGACTCACGCGTAAGCTGATCCACCACCCTGCCGTCTGGCACGCTGTAGATCACCACGCCGTCGGAGGTGCCGACTGCAAGCCGGGTCCGGTCTGCTGACACGGCGGCGCACTGCGGCATGTCCACCACGCCCACCTGAGTCCTACCGCCGCTGATTGTATACAGGCGCGAGAACGAGGTGCCGGTGCCCAGAGAAATCAGATCGATCTTTACCATCGGCTGCCGGTCGCGCGGCCAGATTACAGAAAATCCAACCGCACTGCACCGCTCGTCCACAAACGGCTCCGAATACAGGGACTGCACATACGTAAAGCGGCCCGGCTCCAGCCGGTAATGGGACACAAGCTTGCCGCCGGTGATGACCACCAGTTCCGAGCCGGAGCTGTTCACCGCAAAAGAGTCTGTACGAGGATTAAACGGCAGCGGCAGCAGCGCCGCGGCGTTGCCGTTATCCACGAACGGACCGTATAATGCTGCGGTGTACAAACCGATCAGATTCACATTGTACACCACGTCGTTGTCTATATAGATGATGCTTCCGTCATCAGTAAACTGCACGGAATTGATGGTGCCGGTTCCGATACGGCGGAAGCGCTCCGCCATCTGAATGTTCTGAAACATCGCATCAGGACTGCAGAAATACAGGGAACCGCCGTTCTCATATATCACCACGGAGCTGTCAGGAGCCCACCGCACCGGAACGGAATCATATGCAACAGGCACTGCGGCGCTCAGCAGCGCCTGCGCGCGCGTGGCAGTATTCTCAATAATAAGCGGCCCGTCGGCCGTATGCGTCTTTTTTACATAGCAGGCCCACTTACCGTCGGGACTCACCGAAACCGGAAGCCGTCGGGATTCATTCACCGGAATGGATGCAATCTTTTCGCTCCACTCCAGATGCGAGCCTTTTAAATCATAACGGGCTGTGCCATATCTGTTGCGCACCTGCAGCACCGTGCCGCCGGAAAGCAGCTCCATGCGCTCAGGATAGCAGGTCAGCAGCGTCGGGAACTCACCCGCAGCTTCAGCCGCATCAGCAGAGGCTGCCGCCGTGCCGCCGGTCACCGGAACGGTGAACAGCGCCTTGCACGGCAGCGTACCGGAAATCTGCGTTTCAACCGTGAACAACAGCTGATCCTTGCTGTTCAGATCAGGGCCGGAAAAGCTGATGCCCGCCCATACAGGAGAAAATGATAAAAAACAAGAGCATAAAATCAGGGCTTTGCAGCTCTGTTTCATTTATGCATCTCCGCGCTCAATACAAGCGTATCAAGCTCCTTTTCCAGCTGATCAAGCTGCATCTGCATATGAATCAGCCGTTCGTTCCTGTCGTTGGCCTGCAGTGTCTCCAGCTGCTGGAACACACTGTCGATCGATCCTGCGTTCTCAGGAACATAGGACTTGCCGCACCACGGACAATACATAAAATTACTGTCGATAGTCCTGCCGCACCCATGGCATACATGTACTGATGTCATGCTGTACCTCCCACATAAAATATTATTTCAATACTGACAACGGGTCAATGAGCCGCCCGTTCTTATACACGGTAAAATGCAGGTGCGGCCCGGTAGAATAGCCGGTGGAGCCCACAAGGCCGATCCGCGAGCCCTGCGCAACCTGCTGTTTTGCACGTACCAGAATCTTGGACATATGCCCGTACAGCGTCTGGTACCCGTTTCCATGGTCAATCACAACATAGTAGCCGAACACATTCGAAAATCCGGCCGTTATCACCCTGCCGCCCATGGAGGCGTAGATCGGCGTTCCCGTAGGCGCCGCCATATCAATGCCGGTATGATTTGACTTTGCGCCCGTAAACGGATCGGAGCGCGGGCCGAACCGCGACGTAAGCCGCCACCGTACCGAAGACAGCGGATACTTGAACAGCTCGCCCATGGCGTTCCGTATTTTATCGGCGGACAGCTTGGCACCCGGAATGAACAGCGTCTGCCCCGCAGCAAGTTCCCGCGAATCCAGATCGTTCACGTCGAGCAGCTCCTCAAGCGCAACCTTATATCGCGATGACAGGCCGTTGAGCGTGTCACCCTTCTTCACCGTATACTCCAGTCCGTCTATGGACGGAATCTTAAGCGTCTGGCCTGACCGCAGCTGCCGCACATTATCTATATCGTTGACCGCAATGAGCGTAGAAATATTCGTCAGTCCGAATTTGAGCGTAATGCCCAGCAGCGTGTCGCCAGGCACCACCGTATACCGTTTATACGTCACCGGCTGCGTAAACTGCAGCTCATTGACGGTGAGCGCGGTACCGTCCTTCAGAATATTTCCGTTCTCGTCAAATGCATCGGTATCATTCAGGGCAAGCCGCTGCATCATGCTGTCCAGGATTTCCATCTCCTGCTCAGGCTGCAGCTCCATCACGAGCGGCACGGCATAATTCACGAGCCGGTCCTGAAGCACGAGCGCGGCGAACACCACGGCGCCGCACAGCACGAGCATCACAACGAAATAGACCCTGCGCACAAAAAAGGACAGCGTGTCCTCAACCATACTGCCTACGGCGCGCAGCATACCGCGCACGCTCGGCCGTGCCTTAACCCGGTCCTGCTGCATGCGGCTTTTTGCCGGGCCGAACAGCCTGCCGGTCAGGTCAGTTACGTGGATCGTCCGTCCCGCAGAGGCATGCATGTCCAGCGTGCTGTGTATACCGCTTGCGCTGCCGATGCTGCCGGAGCTGTTTGATTTATGATACGAGGGCAGACGGATGGAAGGAAACGAAAAACCGCTCCTTCTCCCGTTGGAACGGGAACCGACATAACTAATTATTTCCATAACTTTTCTATCGACATAAATCAAAGCTCATATTAGAATAAAGCAATTATGCCGCAGAAAAAAAAAGGTATCGGCGGGCTGTTGTGGATATGCATCGGAATCTGCGCAGGCATCATACTCAAGCTGTTCGTCATTGATTTTCTCAGGGTTTCAGGGAATTCCATGGAGCCGGTGATACATGACGGTTCCGTCATACTGGTGCATAAGGCCGCGTTCGGCATTGCCAGTCCTTTAGGCAGCAGCTTGATCCGCCAGTGGGCGGAACCGGAAAAAGATGATATCGTTATTTATCTCTATAATAACAAGATCGTCGTAAAACGCTGCGTCGCGACAGGCGGAACAAAACTTGCATATGACACGGACAAGGGCTACAGCCTGCTTGTGGAAGGAAAAAAAATACCGCTCACCGAAGAGCAGTATCGCCGCATGAATACAAGCGGCACGGTCCCGGAAGGGTACATTCTTGCGGTCGGCGACAACTACGGTCAGTCGGTGGACTCCCGGACCTACGGCTTTGTTCCGGTAAAAAACATACTGGGTAAGATTCTATGCAGATGAACTATTTCTTTAAACCTATCAGAACCGGCATCATCGGCGGCTGCGCCGCGCTGGCCGCAGCCTACGTCATATTCTGCTACGGACGTATTGCCTTTATGCCGGAGGAAGAGCTTATCCCCGTACCGCCGACCGTTGAGCGCGGCTCTATCGTAGACCGCAACGGCAGGCCGCTCGCGGTTCAGACCAGCTTCTACCACTTCGGCGTAACGCCGTCAGCCGTAAAGGATCCGGCGGCTTTTGCAGCCGACGTGGCGCCGCTGCTCGGCATGCAGGAGGATGAGCTTTCCTCCAAAATAACCAGGGCTGCCAACAGCCGCTTTATATATCTGAAAAAAAAGATCGATCAGGCAACATATACGGAGCTGCAGAAGCTTATCCATGAAAAATACCGAGGAAACGGCGTACGGTTCGACAAGATACCAGGCCGCGCTTATCCCGAGAATTCTCTGGCGTCTCAGATAATCGGCTATATGGGCGATGACGGCGTAGGACTTTCGGGCGCGGAATACTCCATGCAGAGCATCCTGAGTCCTGTGCCCAAAGCAGGCGCAGCGGCAGAGATACACGGCGAGAACGTCTACCTGACCATCGACGCGAACCTGCAGTATAAGCTTGAAAAAACCGCGCGGGCAGCCATGGAGCGGACGCAGGCCGCAAGCCTCATGCTCATTGCGGCCGAGGCAAAGACCGGCGAAATCCTGTCGTACATCAGCCTGCCCTCCGCCGACCTGAACAACTACAGCACCGCCGACCGCGAGCAGACCAAGGACCGGCCCGCCATGGAAGCCTACGAGCCCGGCTCCGTATTCAAGATTTTCACCGTAGCCACGCTGCTTGAAACGGGCGGCATCACCCCGCAGGACACATTCGTGTGCGACGGCCTGTATGAAAAGAAATCACCGGGCGGGGAAACCATCCGCATAAAATGCCTTGAGCATCATGGTACTGTGACGGCCCGCGAGGCGCTCAAATATTCCTGCAACGACGCGCTTGCACAGATCAGCGACCGTATCGACGCCGAAAGCTTTCTGGCCAGAATACGCGCGCTCGGGTTCGGCAGCAGAACCGGCATAGAGCTGCCGGGCGAAACCACCGGATCCGTAAAGACCACCGACGACCGTCTGTGGTCCGCCCGATCAAAGCCCACCATATCGATTGGTCAGGAAATCAGCGTCTCCGCGCTGCAGATGGTGCATGCCGCCACCGCACTTGCAAACGGAGGCATTCCCGTAAAGCTGACCATTCTGCAGAAACTCACGAAGTATGACGGAACCGAGGTATACAACCATGAGCCCGTCTACGAGAACCGCCTGTTCAGGCAGGACACCGCAGAATTCGTGCTGAGCTGCATGGAAACAACCGCAGAGTCCGGAACCGGCTCGCGCGCAAACCTGCACGACATTTCAATCGGCGTAAAAACCGGCACCGCGCAGATGGCGGACCATGTGCACGGCGGCTACAGCGACACGGACTTCCTGTCAAACTGCCTTGCCATCTTCCCCGTTGAAAACCCGGAAATCATTCTGTATATCGTCGTAGAAAAAGCCCGCGGCGAAACCTATGCGGGCCGCATAGTAGCTCCGGTGATCGCGGAGGCCGCGGACATCATCATAGACCACATGGGATTCAACCGCGGAAGCGCAGCATCGCTTTCGCACACCGGTCATTTTTCTATACAGGGCAGCTCGCCGGTCGTAATCGGAACGGAGCTTCCTGACTTTACCGGCATGTCAAAGCGCGACCTGCTGCCGCTGCTCAACCGTTCCGACCTGCACATACAGATAACCGGCAACGGCTGGGTCACTTCGCAGAATCCTCAGCCGGGCACCCCTGTAACGGAGCACATGACCATTGAACTCACTTTGGAATAACAATCTGCGTCTTTTTAAAGAACGGTTCCCGCAGCTGTACACGCTTGTCTGCGGCAGCATCGATGCCGGCACGCAGGAGCCGCAGCTGCCGCCGAGGTGGCAGATCACGCAGACCCGCAGCGGTGCTCCGACCGTGCGTGACGCCGGCACGCTGCTCCATTCAGCCTATGATCCTGAGCGCGAAGCGGAGCGTACCGTACAGGCTGCGCTCGGCGGCCATGCAGGCAGCGGGCATGCGTCCGATCAAAAAGCCGCCGTATTTTTAGGATTCGGCGCGGGGTATCTGCCCGCGGCATGGGCAAAAGCCTGCCCCGGCGGCACGCTGATCCTTGTAGAGCCGGACCCCGCGTACTTTCTTGCCGCGCTCACGCTTATCGACTGGGCTCCGGTGCTCACCTGCCGGGACTGCGTTCTGCTTACAGGCTGCGATCCGCAGACCGTGCTGCCGTTCCTTGAAAAAGCAGGATTGTCCAACTGTACGTTTTTTTCGATTCCCGCGCAGACCGCGCACAACGCGCCGTTCTTTCAGGAGCTTTCCGCGCTTATCGAGCGCAACAAGCATAAGCAGGAAATAAACACAAATACACTGGAACGGTTTTCATCCCTGTGGCTCAAGAACAGCTGCAAAAACCTGCGTTCCTTTGTACAGGCCGACGGCATCAGCATCTACGCCGGCAAAGCCGCGGCGCTGCCGGCCGTCGTCCTTGCGGCAGGCCCTTCGCTTGACACCGTGCTGCCGCATCTGGCGGCCATCAAAGACCGCGCGCTCATCATCTGCGTTGACACTGCGCTCCGTGCATGCCTGAGGGCAGGCGTAGAGCCTGATTTTATCATTCTGGTTGATCCCCAGTACTGGGCGGCACGCCACATCCTTGATCTGGCCGCACCTTCGTCGGTGCTGGTCACGGAATCGGCCGTATATCCGCCCGTATACCGCTTTGCCTGCCGTAAGGTCACCGTCTGCTCATCGCTGTTCCCGCTGGGCACCTATTTTGAGCGGCGGCTCGGCACCAAAGGCAGGCTGGAGTCCGGCGGCTCCGTCGCCACGAGCGCGTGGGACTTTGCGCGCTTTATCGGCTGCACGCGCATCTATATGGCGGGGCTTGATCTGGGATACCCAGGCAACACCACCCACATAAAGGGCAGCACCTTTGAAGAAGCCGTACACCGTTCGTCCGGCAGGCTCAGAACGCCCGACACCGACAACGCGCGGGTACTGTTCAGCGCGGTTCCCGGCGCGGGCACCGCGTATGACGGCACTCCCATGCGCACGGACCGGCGCATGCAGCTGTTCGCCTGGTGGTTTGAAAGCAACATAGCAAAATACCCGGACTGCAGGACCAGCAGCCTGTCGGAGCACAGCCTTCGGATTCCCGGAATCACCTGCTGCACATGCGCTGACGTGCTCAGCCTGCCCGTCATACCAGACGCCCGTACACGGTTCTTCACCGAATCCGAGCAGGGCACCGCGCAGCAGCGCACCGACGCGGCGTTCAATGACGCGCTGCAGGAGCTCCGCACTTCGTTCGACGGCCTGTACCGGACCGCACAGAACGCCGAACAGCTGTGCACGCACGCGCTTGAAAAGCAGTCCCCGGACTATAATCAGGTGTTCGCCGCGCTCGATGCGGCGGACAAAGCGATTCTCACCAGCAGCAGCAAGGACACCGTCTCGCTCGTGTTCCCCACCGAAAAGCAGCTTGCACCGCTGCTGTCCGGCATTCAGTTCGCAGATCCGCGCAAAACGTCCGTAGCACGCTCGCGCGTCATCTACCGGCAGCTGTGCCGTGCTGTGAATGACTACCGGAACGCGCTGCGGCAGAACTCCATCTGATTGTATATCAGCCGCCGGTAAACGGCCCCGCGGCTGATGAACGAAAAATTACGTTCCAATTTGCAGCAAATCTACAAAAAAAATTCTAAACTTTGTCAGCCCCCCTTCCGATACTTTAAATGTTGGGAATGAAACTACAGCGGGCGGTTCGACATCCAGACGCCTACCTGTGATTGTAGACGTTCTCCATGTTAAAAAGTTGAAAAACGTGTGAGGTTTTTCAACTTTTTTTTTGCCTTTTTTATGTAATATAGTATTCAACCGTCCTGAATAATCCGATACTATAAAAAGAGAACCAAAAACAGGCCTATAGCAATGCGGAGCAAAAAGCAATGAACGAGTTTGAAGTAAGTGAACTTAAGGAAAACACCTATTTTACTGCAGAAGTCTTTCTGGACAAAACCTTTGTCCTTTTAAATAACTTCACGCCCGTCACAAGAGACCTTCTCAAAGAACTGACCGACTGGAGATTCCTGAAAGTATATTCCGCCGGTCAGGTAACCGACAAAGCACCGAGTAAAGGTCCCCGGCCGGCGCCTGCAGCCGTTCCGGCAGATGATGCGGACGCGGATGCGGCAGCGCTTGAACCGCTCGACGAAGACGGAACAGAGGAAGAGGACGATGAAGAGATCGCCGAAATCAAAAAAACATACAAAGAATTTCTTGCATATATCACTTCCGTCTATACATTCTATTCCACACACAAAAAGTTCGATATAGAGGAACTTTCGCAGAAACTGCGCGACCTGTGCCTGTTCGTAAAGGACCACAAAAGCGACGTGCTGCGGATTACGCCTACGCAGGAAGAAGTCACCAAAAACTATCTGGCGAACCATTCGCTCCGGTCAACCATTACCGCCATCGCGGTGGGCCTGCAGCTGCGCATGCCGCTGCCAAAGCTCATAGAGCTCGGCATCGCCTGCCTGCTGCATGAAATCGGCATGATCCGCCTGCCGCCGCAGCTGTACATGACGGACAAAGAGCTTTCGCAGGCAGACCGCAGGCAGCTGTTCACCCATCCGGTCATCAGCTTCCAGATTCTCAGGGACGCCGACTTTTCACAGGCAATCCAGCTCGGCGTACTGCAGCATCACGAAAAAGAAAACGGTACAGGCTATCCCCAGCATAAGACCGGCGACAAAATCTCGCTGTACGCAAAAATAATCGGCGTAGCATGTACATTCGAGGCAATAACCGCATCGCGCCATTATAAAGAATCAAAGAATCCGTACGACGCGATGATGGAGCTGCTCAAGAACGAGGGCAACCAGTACGACCCCGCGATCCTCAAGGCCATGCTGTACACCTATTCACTGTTCCCCATCGGAGAATACGTATACCTGCAGAACGGAAAAGTCGGTCAGGTCATTGACGTGAATCCAGAATCCCCGAAGAATCCCATCGTGGAGATTCCGGGTGAATACGATGAAAACGGCAATCTGGTCAGAATCCAGACGAACGACACCGACATAAAGATCGTGCGCGTGCTGACCAGAAAAGAACGGGAAGACATGCTTGCCACCCTGCAGACAAAACGAAGGCCGCTGCCTAAACGGCCGTAACAAAAAAGCGCCCGGTTGTGCACAGCCGGGCGCTTTTTATATATCAGTTCAAATCAGTTAAAAAATGCATTCACGCGTTCAACTT
>CACZQF010000148.1 GCA_902783245.1 uncultured Spirochaetaceae bacterium | reverse complement strand
TGGAATGTCTGACCAGCAGTCAGCCCCTTTGTCTGCGAGTTTGTCTTCGACAAACTCGGGGTGGAATGTCTGACCAGCAGTCAGCCCAGATACGTGTAGTCCTGTGCTTCTACCGCCTGTCTGATAGCGGCATCGTCTACCGGTGCAGACATTTTGATGAGCGCAGTGCCGGTGTTGTGGTCAGGTACTGCTTCTGCAATGCCGGGGACTGCCTCCAGCGCCTTTTTTACGCGGGCTTCGCAGTGGCCGCACATCATTCCCTGAATTTTTACGGTTTTTTCTGTCATGTGTTTTTCCTCCGTGGTGAGATTCACCGTTGTTTGTATGGTTTTCGCAGCTGCTGTGCCAGCGGCTGCATGTATGGTGCTGTCAGTAGCGCGGGTACTGATTCTGCCGTTTTTCCGGCCGCCGCGGGACGGGCGGCTGATGTCAAGCAGGTTCAGGCGCAGTGCGTTGGTGACTACGCAGAAGCTGGACAGGCTCATGGCTGCAGCTCCGAACATGGGGTTCAGCGTCCAGCCGAATGCATGGATATATGCTCCGGCGGCGAGCGGAATGCCGATTACGTTATAGAAGAACGCCCAGAACAAATTTTCATGAATGTTGCGCAGCGTGGCACGGCTGAGCCTGATTGCTGCCGGCACATCGGACAGCCGGCTGTTCATGAGCACAACATCAGCTGCATCAATGGCGATGTCGGTACCTGCGCCGATCGCTATGCCGGTGTCTGCCCTGGTGAGGGCAGGGGCGTCATTGATGCCGTCGCCGACCATAGTGACCTGTCCCTGCGACTTCAGTCTGCGGATAACGGCTTCTTTGCCGTCGGGCAGAACGCCCGCTATCACTTCATCCACACCTGCCTGCGCTCCGATGGCCTTGGCGGTACGTTCGTTGTCGCCGGTGAGCATGACCACTCTGATGCCCATAGCCTGCAGTGCTTTGACGGCTGCGGGGCTGTCAGCCTTTATGGTATCTGCCACGGCGATGATACCCAGCAGAGTGTTATTCTTTGCAAAGCACAGAGGGGTTTTACCGCTTTGTGCAAGCTCCTGCGCCGCCTGCTCCAGCTGCGGGTGAAGCGGAACGGATTCGGAGATATAGGCGATGCTGCCGCCGGTAATCCTGCCGTCTGATGCAGAGGCTGTAAGGCCGTTACCGGGCAGTACTGTGAAATCTGTTACCGGCTCCGGCTTGAGCCCCACCGATTCAGCCTTTGCAAGCACTGCTTTTGCCAGCGGATGCTCGCTCTTTGCCTCAAGATTCAGCGCGGCCTGAAGCAGTTCCATCTCGGAAACTGAGGATGCCGGAATAATATCGGTTACGGTCGGGCTGCCTGTGGTGATGGTGCCCGTTTTGTCCAGGGCAACGATCGTAGTACGCCCGGTTTTTTCCAAAGATTCCGCAGTCTTAAACAGAATGCCATGTTTTGCACCTACGCCGTTACCCACCATAATGGCTACCGGTGTGGCGAGTCCCAGCGCGCACGGGCAGCTGATGACCAGTACGGAAATACCGCGGGCCAGTGCGTAGCCGAAAGTCTGTCCGGCCAGCAGCCATGCTGCGATGGTAATAAGTGCGATGATAATTACAGCGGGCACAAAGATGCCTGAGACCGTATCCGCGACTTTTGCGATCGGTGCCTTTGTGGCAGCTGCATCGCTTACCATGCGGATGATCTGCGACAGGGTTGTGTCCTGTCCGACGCGGGTGGCACGGCATGTGATATAGCCGGACTGATTGAGGGTCGCGGCGGATACAATGCTGCCGGGCTCTTTATCCACGGGAATACTTTCGCCCGTGAGCGCCGATTCATTGACGGCGCTTCTGCCGTCCGTTACAACACCATCCACGGGAATATGCTCGCCCGGTTTTACCGCAAAAATGTCGCCCGGCTGAATCTTTTCAACCGGGACTTCCTGCTCCTTGCCGTCTACAATAAGCACTGCGGTTTTGGGGGCCAGCTTCATAAGCCCTTTGAGCGCATCGGTCGTTCTGCCTTTTGAGATTGCCTCAAGCAGTTTGCCTACAGTGATAAGCGTGACGATCATGGCTGCGGACTCAAAGTAAAATTCGTGCATCCATGCTTTTGCCGCCTCAGCGCCGCCGTGCAGCTGCGCGTCGGTCATAGCGAACAACGCATATACGCTGTATGCCAGTGCCGAAAAAGATCCCATTGCCACAAGCGTGTCCATGTTGGGTGCACGGTGGATAAGGCTTTTAAAACCTGAGATAAAGAACTTCTGGTTAATGACCATAATGATGACTGCGAGCAGCAGCTGGAACAGCCCCATAGCGGTATGGTTTCCGTCAAAGAACGTGGGCAACGGCCAGCCCCACATCATGTGGCCCATTGAAATATACATGAGAACCAGCAGGAACAGGAGCGATGAAAACAGGCGGCGTCTGATTACCGGGGTTTCTCTGTCTTCAAGCAGTGATTCCTGTGCTGAAGTATCTGTCTGACTGTGAGCGGTGTCTCTGGATGAAGCCCCGTATCCTGCTCCAGTTACAGCTGCAATAATGTCAGCTGTACTGGCACTGCCTTCAACTCCCATGGAGTTGGTGAGCAGGCTTACTGAACAGGCGGTAACGCCCGGAACTTTTGATACGGCTTTTTCAATCCGTGCGCTGCATGCCGCACAGCTCATGCCTGTGATAGTATACTGATCCATGATATGCGCTCCTTATACGATGCTTATTACGGTATAGCCTGCCTGCTCTACCGCTGCTTTAAGCGTGTCATCACTAATTTCACGGTCATAGGCAACGACGGCCTGCTGCTTTTTCAGGTTTACCGTTGCTGCGGCTCCATCCAGCTTGTTCAAAGCATTCTGGACATGCCTGCGGCAGTTATCGCAATGCATGCCCTCTATGCTGATAGTCTTCTGTCCGAGCTTTGTGCCCGTAAGCTTCTTTTTATCGGTAATAATGCCGCTTCCTCCGCCGCAGCAGCTGCCTTCGCCCTTAAAATGCTTTATAGAAGCGCGCACTGCGCACAGCGTAATTCCAATGCCGATGATGACTATCACTGCATTTATCATATAAACTCCCTCTTGTATATTCTATACCGGCGGGTACTGTGCCAGACTGGCAGTCATTCCGGTCTGATACTGTTCCCATTGACGGTGAGAACTGATCAGCGCATGAGTTTTTGCATGAGGCAGACCAATTCTTCGATGGTTTCATCTTTGCCAGCCCTGATATCCGTAGCTACGCAGCTTCGGATGTGGGAAGCAAGAAGCTCCTTGTTGAATGCATTGAGTGCGGCATGGACCGCGGATACTTGAATGAGGATATCAGGACAGTACGCGTCTTTTTCCAGCATTCCTTTTATACCGCGGATTTGGCCTTCAATGCGGTTCAGTCTGTTTTTCAGGCTCTTTAATTCCTGTTCTGTTCTTTTTTTTGTTTTACCGGTACAACAGCAGTCGGCTTCAGCCATAATATATACCCCCTGTAGGTTTATTGGATCCGCTTGTAATATAATACCATTGTGGGGTATATGTCAAGGTAAATTTGCTGTCGAAACCGCAATGTGCCGTACGGAGATGCTGTCACTCTAATTGCATGGCACAGCGTATTGTATTTTTCCTGTACGGATACAAAGTTTGAGAGAGGAAGAGTACAAAGCTTGCCGACTGCAGGGGTGCTGCAGTTGGTTAGAAAGTATTTTTTTGCACCTTAGATGCGGTCAGAGTATTGCGGCGATACAAGTAATATACAGTGTCTTCATAATATTTTCCGTATTCAAAGAAAAGCGGTTCTGTTGCAATAAGTGTGTAGCCGGGAATCTCCAGTTTGGTATCTTCGGTCACAAGAAAATCTGCTTTCCCATCTGCCACCCATTGCTCTGCATAGTGTACCTGCGGTTCTGGATCAGTTCCCATTTCAAAAAAGTATTTACAATTCGGTAGAATATCTGCGAAAGTATAGAAACCTCTGTCCATGAATTTATACGTAAGCAAGGTTTTCCCATTGTTTTCTTTGATTATACGGGCGAATTTATACTGCGGTAACAGTTCTTTTGGGTAAGTCATAAAACCTATGTATACGTAGTTGACTACAGCATAGATGACGGAAAGACCAACTATACAGCAGGTTAATGCAGCATAAGTACTACGATATGGTTTGGTCGTATGCAGCCTTTTAAATATAGTCAGACAATATTGGTGTACAGGTATAAGCGAAAAAATATAGAAAACTTGTAATGGAATACAGTAATATCTTTGATAAATCCCACCCCAGTATAAAAACATATATGTAGTTATAAATGTAAAAAATATATGAAGATATATGAGTTTGTCTTTACGTTTAAGAAGATAGCATATACTAAGCAGTGCCAGAAGAAAAATATGAAAATTATAATGTATCATTTCAGGGATATGCTTGAAATAGGATGTAATAAATGTTGTAAGTTTTGCAGTACCCGATATACTGTTGAGTATATAAACGCCCAGCCAATCTGTTATTGCATGATGTAACCCAAAATAAAGTATCCATGGCAAAGTTATAGCAGCTATACCTGCCATGAAATTTATCATATAAAAACAGATTTTTAGTAATTGGCGCTTTCTTATATATATACTTACAGGTATTATAATCCATCCAAAGAAAAATCCAAGCATATTAAACTTGATCCAGAGCATTGCGCCTGCACATAGACCGCAGAAAAATAATTGACGATACGTAAAATCGTTCTCCTGTTTGATATTTTTAATGGAAATATAGAGAGGGTATAAAAACAACGGCAAACAGAGCTCTTCTGCACTGTCTCCTGATTTAGTATTATATGCCGCATATATAATTACTCCGAACAATGGTATAAGAAACAGTACTGAACGTGATGTAAAAAGGCGGACGGTTTTATAAGTCAGCAGCAGGAAAAAGAAACATGCCAAAATTTCTATAAGGTATACGCCGGTAAATGAGTTTGGTGACATTATGTAGGCAACGGCATGGATAAAATAAAGGAGAATACCCTTACGTTCAAAAAGATCACGATATGGAATCATACCTTTAGCCATTGCTTTGCCGACGGTATAAATAATGTTAGAATCATTCCATAAATTAAAAAAATACAACGGGGAGGATGTAGTGAGTAGTGTCATAATGATGACGGCTGTCACGCCGATAAAAAGGGTCTCGGTCAGGCGCTTGTAGCTTTTATCACTGCCGTCCGAATGCAGCGCAGTTAGATATGGGAATTTTGCTATGCAGAGAAAAAATAAGGGAATAAGTACTGAGCATTGTAAAGGTCTGTATGCATATTCCGTAAGTCTTCGTAACCAACGGTCGTATGGTGTTGACGTGTGGGCTGCAAGTATATTTGCAATGATACTGTGTGTGATTGGGAGTATGAAAAGCAGTGATATAGTAATAGAAATTATCCAAAGCGGATAAAATGCAGAAAGTCTTAAAATAGCGCTGGAGGTTACTTTTACTTTTTTTGTTGTTTTATCAAGCATTTAAGATTCCTTGCGTAATATCGTGATATGGCATGTACCGTTGAAATGCTGACGACAAGGGCATACCATTTTTCTATTGCAAGTATACCTTGATAGAGAAATATTTGCTATTGCTGTTTAATAAAGCGCACGGAAATCAATTTTGTATTTCTATGCCTGAACGGGAAAGTAAATTTGTGCCCGGCAGCCGCGGAGCCGGGGGCTTACAACGCAAAACTTCTGCACAAGCGAAGCGCGGTATTTACAGCGCAGCTTCGAGTAAGCCGTTTTGCGGGGCAGCCCCCGGCGG
>CACZQF010000147.1 GCA_902783245.1 uncultured Spirochaetaceae bacterium | reverse complement strand
GTTTCAACCTGCCGCGCGGCTGCGGCCTCCGCAAGGTCGTTGAGCTGCCGTGCGGTGAGCTCCGCCGTGCTGCCTGCCGTTGCCGCGGTTCCATCTGCGGGTACCACGATTTCCATGCCTGGTTCTCCGGCCGCCGTGTCCTTATCCTTTCGGGGCAGCAGATAGATGTGCTCTGCAATCACAATGATCTTATTCTTGCGCTGGCCGTCCGCATTCGTCCACCGTTCCTGCTTGAGTCTGCCGATAAGCCGTACGCCCCTGCCTATATCGAGCCGGTCTGCATACTGCGCCGCATATTTACCGTAGCTTTTTATATCAAAATAAGACACTTCATCCGTATATTGCCCGTCCTTGTTTTTATAGCTGCGGTTTACGGCGATCGGGATGGTGCATACCGCCGCATCCGGCGCGATTTCCTTGACCTCGGGTTTCCGGGTCACATTTCCTTCCAGTACGATAGAGTTGAGCTGTGTCATATCTGCTGCTCCTGTTTAAAAAAATACAGCGGGCACAAGCCCGCCGTAGATTTAAATGAGCGCAGAATGATAAAAAAGAACGTGCTTACACGTATTTACGCGCATGCTACCGCATGTTTTTAATCAGATACACTATATAAAGCTTGGTGTACATAAGCAGCGCGTCATGCTCGCCGATCTTGCGCATGGAAGGTGTATTGCACAGCGTCGATGCAAGGTTCTGCACCCGCTCCTCGGTAAAGGTGGAGCCGTTGAGCGTACGCAGCAGCTGGCGCACATAGTCCCTGATAAGCGAATCAACATCCTCGCGCAGGTTTGCGTTTGCCGTTTTATCGATCATCTTGTTCCAGATCGCGTTATAGGAAACCATTTCGCGCTCCAGCGTGGAGCCTTCCTGTACGTAGCGTTTTTCAAGCACTTTGGCCGCGCTCACCAGTCCGTCCTTGCGTGAAACCTTCTTTTCGCCGGTTCTAGGAACTTCTTCCTCCGTAACCTGCATAAAGCCGGTGGCGGCGCGCGGACGTTCCTTTTCTTTTTTCTTTTTCTTCTTGAACAGTGAGAAGAACCAGGAAATTCCCGGGAACGTATACCAGAACGGCAGCTTGATGCGCGCGTTGTTAAAAAGCGTCTGGCGCTTGAGCATGAGCAGCTGGCTGTAGGGCAGCAGCTCGTTGTTGGCAAAAATCAGGTTCAGGTGCTGGCTGCCCTCGGCGTTATGCATTTCGTAGGCAAGCATGGACAGAAAATTAGCGTTGAGCAGTGCGTACAGAACCGGAGACGCGGTTTCCACCGCCTGCTCAAGCACCTTTTCAAATTCAACCTGATCCTGCATGTCAGGCGTTTTTTCAAACAGCATCATGGCGGCGAACCATTTATCTTCCAGCGTCTTTCCGATCGTTTCATGCGCTTCGGAGCAGAGCCGGATGATCAGCTGGAACACGCGGTGCTTATAGATAAAATACCGCTTGCCCGACGCCACCTTAAAGACCAGCAGGTTGGGCAGCTCGTTGTTCGCGGCGTTGGTGGTTTCCGCGCTCAGGAATTCCTTCAGGTCTTCGTTTGCAAGCTGCTTGCAGATCAGATTGCCGTTGCTGTCGGTAAAGCTCATCACGGAATCCATGGAATAGTAGAACGGCTGCTTGAGCAGATTCTGCTTGAGCGCCTCAAGCGCGGCCGTTTTCTGCGCATTCTTCTGCTGCTCCGCCTTATAGAACGCAATGAAGCACTGCATGATGTTCACGGCCTGCAGAATGTTCTGATCCGCGGAGGTAAACTCCTGAATATTATTGTAGTCCTGGCTGATAAAGTAGCAGAGCTGGCTGCAGAAATAGGAAACGTCGCCGGAATCTTTTACAGCGGCGAGCGCACGCTCAGACGACTGCACGAATGCCTCAAAGAAATTCTTTGCGGCAAGCTCACGCCCCGGATTTGACATAGTGATCTTTTTGGCAAAGTACTCATGGTACTGATCCTTGGACAGCATGGCGCAGATTTTCTGGTGGCTGGCAAGGAACAGCTTTTCAGCCGGGATAGTGGACGGAAAGACAACCGCAGGAATATTGTGGGGCAGCGTAAGGCAGAACAGCTTTTCGTGCTCGCCGTCTTTTTTCTTTATGTTGGCGGTAAGGAAATCGCCGCATGCAATCTGCTCGGCTATTTCCTTGGGGGTCTGCTTGGGCAGGTCGGACAGTACGGGGAACGGTATTTCCGGCTTGGAATACATTTCTTCGTACCGCTTCTGGAACTTCTGTACGTACATGGAGACTACGTACAGGCCCTGCTTTTTGTTGGGCAGTTCGGCGATAACAACATTGTGGGCAAGCGCAA
Organism: uncultured Spirochaetaceae bacterium; assembly: GCA_902783245.1. Taxonomy (GTDB): domain Bacteria; phylum Spirochaetota; class Spirochaetia; order Treponematales; family Treponemataceae; genus Treponema_D. Next base: position 227 of record CACZQF010000147.1, on the reverse strand, counting down.
GCGCCTCTAGCTCTTTTTCGATTATAGCGTCAGAGCCGCCGAGGTAGGAAACCAGCTCCGGCTGTTCCTCCACATGGTGCTGCGCGTACTTTTTAACATAACTGCAGAATTCTGTATAATCTACCGCCGCAGAGTTCGCATGCGTGGCATAGAACTTCAGCAGCGTCAGGATAGTTGAATTTGTTGCCATAGGAACATATTAGCAGGAACCCGCGCTTTTTGGAAGT
>CACZQF010000146.1 GCA_902783245.1 uncultured Spirochaetaceae bacterium | reverse complement strand
TCCCGCTCCTCCCAGAGACTCAGACCCGACCTTGGTCGGGACAAAATGGTGGCTGGCTCAACAACATTTCAGGCTGCCGCCTCCCGCCACCTCTAGATACAGAACCGTACGCTGAGCGCGCCACCCGGAATCTTCTTTGCCAGATCGTAGCTCACGCTTGCAGTAATATCGATCACAAACAGATCGATACCAAGACCGCCGAATACCTGCGGACGCACGCCCCAGCCGCTTGAAGCACCGCCGCTGAAGTTCGTGGGCAGAATGCCCCAGCTTGCAGCATTCTTTACATCCTGCGTGCTGTCACTCAGAATCTCAGTCCAGTCCGCTTTCGCATCCCAGTCAACCTTTGATTTGACGAACGCCAGACGCGCGCCGAGGAACGGAATCAGACATGCAGCCTTCGCAGAAAGCTGACCGCCCAGGAACAGCGTGGTTGAACTGAAATCCATGCTCGCCTTGGAATTCTTTTCTTCTACTTCAAGACCGCCTTTGGTATAGTAGCCGCCCGCGGACACGGAGCCGCGCACGTGGAAGTACTTGCCGCCGATATTAAGCAGCTGATAGCGGAAGTCGCCGCCGATAGAAAAATAGTCAAAACCGCACGGAGAGATGGCGTCATCAAGCGGGCCGAACCACCGTGAATCAAGCGTACTGAACACTAGGCCGATATCGAACGGATACACGATACCGCCTAAGCGCAGGTCAGCGGCGACCGTCGGGAACACGAGCGTATCCTGCAGATCGCCGGTTTTAATAGAAAGCGCGTTTGCCGTCCGTTTCAGCGCCTTGACATCAAGCGCGGCTACACCGGCGTTCACGCCGAAACCGAACTTACAGTTGGGAATCAGCATACCGAGCCAGGATTCCGCCCATACATTCTGCAGCGTCTGCGTATCAGGAATCGTATCGCACAGGTCATCGCAGAAATCATTCAGGCCGTTTACCGCCGTCTGATACGGGGTAACCGTGCCGAGCTCTGACTTCAGCTTACCGTATTCGGTATTAACGGTAGTCATAGCATCATTCACCTGCGTATCAGTAACATTATTCTCCGCAAGCGCAGTCTCAATCTTTGACTGATTCGCTTTTACAATACCGGCAATATCATCAGGTACATTCACCGTTACCGTATAGCTGCCCCAGTTCAAGGTGATATTTTCAGCCATCACCGGCAGCGCAAGCGCGCAGACTGCCAGACCTATAACTAAACTTCGTAATAATTTCTTCATCATGTCCTCCCTCTCTCTTCCAGAGGTATTGCTCAAACATTATCGGTCAAACAACTTGTCAAGTCAAAAAGAACCGATCCGCTCACTTATTTTAATGATTGCATGAGTTTTTTATATTGTCAATGTATTTCTGCCCTTCTTTGCAGGTTATCAAGTGTTTTCCCAGCAAAACCGCAGCAAACCGTCTGTACATGCAGTCCTGCCGGTTTATTCCTATGCGTTGATTTCGACCAAGCCGCTTCCTTTATAGAAACGCATCTGTCGATTCGTCGCAAGGCAAACACGACAAGCGCTGCCTCTTAATATCCGTATTTTGTGCGATACTTTATGAATAATATCACGCAGATAATCAGCATTACGGCGTCAACCGTCATTGAGACAAACCACAAGCCCACAGCGCCGAATAAAAACGGAAGAATATAAATCAATGCAGCTTCCAGAACCAGAACGCGGAAGAAAGAAATAAAAGCAGAGACTTTACCGTTATTAAGCGCAGTAAAGAATGCAGAACTGAAGTGCACCGTCCCCATAAAGAGGAAGACAAACGTGTAGATGCGCATTGCGCCAAGACACAGACGGTAAAGCTCCGGATCATACCCCATAAAAATGCGTACCAGCAACGGAGCAAAAAGCTCGAACAATGCGGTCAGAACGATGCTTGCAGTCCCGATCAGGCACAGGCTCTTTTTAAAAAGATTGTGCAGTTCCGACCTGTTTTCCGCACCGTAGTGAAAGCTGATAACCGGGGAAACTCCCATTGAATAACCGATAAAGATTGTCGCGACAAAGAATCCCAGATACATCAAAGCTCCGTATGCGGCGATGCCATGGTTTCCTATGTAGCGGATCAGCTGATGGTTATACAGAATTCCGACAAAAGACAGTGCGATTGAAGAAACCATTTCGCTTGAACCATTCGCGCAGACTTTCAGAAGCACCGTCATGCTGAAGCTTGTTTTTCCCAGATGCAGCTGCTTTGTTGTCGGAATCAGAAAATACGCCAGCGGAATAAAACCGCCTGCAATCTGTCCTGCAACGGTTGCCCACGCAGCACCTTTAAGTCCCAGTCCAAGAACACCGACAAAAAGCCAGTCCAGGAACATATTCGTGCAGCCGGCCGCCAGAATAATATAAAACCCGTATGCAGGACGTTCCGCAGAAATCAAAAAAGACTGAAACAAATTCTGCAGCATAAAAAATGTCAGGCCGACCATATTTATCCTGATATAGAGCGTACTGTACGCAAGCAGCGTTTCATCGGCACCAAGAATCCGCGCAAAAAACGGCGCATATATAAAGCCGACAGCAGAAAGTACAAAACCGATGGCAATGACCGTATACACAATCAGCGAAAAATAACGGTTGGCCTTTTCTTTTTCACCCTGCCCTAACGTCATTGAAACAAACGCGACGCCGCCTGTACCGAACATAAATCCGATTGCGGCAAGCAGCATTAAAAACGGAATAGAAAGATTAAGCGCTGCAAAGCAGTCCGCGCCCGCATAATTTGAGACGAAAAAACCATCCACGATTCCATACGATGAGGTAAAAATCATCATCAGTATAGGAGAAATAGTAAACATGATAAGTTTACCCGTCGTAAAATGATCAGAAAGCTGAATTGTGCTTTTACTTACCATACGTATTCCAGATATTCCTTAAAACCAAATCATTCTACTAGATATTCTGTGTAAGATAAAGCCATCGCATCAGCAAGCTGCGCTGCCTTTATTGACATATTCAGCAGTGCAATTTACCATCACATACAGAGATGTCTATGGTATGTACAAATCACAATGATGCAACCGCAGCAAAGACGGTTCATAAGGAATACGGCGCAGTATGACAGGCTTTGAGCTGATCGCGTTTTTATCCTGCATGCTTTCATTCGCAGCCACAATAACGGCGCTGTTCGCATTTTTGAAAAAGAAGCGGCTCGTGTTTTTTCATGTGCTCTGCGTACTCTGCGCGTTTTTTCTGATTTCTGTAAATTCTTTTTTTGCGCATATTCATGGAATGCTTTCAGAGCCCGTCCTGCTGATCGGAGTCGGCTGTGCAGTAAGCCTTGCTTTTTCCGCCGGGGTACTCGGTTGTGCCGCCGACTATACAGGCCTTGCTGAAAAATCACGGCTGCGCCTCATTCCGTGGGGGTACGGTATAGCCGCGGAATGAATGCTTTCAATCTCATTAGAATAATCTTTTTTCATACTTTTTTATTAGTTCCTAATAAAACTTACGCCACTCGCGCATTCTCATTCACACTACGAATAATCTGAATCAACCGATTCTGCGCCTTAGGATTAAACAGACTAAAGAACTTACCAGGTCTGTCAAACGGCGGCTTACCATCTCCAAGGCGTTCAAGATTAATTTCGCCTTGTTCAATGAT
>CACZQF010000145.1 GCA_902783245.1 uncultured Spirochaetaceae bacterium | reverse complement strand
CGTACTTTTATTACGTCAGGAATCTTGCCCAGCGCGCTCAGCGCGTTTTCAGGCACCACTCCCTCCACATCGATAATGTTATAGGCAAGGTCGCCGCGGTTCTGGTTTATCATCCGGTTTATGTTCAGCTTAGCATCGCCGAGCACGGTTGTGAACTTTGCCACCATGCCGGGCACATTCTTATGGGCTATGCACAGTCTTGTGCCGCCGGCCGGTACCGGTTCCTCGATGCTGCATTTCGGAAAGTTCACGGAGTTTCTGATGCATCCGGCCTCAAGATACTCGCGCAGTTCCTCCACCGCCATTCTGGCACAGTTATCCTCAGCCTCCGGCGTAGAAGCGCCCAGATGGGGCAGGCAGATCACTTTGGGACAAGCCAGCAGATCTTCGTCGGCAAAGTCCGTGACAAACGCCGCCACCTTACCGCTTTCTACCGCCGCGATCATATCGGCGTTGACCACCAGACCGCCGCGCGCAATGTTGATGATGCGCACGCCGTCTTTCATCACGCGCAGTTTGTCCGCATTCAAAAATCCCTTGGTGTCATTAGTCTGAGGAATATGGATCGTAATATAGTCAGATTTGGTAAGCAGCGCATCAAGCGTCTCAGCATGATGTACCTGACGGTCAAGCGACCAGGCTGCGGCTACAGACAGATAGGGGTCATAGCCGATCACGTCCATGCCGAGCGCAATACCCGTATTACAGACCATGGAGCCGATGGCGCCGAGGCCGATAACACCGAGCGTTTTGCCGCGCAGCTCCGGTCCTACGAACTGGCTCTTGCCCTTTTCCGCCATATCGGGGATCGCATCGCCGTTTCCTGCCAGACCTTTTACCCATGCGTTAGCGGCAATCACAGGCCTGCTTGCCATCAGCAGCGCCAGAATCACCAGCTCCTTTACGGCGTTCGCATTGGCGCCGGGGGTGTTGAACACAACGATTCCCTGCTCCGTCATTTTCTGGATCGGAATATTGTTCACACCGGCACCCGCGCGTGCCACAGCCTTCACCGTTACCGGAATGTCCATGGTATGCATATCCTGCGAGCGCACCAGAATCGCATCAGGATTCAGGATGCTGGACGCAACCTCATAATCATCGCGGGGGAATTCATTCAGTCCCACCGAAGAAATCTTATTCAATGTCTGTACTTTATACATGTGGTACCAGCCTCAGCAGTTTTATTGCAGGGCACCTCGAAAAATCGCGCAGGCAGTTTTTCAAGGCGCCGTATATATGATTTTTTTCGAGATATCCTTATGCCAGATTCTCTTTTGCAAATTCGTCCATGAACGCAATCAAAGCTTTTACACCGTCAAGCCCCATGGCATTGTAGATGGAAGCCCGCATGCCGCCCACCGTACGGTGTCCGGCAAGATTGATCAGACCTTTGGCGGCAGCCGCGGCCACAAACTTTTTGTTTATGGCATCGGCTTTTTCAGGATCAGTCTCTTTTGTCAGGAACGGAATGTTCATGAGCGAGCGGCTGCCTTTTTCAGCCGTAGCATGGTAATACGGGCTTGCGTCAAGGTAATTATAGAACAGCTCCGCCTTTTCACGATTGCGTTTTGCCATGCCTTCGGCGCCACCGTTCTTTTCAATCCAGTCAAGCACTTTGCCTACCATGTAGATGCAGTAGCACGGCGGCGTGTTGAACATGGAGCCGTCATCCGCATGTGTTTTATAGCACAGCATGGTGGGAGTACCCTTCAGCGGCGTGTCAGTAATCAGATCCTCACGGATGATCACAAGCGTTACACCGGCAGGTCCAAGATTCTTCTGTGCACCGGCGAACACGAGACCGAATTTGGAAATATCGAGCGGCTCCGACAGGATGCAGGATGAAATATCCGCCACAAGCGGAATATCGCCCGTATCGGGAATATACTCATAATGGGTGCCCTTGATCGTATTGTTAAAGCATACGTATACATAATCATAGTCGCCCGTCACTTTCTGTACCTGCGGAATATAGCAGAACCCCTTGTCCTCTGACGAAGCGATCACGTCCACATCTATAAACTTTTTGGCCTCTTTCAAAGCTTTGTTCGACCAGATGCCCGTGTTGATGTATGCGGCACGGCCCTTTTTGATTCCCAGATTCAGCGGAACCATGGCAAACTGCGTGGAGCCGCCGCCCTGCAGGAACAGCACCTTATAGTTGTCAGGCACATTCATCAGCTTGCGTACCTGGGCCTCAGCATGCTGAATGATCGGCTTATAGTATGAGGAGCGGTGGCTCATCTCCATAACCGACTGACCGGATCCCTGGTAGTCAAGCATTTCCTCCGCAGCCTCTTTCAGCACTTCTTCAGGCAGGCAGGAAGGACCCGCCGAAAAATTGTACACTCTGCTCATAAAGCACCTCTTTTTTCACTCTATATTTGATGTATCTGCCCCACGGGCAGACAAATTGGTCAAAGCCGTTACCGGAGAAACATTCTCCACCGCCACGGATGCAGGCACGGAAAGCACCGCCGCCGTATAGTTCACAATTCCCTGTATGCCGACAGCAGCAAGACGTGCGGCCATCGGCTGTGCCTCTTTTTCAGGCACCGTCAGCAGCGCAAAGCTGATATGCAGTTCCTGTATAACGTTCTCAAGCCGCGCTGCCGGATAGAGCGGAAACGAGGAGCGCAGCACTTCGGTACGGTTCACGCTTGAGTCAAACCCCGCCACAATTCTGAATGGCGTACCGTCAAAGATACTGTTCTCAAGCAGCGCGGCGCCGAGCCTTCCGAGCCCCACAATACAGCAGTTCCGGGGACCGGACTCGCCGCAGCCGATATGCAGCGCGGCGCAGATAGCATGACGCAGATCCTCAGCATCATACCCGTTCGACGCGCCTTTTTTGTAGCCGAGCAGCAGAATATCCCGGCGTATAACGGAGTCAGACCATCCGGTAAGCTCATGCAGCTCACGGCTTGTCATGCGTCTGCCTTTTTCATACCGGGCTAAAAGCTGGGCAAGCTGCACCAGCCGCCGCCGTGTAGGTTCCGGGAACATATCCAGCTCCTTTCGGCCTTTGGGCATCTTGAATGCCTGCCGTATCATACCCTGCAAAACGCTCACCGCAGGGTGCTTACTGTGAAATAAATAACGGTAAGTGATACTATGATAAAATACCTGAAACATGCAGTCAATAAGACCAGAACGACGGTACGCGGGAGATTTACGGAAATAGCGCAGAAAAAGAAAAAAAAAGCGCTTTCTGTGAATTAAATCACAGAAAGCGCGCTTATATACAAGCTTTAAGGAACCTCGAACACCTTATGCAGTACGTATTACTGCACGTAGGCAAGGCGGGCGGACATGTCACGCTCAACCGGATATAACGAAGCAATCTCATCGGCAAAAGCCGCATCAAGACGGTTCTTGTATTTCATAATGTTGTCCACGTATATCAGCGTGGAGCGCGGAGTCTGGTTCAGACGAACCCGTGAAGTACCGGCGTTGTACATTGCCAGCGCAGTCACCTCATCGCCCGCAGTCTCAAGGCAGAAGCGCAGATGGCGGATACCATACTTTGCGCTCGTCTCAGGATTAAAGAAATCTTCCTCCGACAATGACGGGAAAGAAAAGCTGTTCAGCTGAAACAGACCGCGGTCAACGGACTTGTTTGAATTATTGTTAACTGCGGTAGGCTTATAGCGGCTTTCCGTATAAGCCAGTGCAAACGCAAGCGAAAGCGGAATATCATTCCTGTTTGCTTCGTTAAGGATAGCATAGGTTACATCACGCTTGCCCGTCACATGCAGGTAGAACCATTCTACCGCCGCACGGGAATTCGGCTCACGGTACAACTCAAGACCTCTGTCGATCGTTGAAGAATCAACGGTCATCGCAAAAAAAGAATCCGCGGAAGCATCCGTTTCTTCTGTCCATTCTTCTGTAAAAAGAAAGCCTTTGGTCAGCTGCCGCATATCGGAAACAGTGTCCGCAGGCTGAGCGGGCAGGAATACACACACAAGGACTGCCGCCGCAATAAAAAAGATACTGAAGAAAATCGTTCCCCAGCATAATTTCAGAAGCTGAACCCGTTCTGAAATTTCCGTCATCATAAACGCTCCTAAAAAACCGCATAAAGCGGCCTTGCAGGCGGCTTCCGGCAACAAGGAAAAACCGCTGCAACACGACAGTATTTAATTGCCGCATTGTGACACAATTTTACCTTTATTGCAAGCACTCCGGCATCACATTTATGAGAAAACAATGTAAAATCCCGCATTCAATACAGTATAAGCCCATTCTCGCGACACACAGATTCTGTGCCGGATGCGGCGGCCGCTTTTTTTTCTGCAAAGAAAACATAGTGCTCATGCTTATGGCTGAGCTCCTGCACGAACGCTTCAGGCGCGCCAAGCAGACAGACGGGAACCGCAAAGCCGATAACGGAACGGCAGTCCTTGATACGGCGGGCCGTATGCCTCATTGCGGCGGTAAGCCGGTCGCGTTCCTCCTCATCATCAGCCTGCTCTGCAACCGGCACGATGACCGCATGCTGACCGAGCTCTTCCATGCGCTTAAGAAAGTCACGCAACACGGCAAGCGCCCCTTCGTTATACTGCTCGGGCTGGGGCTCTACGAGCGTCCACGGCACCGTCACGCCTACCGGAATTCCGGCATGCAGCGCTCCGTCATCAAGCACGCGCTGCGCCTCCGCGCTGTCAGAACCGGCGGCACAGATATCCTCGCCGGACACAAGCGTTATACCGTTCACCGGCACCGGAGCACCAGACACCGTATACAGAAGATTATCCTTTGCTATAAATTCAGCTTCCAATTTCATACTTCACCTTTATTACATATAAGCCGTATAAACAAAAAAGCCCCTATACTGCAATCACAAACTCTGCCTGTATACAGGCCGGGATTCATGCAGCACAAAGGCTTTTCACTAAACAGGGAGCACCTGTCATAATGATGCTCCGCGACTGGCAGCACATACCGCAGACTGCATCTGAGGTATACAGCACCAACCGCTATTCTGTCAGAATCTTAATAACTTCAGCTTTGTCCTGAGTATTCAGGATCTGCTGGCGCTTGTCAGCGCTCTTGAACAGCAGGCTGACTTCTGCAAGGAACTGCAGATGCGGACCTGTCTTGTTCACCGGAGACAGCGTCATAATAAAAATCCGGCAGGGTTCCTGATCCAATGAATCGAAATCGACAGGGCTGTCAGAGATGCCGATACATGCCACCAGATCAGAAACCGTATCGGTCTTTCCGTGAGGAATGGCAATACCGTGCTTCATGCCGGTGGACATTTTGCGCTCGCGGTCCAATACACACTCACGGGCTGCGTCTTTATCAGTAACTTTGCCGGCCTTTACCAGGATGTCCAGCATTTCATCAATAATTTCTTCTTTAGTTTTGCCCTTCAGATGAAGGTCAACAGTATCAGGTGTTAAAACAGTTCTCAAATCCATAGTTACAGTGTATGAGTAGTTTTTACAAATGTCAAGGAAAAAAACTGCAAATCACTTCAAATACACACAATTTTCTGCTATTATCCCAGCCATGGACAGTACACAAAAATTCTATTCCGACATACAAAAAGCCATAAAACATGAGCGTGCGGCGGGCGCTGCCTATAATCCGCGTACCGCCGGCCAGAAAGCGGCGGAGCTGCTGAGCTCCTACTGCAGGGGACTCGACTCACTTACAGCCTCCATAGGCGAATACTGGCTCAAAACCTGTATCGACGCATCTTCCGCCCCGGACGCAGAGCCCACAGAAGAAAGTATCCGCAGGCTCACCGCATTCTATGCTTTTCTGCAGGGTACCGTTGAGGACACGCAGGAGCTTACGGAGCAGGACTGGAAGGAGCTCGGCACCATAGTCAGCTGCGAGGCGGAAGATCTGCCGCTTGAGCTGCTCAACACCCTCATGACCATGATCGTAGACAAGCAGGCGCTCAATTGAACGATCAAACCTCAGCATTCTACCGCGCATGTACCCAGTGCCCCCGGCGCTGCGGCATAGACCGCACCGCCGGACGTACCGGATTCTGCCGGGAAGGACAGGATATACGCATAGCAACCGGCTGTCTGCATTTCGGCGAGGAGCCTCTCATCACAGTGCACGGAGGCAGCGGTACCATATTCATCACCGGATGCACGCTGCGCTGCTCATTCTGCCAGAACTACCAGATATCACAGCAGGGCATGGGCGCGCCCGTCAGCTCCGTCGAATTCAGCAGGCTCTGTCTGGCGCTGCAGCAGGTCGGTGCGGAGAACATTAACATCGTTACCGGCAGCCACTGCATTCCACTGCTGGCAGAATATCTGGCCGACGCAAAGGCTGCGGGACTCACACTGCCCGTCTGCTGGAATTCCAGCGGCTACGAAACCGTAAGCACGCTTGAGCTGCTCAAAGGGTTGGTCTCGATCTGGCT
>CACZQF010000144.1 GCA_902783245.1 uncultured Spirochaetaceae bacterium | reverse complement strand
GGGGGGGACGCCGCGCTGTTGTAAAACATTGTTGGACTTTTGAAGAAATCTATAGTATATTTAAAGACAGTATGGGAAAAGATAAAGTAAATACAGAACAAGTTTTGGAACAAAGTTTTCGTGAGCTGTGTATGCTTGTTGCCGAATCTGATGATCCGGATTTTATTTATGATTTCTTTGTGTGCCTGTTTACGCCTGCCGAGCGCAAGGATTTTGCGAACCGCTGGCTGTTAGTAAAGGAAATGGATAAAGGAACCACTCAGCGTGAGATTGCCAGCATGTTCGGCATGTCGTTGTGTAAGATTACGCGCGGATCCAAAGAACTGAACAAGCCGGACAGCGCATTCAGAAAAATGCTTGCCCGGCTTGCAGCTAAAAATACTTCAACTGAATCGTAGCGGCAGCATCTGCTACTGCCCCTGCTGCTGCAGAACGATCTGCTTTAGCAGATCGGCGATATCTTTGTGCTGCCAGTTTTCTGCAATATCGCGGGCAGTCTGTCCCGCGATATTTTTTGCCTGCACGTCAATACCGCTTTCCAGTATCAGGCGTACATTGTCGGCCGTACCCAGCCGTGCGGCATAGTGAAGCAGATTGTTTCCTTTAATATCTGTTTTGTTCGCCGCATACCGCGCGATCATACGCAGCAGGTCGGTGTTCTTGTTTGCAAACGCAATGGTAACCGGACTGGTTCCGTTTTTGTCGCTCGTTGTAAACGGATTTGCACCTGCCTGCAGAAGTGTTTCTGCGGTCTGCATCTGGTTCGACTCTGCGGCAATGTACAACGGTGTTTCGCCGTTTGCATTGCGGCTGTCAAACGGATAGCCTTCTTCCGTAAAATGCTGCAGCAGGCTCTGCGCTGCCTTTTCTTTTACGGCAATGTGCATGAACGTGTTGCCGTCCGAATCCGTCATGTTGTGATCGGTTGCTGTAAGAATGTTTGCAACGTCATTGCCCTGCGGCAGCGCGTATGAGAACGGTGTCCTGCCGTTTTTATCTCTTGTGAGGGGATTCGCGCCTGCGTTGCGGATAACCTTGATAATGTCAGTATTGCCCGTGCGGACAGCCTCATGATAGGCGTTCTGTCCGTTTACTTCCTGCAGGTGCGGGTTGGCGCCTGCCGCAAGCATGGTGTTCACTACCTGTATATTCTGGCTGCGGATGGCATTGATCAGAATCGTCTTGCCCTGTACGTCCGCGGAATCAGGATTTGCACCGTTTGAAAGCAGCAGATCCACCATGTCCTTTTTTCCGCTCAGCGCAGCTTCTGCAAGCGGGCTTGTGCCGTCCGAATTCTGAGCGTCAACATCGATTCCCAGATTCAGCAGCTGCTGTGCCGCGGCCACCGCGTTCCAGCGTACTGCGGTATGCAGCGGAGAGCTGCCCATGGTGTCGCGTACCTGTATGCTTGCGCCGCGCTTTACGAGCGTGTTGATGATAAGCGGATCGTTCGATTTTGCCGCATTGAACAGCGGAGTTTCTCCGTTTCCGTTCACGTCATCGGGGCGGCAGCCTTTGTCCAGCAGTGTGATGACTGACTTTTCAAGCTGCCATTCTGCGGCATAATGCAGAACGGTATTGCCGTTGCCGTCGGTCGCTGAAAGTGTGGATGAGGTAAGCAGCCATTCCGTAAGCGATTCGCCGCCGGTCAGCGCAAGGCGCAGCGGTGAGTAGTTGCTTGTGTTCGCCGTAAAAATATCTGCATGCTCTGCAAGCAGCAGAGAGCCTGCATCAAGCCGTCTCATTTCAACGGCAAGGTACAGCGGTGTGTTGCCTTCGCTGTTGCGGCTGTTCACGTCAGGATGCAGCGACAATATATAGGATATGGATTCGATCGGTGCATCGTTGAGGATGGCGTTATGCAGCGGCGTATTTCCTGCCGAGTCATGGGTATTGACGGTCTGCGCCGTAACGACTTCCGGAAGCCGTCCTTCAGGATCTGCAAGCGCGAGCAGCAGCGGCGTTACGCCGTTTTCATCCTGTACATAGATATCCGCATTGTGCTCTACATAGAACCGTACATGATCCAGATTGTTCAGCTCTGCGGCAAGAATCAGCGGTGTAACGCCCTGCTTGTTGCGTGCGTTGATGTTCGCGCCGGAGTCGAGCAGTGTCTGCAGTACCTGCGTTGAAGCGCCTGTCATGGTGGCTATGTGCAGTACGGTGTCACCGTAGGTGTCGGCTGCGGTGGTGTCTGCACCGCTGGCAAGCAATGTTTTATAGGTGTCGTTCTGCTGTTCTTTAGGTATGATAAGCAGCAGCGGCGTTTTACCCAGAGAATCCTGTATGTTCGTGCGGGCTCCGTAGTTGAGCAGCAGCTGTGTGATAGGCACGTTTCCGTAGCGTACCGCACAGTGCAGCGGTGTGGCGCCGGTAATGTCCTTTGCGGAGGTTGAAGCTCCGTTTTCCAGCAGATACTGCGCTATGCCGTTGTGGCCGGCTGATATGGCTATATGGAGTGAAGTCTGGCCATCATCGAACCGCATGGACAGGTTGCGCGTGAGCACGGAATTTTCAAAATATTCATAGTCGCCGGGAACCGGTTCCGCACCTGCTTTGAGCAGTGCGGCGGCAATACCGGCCGATACTACCTGATCAGAGTCTTTCAGCGCAAGCGCAAGCGGCGTATTGCCGTCATTGTCGGGCTCATCGAGCAGCACGTTCTTTGCGATGCACTGGTTTACAGCCTGGCTGTTGCGGCTTTTTACAAAATAGTGGACGATATTCTGTCCGTTTTCATCATGCATCCGGGCAGTGACGTCGGTTATCATAATATCGCTGAAAATCGCGCTCTGGCCCACCGCGTTTTCAAGGGCAGTTCTGCCGTTGCCATCCTTTGCAAAAATATCGCTGCCGTTCTGAATGAGCACGCGGGCAGACTCAAGGCTCGTGAATTTTATGGCAGTATGCAGCGGAGTTTCGCTCTGATAGTTTTTTAAGGACGGGTCAGCGCCCTTCAGAATAAAAAACTGTACAAGGTCGGCATTGTTTTTCTTTGCCGCAATATGAAGAACTGTATTGCCTTCTTCATCGGTACCGGAGATATCGCCTTTTGTTTCAAAAAGCTGCCGAACCTGATCATACTGGTCGTTCTTCAGCAGCGTAATGGCAGTATCTTCCGTTTGTTGAACTGCAGCTATTGTCGCTCCGTCCGGGGTTTTGTTAGAGGCACAGCCGGTAAAAACAGAGATGCCGGTAAAAAATGCAAGCGCGGAATACGCTGCTGCCTGAACAAAGTGTTTTTTCATGATAACTCCTACATGTACATTATCGATGAAAAAACAGCGATGTATTACGGGAATCTCAGGCAGAAGCCGAAAAAATCAACATACCTCACTGCGGATTCGCAGTGCAGCAGGGAATAAACCCCGCCGTACGAATCAGTTTTCAGCGTGCGGCTGCTCCATATCGGCCGGTACGACCGAACAGCTTGCACAGATGCCCCAGATGTTGGTCTGTATTTTCTGTGTAATGAATCCTTCCGGAAGAAACGTGCAGCATTTAGAATGTGCGTTCTGTATGCCGCGGGAGTTTTCCGGGGCAAAGACGTCATAGACGCTGCCGCAGCGGATGCACTTAAAATGCAGGTGCGGACGTATATCGGCGTCATAGCGTACTTTGTCCTCTTCTATCTGAATGGACTGTACCAGTCCGTGGTCGGCAAATGCCTTGAGCGTATTGTAGACGGTAGTCTTTGAAAGAGTGGGATACTCAGGTGAAAGCGCGGTATAAATCATATCTACCGTGGGATGAACCGGATGCTCGTACAAGTATTCATAGATTGCCGTACGCTGCACGGAAGGCCTGAGCCCCGCCTCGGCGATTTTAAGATAACTGTTGTCTGACATAATCCCTTCCCGTGCCGGATCTTCGGAATGGAACAGAAAGCCCGGCATTCCCGCACGGATGTGCGGGAATATAGGCTTCCTCGAAAACGGACATCTACGATGTTGACATCGTAGATGTTGGAAGTTTTTCGTGGTTCTCTATACTATTATATTCTGCGGGCCCTTATTTAAAGTAGCGGGCGAGCAGGCCTTTGAATCCTGCGCCGTGGCGGGCTTCGTCTTTTGCCATCTCATGCACGGAGTCATGGATCGCATCATAGCCGAGCTTTTTGGCCAGCTTTGCAAGCTCCAGCTTGCCTGCGCAGGCACCTGCCTCTGCATCGGCGCGCATCTGCACGTTCTTTTCGGTGGAGTTCGTCAGTACGTCACCGAGCATTTCCGCAAAACGTGATGCATGATCGGCCTCTTCAAATGCATAGCGTTTGAATGCCTCTGCGATCTCAGGATATCCTTCGCGGTCAGCCTGACGTGACATGGCAAGGTACATACCCACTTCGGAGCATTCACCGTTAAAATTGTCTTTGAGTCCCTGAACAACCTCGGGATCAAGTCCCTTGGCAATTCCCACTTCATGCTCGCAGGCAAATCCTTCAGTCGCCTTTTTTTCCTCAAACTTGTCTGAGGATGCATGGCACTGAGGACATTCATCAGGCGCATTGTCTCCGGTATAGACATAGCCGCAAACTTTACATACCCACTGCTTCATAGTGTTCTCCTTGTGTATACTGTATTTTGTATTGTACATAATATTGTACTGATTACAATATTATATATATACCTACTTCATGCAGTTGTCAAGCTTTTTTTGCGGCGGTTCAAATTGCGCGTTGTGCCTCCGCCGTAAAAAAGGTATGATTGTACTGTGTACATACGGAAGTCATATAGATGAGTTTTTAAGGTACATATGGTTTCGTCGAAAAACCTGCTTTTGTGGATTTTTCAACGAAGCCGGCGAGTTTTAATTCCTGAAAATAGCAGGAATTGAAACATCGCATTTTCAAAGATACCTCGAAAAAGGACATCTTCGATGTTTGGCATCGCTGATGCTTGGCATCTTTGATGCTTGAAGTTTTTCGAGGTTCCCATATACGTATAAGGAGATACCGTTATGAAGCTTTGTATACGACCCCATGATATCGGAACGAACACCACTGCTGCGGAGCTGGGACGCAAAATCCATGAGCTTGGATTCTACGGCGTGCAGCTTGCCATTGCCAAGGCTATAAAGGGGCAGAACGGTGCGCCCGGAACGCTTACACCCCAGGTCATACAGGAAATCCGCTCCGGATTTAACGATAACGGCGTGGAAATTCCTATTCTCGGCGCCTATTTTAATCCGGTACATTCAAATAAAGCGGTTGTTACCGCCGGTCAGGCTAAGTTTGCCGACCATCTGGCAAAAGCAAAAGAATTCGGTGCGCTGTATGTAGCCAGCGAAACCGGAAGCTACAATGATGAGCCGTGGACGTATAATCCGCGGAACCAGACGGAGGAGGCGTTTGCCGAAGTGACCGGCGTGTTTGCTCCGCTTGCAGATGCGGCGCGGCAGGCCGGCAGCTTTTTGTCAGCGGAGGGCGCATGGCATCACTGCATCTACTGTCCTAAGCAGATGCAGCGGTTCCTGAAAGAACTCGACAACGGCTTTGTGCGTACTACGGTTGATCTGTTCAATTACTTGTGCATAGACAATTATGAGCGCCGTTATGATATTTTCCATGAGTGCCTTGATTTGTT
This sequence comes from uncultured Spirochaetaceae bacterium, assembly GCA_902783245.1. Taxonomy (GTDB): domain Bacteria; phylum Spirochaetota; class Spirochaetia; order Treponematales; family Treponemataceae; genus Treponema_D. Next base: position 4,523 of record CACZQF010000144.1, on the reverse strand, counting down.
CGGCGATAAAATCGTGATTTTCCATATAAAGGATTTTGTTCCTGAGAACGGTGAGCTTGTGGAAGTCGGTCTGGGTAAAGGCATTATGGGTTGGGATAAGCTGCTGCCGGAAATCCGCCGCGAGCTTCCTGACGCGCTGCTTGTCTTTGAGGGAGTGCATGATCTGCAGGAAAGCCTTACGTACTGGGCATCTCTGTAGGTGAGTCAAATCGTATACTACTGTATCGTCTGCCGTAAAAAAAATGTTGTATATGCCGTAAAGTATGCTATACTGATGGCATGAAAAATTTTGAGTTTTATACACCCACCCGTGTAATTTTCGGGCGGGACACAGAAACGAAGGTCGGTGAGCTTATACAGGAGTATGGCTGTCGTAAGGTGCTTGTACATTTCGGCGGGCAGTCTGCCAAAAAGTCAGGTCTGCTTGACCGTGTGTACGCTTCACTGAAAGAACATTCGGTGGACTACATTTCTTTAGGCGGCGCACAGCCGAATCCGCTGCTTTCACTCGTAGAAAAAGGAATTGCCCTGTGTAAGGCTGAGGGCGTGGACTTTATCCTTGCGGTGGGCGGCGGCTCTGTCATAGATTCCTCCAAGGCCATTGCCTACGGTCTTGCCAATGATTTTCCTGTATGGAATATCTACGGCAGAATTTCTGCGCCCAAAGCCTGCGCTCCTGTGGGATGTATCGTTACCATTGCGGCAGCCGGCAGCGAGATGAGCGATTCTTCTGTCATTACAAATGATCTGGACGGCAACCAGAAGCGCGGCTTCAGCAGCAACCTGTGCCGGCCCAAGTTTGCCATCATGAATCCCGAGCTGACCTACAGCCTGCCTGCGTACCAGACTGCAAGCGGCTGTACGGACATTATCATGCATACGCTGGAGCGGTGGTTTACCGCTCATACTGACAATTCTGAGCTGATCGACGGTATTGCGGTGTCAGTTATTAAAACTGTTATCCATAATGCGCCGATCCTGCTTAAAGATCCGCACAACTATAATGCCCGTGCTGAGGTTATGTGGGCGGGCAGCCTGTCTCATAACGGAACCACCGGCCCGGTGGGTGACGGTGACTGGGGTTCGCATCAGCTTGAGCACGAGCTCGGCGGCATGTTCAATGTGACTCATGGCGCAGGACTTGCTGCCGTATGGCCTGCGTGGGCTCATTACGTGTACAAGGACAATATCACGCGGTTTGCGCAGCTTGCCGAGCGCGTGTTCGGTGTTTCTTTGGACGGCGGACAGGAGCATGCCGCGCTTGAGGGTATCCGGCTTATGACAGAATTCTTTGCTTCAATAAATATGCCGGTAACGCTCACACAGCTGGGACTGAATCTGAGCGATGAGCAGTGCGAGACGCTTGCCTATAACTGTACATGGAAAAAAACGCGCACGATCGGTGCGGTTAAAAAGCTGGGGCTTGAGGATATCGCCGCCATCTATAAGGCTGCCCGGTAGCTGCGGCCTGCTGCCGCCGCGCTGGTACGGATATGGGTATTTTTTCGAAAAAACAGGACATACAGGTATCTGGCTGCATACCGGTCTACAATACGGAGCGTAAGCTGCTGCGCTGCCTTGAAAGTGCAGCGTCACAGCGGCTTGACGGTCTGGAGCTGGTGGTGGTAGATGACTGCAGTCCCGGTACCGATGATACCGGACGTACCTGCGCGCAGCTGGTAAAGCAGTTCCGGCGTACAACGCATGTTCCCGTTACATACGTCAGGCATTCGTCAAACAAGGGAGTGCTCGAAGCACGGCGAACGGCGGTGCTTGAATCGCACGGCCGTTCGATAGCCATGCTTGACAGCGATGATATGTTTCTTGACAGCGCGCTCAGCGCGCTGTACCGCCGGGCTGATGAAACCGGTGCGGATATTGTACAGGGCGGCATGGAGGTGTGGTGCGGCGATGAACCTGACGATGTGCTGTGCCTGCGTGCCGCGCGGATACAGCAGACGGCGAACCGCATGTATGACGGCGTGCTTGACGGCGATCAGATATTCAAAGGCTTTTTAGTGGAGTCGAACCAGATCGGTTTTGTGACAGGCAAGCTGATCAGCCGGGAGCTGTACCTGCAGGCTTTTTCCCAGATTCCTCCGTTGTACTGCGTCATGGCAGACGACCTGCTGCTGTACTTTTTTATTTCTTATTATGCCGCGCGGTATGCGTCCGTACCGTGTGCGGTGATACGTTACGACATAACGGAAGGCATTTCGTCCGCCTCGGCCATTACGGACTTGCACCGGTGGGAGCAGGTGTGCTCTGCCTCAGGTGTGTTCACAGTGCTGTATTCATGGCTGAAGGACATGCAGCAGGCCGGCGGCAGCCCTGTACTGACTCAGCAGGAACGCGCTGCGCTTGACTGTCAGTGCCGCTCATATCTGCTCAATAACCTGCAGCAGCTGCAGAAGTATGTAGTGCCGGAGCTGCAGGATCAGGCGCATGAACTGCTGTGCAGCTACTGGGGCGCTGATTTTGTGCAGAAAGTGGAGCAGGCGGCCGCCGCGCTATAAGCAGTCCTGGAACAGAATCTCTTTCCGCGTGTTGCACGAGCGCGGCGTTATGTGTACGTTTTCCAGCGTTACATTCCGTGCGTGGCGGACAAAGAAGCCGTATGCCGGCATGTCTCCGAATCCATTGCTTTCCGGATAGTCCGTGATGCTTTCGAACAGCTTCTCTTTAATATCAAGTATTTCCTGATTATCCAGATACCGGCCGCTGAAGTTCTTTACAGAAATATCGCTGATTCTTCCGATGTAGTTTCCGTCATCAAAGCCGGTCAGAAGGCACGGGATTTCCATATTCTGTGCTTCAATATTTTCTATACGTACATTCTGGATTGAACCGCCCTGTTCTTTTTCCTGCTTGTCCTGCTCATTCAAAAAGCCGAATTTGTTCCGTTTGTTCTGACAGATAAACAGCGGGCACACGATGTTGCTCATTTTTATGTTTTTTACGGTGACGTTCCTGACCCGTGATCCGTCTGCGGTTTCAATGGAAATGCCGCCGACTCCGCCGGGGAAAATATCCGGCATTATAAACGTACAGTCTTTGACCGTTACATCTTCAATGTCAAAATATGTTTCCGTGCCGATTTTGAATGCATTCATTACTGAGCAGACGGTACAGTCTGTAAACTGTACGTTTTTTACCGGCCCCATATGCATGTCGGCATCCGTAATGTTCAGATCGTCATGTCCCTGCTTGAGCGGAGCTTTTACGCAGAGGCCGTCATCGGCCGTCGATACGAACACGTGCTGTACCGTAACGTTGCGGCTGCTCATCACATCAATGCCGTCGCTGTTTGCCACGTGGCGGTTATTGTTGATAACAAAGTTCTGTACCAGAGCGTCTTCTGAAAAATCAATATCCAGCGTCCAGTCCAGCGCATCCTCAATAATAATGTTTTCCACCGTTATGTTTTTACTGCCGCGGATCCAGACCGTGTACATCGGGCGCTTGATGTTCGGCGCGCCTGTCTTCCAGCGGTCGTTCGCATAGCGGATCCTTGCGCGATACGCAAAACGGATGGTATCTTCCGGATACCCGAGCGGATCCTTCAGTTCGGGCGGCAGCTTTGTGTAGCCGAGCGGCGTGAGCCTGGGCTTGTCTTTGGGCAGGTTAACAAAGTATTCACCGTTGCCGTGGATTTTTCCTCCGCCGGTGATCCGTACATTTTGTGCGTTCTTTACTGCCAGAAATGCATCGGAGAATTTCGTAAGGTCTCTGGAAGCGCAAAGCGAAGAACCGTATTCAATGAACAATGTTGTGTCGGAAAATAATTCTATGCTGCCTGCAATATAGCTTCCGCCTGCTACAAGCACTGTGCCCTTTGTTTTTGCCGCTTCAACAGCAGCCTGATTAAACGCTTCTGTACAAAGGTATTCAGAATCCGGGATTGCTCCAAAATCTCTGATATCATACACGTTGTCAGTCGGAACGGCTTGTTTTGAAATATAGTGGTCAAAGGGAATGTCTTTGAGATAATCTCCCTCGTATATTACGCCGTTTTCCGGATATGTCGGCGTGTCCTTGATGAGTTTCATACTGGTCATATAATAATAGTATCCTGTAATTAATTATTTGAGAAGCATCGCTGCAGAACCGCCGGTGGCTTTTGTTGAAAATTACTGTTTTTTTGTAAAATTTATGTTTTTTGCAAATTCTGTTCTTTATCCTATTGACATAAAAATACCGAGTGTATATACTTAACAACATCACGGGGGTGTAGCGAAGTTGGTTATCGCGCTGGCCTGTCACGCCGGAGATCGCGGGTTCGAGCCCCGTCGCTCCCGTCTAAGACCCATTCACCAAGTGAATGGGTCTTTTTTTCAAACTCGGGCAATAGCGCAGCTGGTAGCGCGCTAGGTTCGGGACTTAGAGGTCCCGGGTTCAAATCCCGGTTGCCCGACCAATCGGCGCCGTAAGCATTACGCTTACGGCGCTTTTTTTATGCCTCGGGCAGTGCTTGAGGCGGCTTCAGGACGCGTAGATACTTTTTCTACTTCTGCAAGAAAGAT
>CACZQF010000143.1 GCA_902783245.1 uncultured Spirochaetaceae bacterium | reverse complement strand
TCTGCATACTTATTCCAGATACATGTATTCACCGAAATAGACTGCCGCTATTTTACCCATGACCAGCTGGCCGTTTATGAGCTCCAGAAGCTCCGCTTTTACAGCTGTCTCACCTTTGTTAAGCAGCTCTGTTTCCGTGTGCTGTGAAAAATAGCCGTGAATCAGGCTTCTGATCTGGCGGCTTTTCTGGGCAAGCTCCTCTGAAAACGCGGAGTCATTACCTTTTTCAAAGGCAAGCCACGGAGTAAGCACTACGGTCACGCCGTCTTCGTGCGCCGGCTCCTTCCTGGTGACGGCCCGGATCTGCCCGAGCTCGTTAAAGGAATTCATAGCGGTGAACCGGGATGACTGCGGCGACGGGTCGTTTTTCCTGAATGCGGAATGAAAGCCGCCTTTCTGCACGGCGAATACAACGACGGTACCTGTGATGATGACGGCGCAGAGAAGCAGCGCGATGACAGCCAGTATTTTGTTAATTATGGTCATGATCGGGCTGCTCCTGCATCAGCTTCTGGAAAAACAATGAATGGCGCAGCTCCGGCGCGGCCTGATGCACCGGACGTATACGCGCCGTAAGGTGTATACCGTCGTCCAGCCATTCTTCGCGGTAGATGACGCCCTTTTTTCTGACGGCCTGCAGCGCCTGCCGGTCCTGCAGCGGGATGATAAAGTCCTGTTTTTTGCCGAAAACGGCGTCGTTTACGGCATCTGTAAGCTTGTCGAATCCCTGACGCTCTTTTGTGCTGATGCGCACGGCATCGGGGAACAGCTCGTCCAATCTGCGGAAGATGATGTCATCGCCGGAAAGCCTGTCCATTTTGTTCAGAACGCTGACGGACGGCACGGAATCCGCGCCTATCTGGTGCAAAACCTGTCTCACCGTGCGGTACTGCATTTCCGCGGCGGGATCAGAAGCATCTATGACGATGATGAGCAGATCAGCGAGCGCGGTTTCCTCCAGCGTTGATTTGAATGCCTGAATAAGGCTGTGCGGCAGATTACTGATAAAACCGACGGTATCGGTTAAAAGGATGTTGTTACCTTCTTTGAATGACAGCTGGCGTGTCGTAGTGTCGAGCGTGGCGAACAGTTTGTCCTCGGCCAGCGCATCCGCGCCGGTAAGCGCGTTGAGCAGGCTTGATTTACCTGCGTTGGTATAGCCGACGAGCGCGCAGACGGGCACATCATCTTTGGTGCGCTTTTTACGTTGCGTCTGCCGGTTTATGACTACCTGCGCAAGTTCCTTTTTTACCTGCAGGATTTTTTCGCGTACCTGACGCTGGTCAAGCTCAAGCTGGCTTTCGCCTGAGCCTTTGGAGCCGTAGTTTCCGCCACGCTGCCGCGCCATATCTCCGTACATATGTGCAAGGCGCGGTAAAGAATAGATGAGCCTTGCAAGCTGTACCTGCAGCACGGCCTCTTTAGTCTGTGCGCGCTGCGAGAAAATCCTGAGAATCACTTCCTGCCGGTCGAATACGGGCATGGATGCGAGCGCTTCCCAGTTACGCTGCTTACGCGGTTCTATGGTAAAGTCGAAGATGATACAGTCGGCCTGAATCTCTTTTGCAATCCGGGCGATTTCCTTCGCCTTGCCTGAACCGATGCCGTAGGCAGGAGATGGTTCCAGCCGTGTGAGCGTGAGCGTATAGATGGTCTCAAGCCCCAGCGTAGAAACCAGGCCCCTGAGCTCCGAAAGCTCATTGCCGGGCTCACCAACAAGAAAACATCTGGTCTTTCTCTGTTCTTCTTCCTGTACGGATATCATCACCGACATTATACAAAAATATATGGGTGTTGTTAAGGGACCGGAGATTTTACTACGGATGCTGTCCGGCCGGCTGCGTACTGTATGAAATAACTTATAACAGATGATTTTTCTTCCGATAAGGAAGATGAGGTATTCCCTGCTGCGGAAGCTGCATGGCAGCCGTGTGACGGCAGCATGGGGAATACCCGCCGGTACCTCTGTGTACACTTTTTTTGGAGTAGGAACAACAGTGACGTCAGGACAAAAAACAGCGGTAAGCCTGCTGCTGACCATAATTCTTTTCGCCGCATTCATACTGACAGCCTTCAGCGGACTGTTCTCTTTTATAGAGGCACGCTTTTATCAGCCGGTCAAGATTGCCGGAATACAGAAGCAGCTGGACGGCGCGGCAGACTGTCTTGATTCCTATATACAGACGCTTGTACGTGATTTTACTGTATATGCGGATGATGCGGCAGTTAAGTCATATCTGGAATCAAAGCCTGAGGATACCGACGTGCAGAATCGTACGCAGCTTACCGGAAAACTGCTTGCAGGTCACAGCGGGCTGGAGGGCATCAGGATTCTAGGATTGTCGGGCGGCCGGATTCATTTTAGTACCTATAAGGATGATGTGCTGCGTCAGACCGACAGCCTTGTGTCCTACAAAGTATATACACAGCTGCCCGGCGTGCAGAACGGTACGGAACCTGCTGCAGAATCCCTGCTTGTACCGGAGGGAAGCTCCGCTGCGGTACTCATGGATGGTATGAACGGCCGGATTATCATTTCATGCCCGTTTTATGACGGCTATACGGTGTACCGCGGATCGATTGTATTCTATCTGAGTGAGACTGATTTCAGCAGGGAACTGG
>CACZQF010000142.1 GCA_902783245.1 uncultured Spirochaetaceae bacterium | reverse complement strand
TGCAGCCATCGAACATTCCATAACAGCATTTTTTTGCCAGTGTGGTGGCAGATATCTCAGATGCGGTTATCAGCGACGTACATTTGTTAAACATTTGGTTATAGCACTCTTCTGCCAGCGTCGTAGCGGGCAGTTCCGGTGTTTTTGTCAGACTTGAGCAGCCGTCGAACATTTGTGAATAACACTTTGTTGTCAATGTAGTTGCGGGCAGGTCCGGCGCATTTTTCAGGCTCGTACAGTTACGGAACATAGAGTTGTAACAATAGTTTGTCAGTGTGGTTGCCGGCAGTATCGTAGGAGCAGTAGTTAAGCTTGTACAGTTATAAAACATGGAATCACAGCATTGCACTCCCAGCGTCGTAGCGGGCAGCTCCGGTGCAACAGTAAGGCTTGTACAGCCTGTAAACATGGAGGAATAACAGAGTTCACTCAGTGTTGTAGCAGGCATCACCAACGCCTTGCCCGGATGGTTCTTGATATGAGTACTGTTATAGAACAGCTTGGCAAGCTCTCTTCTTTTAGTCAGTTCCGTGGCATCCGGGTTCCATTCGCCGTCGCTTAAGGTAAGCAGGCTCATGATGTTGCCGTATATCGCGCAGTCGGCAGATGGGGAGATATTCATATAGGTAGAACCGTTACCTGCATTTTCAGAAGCTGCCGCAAACAGGCAAACCACATCTCCGGCGGACACGTCAATGCTGCTGGATGCCAGTGCGGTCATCTCCCCGTCGTTTTTTGTGTACTGCAACGTAGACCATGCACCGGATATGTTGATAGCACCGTCTTCGAGCGCTTTCAGCGTAAGCGGCAGGAATTTGCTCGGAAGGGACTCCTGTAAGGAGTCGCTCAGAAGTGACAGCGGCAACGTTGCCTGATTGTCTCCTTCTTTTATGACAATTGGTTCTGAAATACCCTCTGCAATGACAATACGTCCGAGCAACGGGTCTTCCAGCCATACGATTCCCTTTATCTGCACGCTGACACCTGCCGGCAGCTCGTCAAAGGTAACGGATATACCTTCTTGCACCGGTATGGTCTTGGTTTTTTGCACGGCGCCCGTAAGCGCAATGTCCAGATATGTGCCTTCATATGCAGGTGGGATGCTCTGTTGGGCGGTATCGGCTGAGGAATCCGCGGGGGGCTCCTCTGCACGCGCCGTGCGCACTGCGTTATTCAGGCTTTGTACAGTCTCCCCGTCCAGCGCCAGCACAATCCTTCCGCCGCTGGTAGATTCGTCCATGTCCATTTTGCAGGCCGCAAGTGCCATTGCGATTATCGCAGCGGTCACGAAAACTGCGGTTTTTTTTATGATGCTGGGAGGGATATGTAACATCCTGAACTCCTGTTTTTACTTTGTATATTAAAAGCTGGAAGGAGTATATCACAGGCGTGCCGGATTGGGTAGGTCATTTGAAAATTTTTTGAGAGCACGATGAAAACTTCTTGAAAACCTGCGGAATCTTGTTTCATATTTTTCGGACTTTCGGCTCGTGTATAAGATGCAGGACAACCCGGTGCTGTGTAATGCACAGATTGCGGGCAGCGATAGAGATGCAGGGAAAGTCCCTCGACTCAGACCCGACCTTGGTCGGGACAAAATGGTGGCTGCCCCGGCGTTACCACAGGCTGCCGCCTCCCGCCGCCTCCTGCCCTGCGGTTTATTTTTCTATCGGCCGGTAGTACGGCGTGGCGCCGCGGCCATTGGCGGCGGGAATGCGCGTAAGCTCAAAGTCATCGTTCAGGTATTCGATCAGGTCAGAGAGCTTTTTAAAGCCGAAGTCACGTGTGTCGAATCCCGGGTTCTGGCGTTTGAACAGCGAGCCTGCCGCCGAAACGTTTGCCCAGCCGCTTTCGTCCGCGTATTTTTCGTAGGCGTTGATGAGCAGCCGGTAGATCTGGCGGAACTGGCGGTCGGTCATGGTGTCGCCGCTGGCGCCCGTACCTGCTCCCGCCGGTGCCTTTTTATTCTGCGGATGTTTCTTGCGCTGCGGGATAAGCTTTTCGGCAGCAGCGGCGTCTGCTGCTTCTGCTGCGGAATCAGCCGCTTCCTCCGTAAGATTTTCTATAAAAATAAAGTCATCGCATGCGTTCACGAATGAAACGGGCGTCTGCTTGCGGCCTACGCCGAACACGAATTCCTGCGATTCCCTGAGCCGGGACGCAAGCTTGGTAAAGTCGCTGTCGCTGGACACGATGGCGAACGCATCGTATTTTTCGGTGTACAGCAGGTCCATGGCATCGATGATGAGGGCAGAGTCCGAGGAGTTTTTGCCCTGGGTGTATGAAAACTGCTGTACAGGTATGATGGCATTTTCGTTGAGCTTGTCCTTCCACTTTTTAAGGTTTTCGGAGGAAAAATCGCCGTATGCACGCTTTGTGATGATATGCCCGTGCACTGCGATCTCTGACAGGATGGCGCCGAGCTTTGTATACTGGGTGTTATCCGCGTCTATGAGCACGGCAATTTTTTTCTGTTCGTTGATATCAAGCATGCAAAAACTATAGCACACATACTTGCAAAATTAAAGTAAATCGGGTAAGAAAACAGGGAAATTAGTTTTTACGCTCGGCAGCCGCTCCCGCCGGGATTTGCCCGTGCTGTGTGGAGACCGGAGCGCTGCCCCGCAGAATATAAGGTTCCTATAATGTAAGGAGGCCGCTGTGCTGCATATCGGATGTCATTTATCATGTTCTAAAGGATACACCGCCATGGGGGCGGAGGCCGCGGAGCTGGCGGCGGACACGTTCGCTTTTTTTACACGCAATCCGCGTGGCGGCGCCGCAAAGACGCTTGATCCTGATGATGTTGCCGCGTTCCTTTCGCGGTACCGCAGCGGGAATAACGTGCAAAGCATTGTACCGCTGGTTGCGCATGCTCCGTATACGCTGAATCCCTGCGCCGCGGACGCCGGGCTGCGCGACTATGCATACCGTACCATGCTTGATGATCTGCACCGGCTGGCATATACGCCGGGCAACTACTACAACTTTCATCCCGGCAGCCACGTGCAGCAGGGGGCGGACACCGGCATGCATCTCACCGCGGATCTGCTGGGCCGCGCGGCTGCGGCCAGTACAACGATCAGGACACCGGGCGGGGCGGACGGCGCCGCGGACACGGGTGCCGGAGCTGACGCTGCCGTGAAGGAATCCGGCGGCGGGAATACAGTCGGCTGCAGGCCGCTCACGGTGATTCTGGTGGAGACCATGTCGGGCAAGGGCTCGGAGATCGGACGCACGTTTGAGGAAGTCCACGAGATTTTAAGCCGCGCCGAAGCGGTGTATGCGGCTCAGACGGCCGGCACGGCTTTTGAGATTCCTTTCAATCAGACGACAGGCGTGTGCCTTGATACCTGTCATGTCTGGGACGGCGGCTATGACATTGTGAATGATCTGGACGGGGTGCTTACAAAGTTTGATAAAACGGTGGGACTGCCGCTCCTGCGCGCGGTACATCTGAACGACAGCATGAACGGGCTCGGTTCTCATAAAGACCGCCACCAGAAAATCGGGCAGGGCGCCATCGGCCTTGAGGCGCTGTGCCGCGTGATCAACCATCCGGCGCTGCGCGGACTGCCGTTCATACTGGAAACTCCGAATGAGCATGACGGCTACAAGGCAGAGATCGCGCTGCTGCGGAGCAGGTTCATCGAATAACCGTCTTTACCCTGCGGAAACGCGTGCGGGTTACGGGGTGTCCGTTTGCTCCGCGAGCGTGCGCAGCATCCGGCGGGTTCCGTCCACAAAGCTTTCTTCCATAAGATCGGCGTAGTCATGCGCAAGCTCTTCCAGCTCCTGCTCAAGCTGCGGAATCGTGGGTGCCGTAAAAATAAGCTCGCAGTATCCCTTTTCGCGCTCCTGCTTTGCCTCCCGGTTATGCACGCGGCTTACATAGACTACGTACGGAACGTCATGGAGCCGTTTCATCTGAGCGTCGGTAAGCAGCGGCAGCTTAATGTTGCAGGTAAAGTCCGGCTGCCGCTGCTGCGGGGCGGGCAGCACTCCCGCTGCCTGCAGAATCAGTTCGTACAGGTTTTTGCCGTAGGCCGCGGCGTAGCTTTCCGTCATTCCGGACAGCCGCGGATTTATTTCGATGATGTACCACGTGCCGCCGTTCTGCGGACTCAGCACCAGATCCACCTGCGCTATGCCGGAAAGACCCAGAGATTCCGCAAGGCGCGTGAGCATGCTGTTAAGCTCGCTCAGCTGCATGGCTCCGCCGGTTACGGGGCCTAGTTTTACGCTCTGTTTGGGACTGGTTATGCCGTATTTATTCACGCTGAACATAAACGGCGGCTGCACCCGGTACGCGCCGGGCGTACCGTAGATTTCTGTACCGAACTGTATACCTTCTATATATTCTTCCACAATATGGTCAGCGCTGTTTTTGCCGGACTGCAGCCATGCCAGCGCCTGCTTGTAGGATACGGCCACTTCCATGCGGTAGGAGCTCAGGCCAACGGTTTCTTTTATGATGACGGGGTAGTGCAGCTGCCGCAGCTGCGACAGGACGTATTCTTTGTACACGTTGGTCTTTACCTGATGGTGGCCGCGCTCACACCAGAATAGTTCGTGGTGTACATAGACGCCGCGCGGCACGGTAAAGCCGAGCGACTCAAGCTTCTGGTGTGTCTGGTATTTGTCAAAGCAGACTGCCGCGGCGTGAGGCGGGTGGCACACCGTGCGGACGCCGGCCTGCTCAAGCTGCTGTGCGATCATGGCGTCCTTGATGGGCGCCCAGTCATAGGGGGCCGTCCAGAATGATGCCGCAACTGCCGCGTCCGGCTGCAGCCCCGCGATAAGCTGCGCGATGTCTTCTGTGCGCTCAAGCTCGTGTACGATGTACTGCACGGGCGCAGGAACCGGTGAGTCCGTACTGGCGGCTGCCCTTACGCCGACCGGCGGCACGTCAAGCATGAACATGCCGGGCTGCTGTGTCACCACGTAGAACTGGTGCTCGGGAAAAGCCCGCGCCATGCGCTCCCATTCTTTGCATCGCGGCGGGAACCGCGTGTATGATACGGGCGGCTGCGCTTCATCGCGGCCGTCGTCTTGCGTGCCGGCAGGACTGCCTGCATTGCTGTACCTGTTGCTGCGCCTGCCGCCGCAAGCATCATCCGCCCGAGGAAATGCGCTGAGATAGTTTGAATTAGTGCTGTACAATACGATTTTCATGTTCTGCCTACACCGTAGCACGGAAACGCCGTTTGGTACAGGCGGGCCTGCTGGAGCCTATACTCCGAATTTGGGAGTGTTTTCCGCGACGTTTTTCATGCTGTTTGCCAAAGCGCGCCTGTTGCGCTACAATGGCGCGGTATGGATATTGAAACGGCGGCGGCCATCATCATAAATGACTGGCTGTGTGTGAAGCGTAACGAAGTTTTTTATTTTATCACTGATGAATGTCACCGGACGGAAGCCGATGCGTGCATTCGGCAGGCGGAGCAGCGGGGCGCCGTGACCAAGCTGTCCGTGCTGCCCGTGCAGCAGATTCAGGACGGCCGCCTGCTTGAGTCCATGCGCAATATAATGTCATATGCGGACGTAGTGGTCGGCGCCACTACATATTCTTTTATCACCACAGATGCCGTTGATTTTGCGCTTAAGCACGGAGCGCGTTTCCTGTCGCTGCCGCTGTCCACCAACAACGGCAGGTCGTTGTTTGAAAGCGATTTTATCGGCATGAGCACTAAAACTGCGGAGCGGAATGCGCGGCGACTGCTGCCGTATTTGAAAAAAGCGTCCGAGCTGCACGTGACGACTCCTGCCGGTACGGATGCAGTGTTTTCAATGCGCGGACGCCGTCCGGGATTTTTCAGCGGCAGAACCGGCCGCCGCGGCAGCTTCAGCTCCGCCAGCTTTGAAGTGTATGTGCCGGTGGTGGAGGATTCCGCGCAGGGTACGGTGGTCATAGACGGATCGCTGGGATATCTTGGAACGCCGGCCAGCCCTGTCAGGACACAGTTTACCGGCGGCCGCCTGCAGGCTGACCGGGCGCAGAACAGCGATGCCGCGCGGCTGCTGTCTTATATGGAAAGCTTTCATGATCCGCGTATGTTTTATGCCGTTGAATTCGGCATAGGTCTGAATGAATGTGCCCGCTGTGCAGGGCAGTCTTATATAGAAGATGAAAGTACGGCAGGAACGTTCCATATAGGCTTGGGCCGGAACCTTGCGCTCGGCGGGACCCATGATGCTGCGGGGCACTTTGATATCGTCATGCATAATCCTGATATATATGCAGACTCCGTACAGATTCTTTCCGGCGGACATATCTGCGTCTGAGCACGGCTGTTTATCCTGTATTCTGCTTCTGTCAGCAGTTGCACAAAATCCTGTGACACAATACACTTTACCTGATATTACAAATAAAGGAGTGTATCATGGAACTGCTGAAGCTTATCGGAGTTTTAATCGTAGTTGTCGGCTTTATTCTGAAGCTGGATACAATCGCTACGGTTGTTATCGCCGGTCTGGTTACGGGTCTGGTAGCTGGCCTTTCACCGCTTGCTATTCTTACAACGCTGGGAAACTCTTTTCTGGTCAACAGAACTGCCACGCTGTTCGTGCTCACGCTGCCTGTAATCGGCATCTGCGAGCGGTTCGGTCTTAAGGACAAGGCCGTGGACTTTATCAAAAAGATAAAGAACGCCACGGTAGGAAAAGTGGTATCCGTCTATCTGGTTATCCGTGCTGCCGCCGCTGCGTTCTCACTGCGTGTTGGTGGTCATCCCCAGTTCGTACGTCCGCTGGTCAATCCTATGGCACAGGGTGCCGCCGTTGCTGAATACGGTGAGATGGATGAAAAGACCGAGGATGAGATTAAAGGTCTTGCCGCGGGCGCTGAAAACTACGGTAACTTTTTTGCCCAGAACTGCTTTATGGGTGCTTCCGGTACACTGCTGATTGCATCTACCTTAAAAGATCAGGGCTATAATGTGGACGCGCTTAATATCGCGCTGCAGTCCTGGCCCATTGCGGTGGCTGCCGTTATCGTCGGCATTGCCGCCAACCTGCTGTTTGATTTAAAACTGAAGAAAAAGTTTGCAGGTAAAAAATAAGGAGGTGCAGTAATGGACGTAATGCTTAATCTTAGTGAGATTGCAAAATGGGGACTTTCAAAGACTGTCGCTGAAATCTTTTATATTGTCATCGGTATTGTGTTTATACTGGTGGGGCTTAAGGCGCTCAAAGACAAGAACCTGAAGGTCAGGGCATGTACCGCCGCTTTCTGGTTTATCCTTGCCTTTACGTTTATCGCCGGTCCGTATGTACCTAAATTCATAACGGGTATCTGCGTTATCGTGATTGCTGCGCTGTCCGCACTGAACAAAGTGCAGCAGAGCCGCAGCGATGTGCCTTCCGCCGAACAGACGCGGGGCAATGCAAACAAATTCGGCTACAAGGTATTCCTGCCTGCGCTGACGCTTGCTGTGGCCGCCGTGCTTATCGCCACGTTCTGGAAAAAGCTTGGCGCGAACAACGCCATCGGTATGTCTGCTCTGGTTGCCCTGTTTGCGGCGTACGCCATCTTTAAGTGCAAGCCGGGATATGCTGTAACTGACGGTACCCGCCTTATGGATAATGTGGGCCCGGTAGGAATCCTGCCGCAGCTGCTGGCTGCCTTGGGCGCGCTGTTCACCGCCGCAGGTGTAGGAACGGTCATTGCAAACGGTGTTAAAGCCATTATCCCTGACGGCAATCACTTTGTTGCCACCGCCGTGTACTGTATCTCCATGGCGTTGTTCACGATTATCATGGGCAACGGTTTTGCCGCTTTCTCTGTGATTACGGTAGGTATCGGTATTCCGTTCCTGATTGCGCAGGGTGCGAATCCTGTGGTGGTCGGTGCGCTCGGTCTGACGGCAGGCTACTGCGGTACGCTTATGACGCCGATGGCTGCGAACTTTAATATTATGCCCGCCGCATTGCTTGAGACACGCAATAAGTATTCTATTATAAAAGCACAGCTGCCGGTTGCTTTGACCATGCTTGCGCTGCATATCGTACTCATGTACGTGCTGGCGTTTTAGCGGGGGCTTTGTATGAAGCTGTTGCTTACTGCATTTGACCCGTTCGGCGGGGATTCGGTGAATCCTGCGCTGGAGGCCGTAAAGCTGGTAAAGGATACGGTAGGTTCCGTTCAGGTGGTAAAGCTTGAGGTGCCTACGGTGTTCAGAAAGTCAATCGCAACGGTTCAGGCCGCTATTGAGCGTGAAAAGCCCGATGCTGTGCTCTGCATCGGACAAGCCGGCGGCCGGTTTGACATTACCCCTGAGCGCGTGGCAATCAATATTGATGATGCGCGTATAAAAGACAATGAGGGTAATCAGCCTGTGGATGAGCCGATTTTTGCTGACGGCGATCCTGCATATTTTGCTACGCTGCCTATAAAGGCGATGGTTCAGGCCATCAAGGATGCAGGACTGCCTGCGAGCGTGTCAAATACGGCGGGAACATTTGTCTGCAATCATCTGATGTATGGTGTGCTGTATACGCTGGCTAAAAAATATCCCGGCGTTCGCGGCGGATTCATGCATGTGCCGTTTATTACGCCGCAGGTGGTCGGCAGACCGTCAACTCCGAGCCTGTCCCTGCCCGATGTGGTGCGGGGCATAGAGGCTGCTGTCGGGGCTGTCGGCCTGCATCTGAATGACGTGAAGCTTCCCGGCGGTGCCGTCTGCTGACGGACTGACAGGAACTTGCAGTGCACCTCGGAATCGGGGTGTACTTAATTCTTTGCCGTGCGGCGGTGGACAAAGTGGGTGGTGAAGCCTTTGCGCTCAAGCTGATCGATCAGTTCCTCCACGTCCTCCGCCGCAATATTGCGCAGGGCCACGCGGGTAACCGTCTTGGTCTTCTGGTACACTACATTCTTAAAGCCGGATGCAAGCAGGCGCTGTGCAAGCGTCTCCGCATTGGCAAAGTCTGAGAATGCGCCGAGCTGGATGTCCCAGCGGCTTCCCGGAACGAGCGTGGTAGAAACCTGCTCCGCTTCCATGGCCTTCAGGTCGGTGCTCTGGATGATTTCTAATGATACTTTTGCCGTGCCGCGCTTCATCATATCAAGCTTAATGGCGGCGGCCTTTGACAGGTCGATTTCCCTTCCGGGAATGAACGGCCCGCGGTCATTGATACGTACCGAAATTGATTTTCCGTTCTCAAGGTTCGTAACCTTTACAATCGTATTAAAAGGCAGTGTTTTGTGAGCTGCGGTATAGCCGTACATGTTAAATACCTCGCCATTGGCGGTAGTACGGCCATGGAATTTATCCGCATAATATGAGGCAATGACTCCGATTTTGTACGGAGTCCCTGCAAAAGCGGCCGTAGCGGTCAGCGTTAGAAGTACTGCATATAGAAAGGTTTTAATTCTCATATGTACAATATCGGCATGGTACCTTCCGGAATAAATAGGGTTCCTTCGAAAAACTTCAGTTTTCAAGAGAACCGGCCGGTATAATCTGCGGGCTGCGCCGCCGGTTGTATTCTTATGGAATAATACGTTTTGATATGCTACACTTGCGGTATGAAAAAGCTTGCTTTTGTGCTGGGTACAGCCGCCGTGCTGTTTGCCGCCCTGACGGCATCACCTGCTGCTTACGCCGCTCCCGCAGCTGCGGATGCTGACGAAGCCCGGGTGGATCAGGTGCTTGCAAAGATGTCGAAACGTTTTAAGGACGAAGTCCATATCACTGACAGAAAGGCATTCCTTGCCGACCTGCGTGCCGTACTTTCGGAAGAACAGGCCTCCCGGAACGGAGACCTGAGCCTGCTTCTGCTGGTGGACAAAACGCACTCCCTGAAAGATTCTTATGTACCTGCCGGCATGGTGACGCTGAAATCGGGCGAACTGTTCAATGTGAATAAAACCGGCATGACGCTCCGTCCGGATGCGTACCGTTCCCTGCAGGAAATGTGCCGCGGCGCACTTGCGGACGGCATCAAGCTGCTGGTAAGCTCCGCCTACCGTTCCTATGCATATCAGGAAAATCTGTTCAACTACTGGGTGCGTGTTGACGGCCTGGAAGAAGCCGAGCGCGAAAGTGCCCGTCCCGGCACCAGCCAGCATCAGCTCGGTACGGCCATTGATTTCGGCTCTATATCCGATGACTTTGATACCACGCCTATGGGGCGCTGGGTATACGCACATGCGGCGGAATACGGCTGGTCGCTTTCTTTTCCCAAGCAGTATGAGGATGTTACCGGTTACCGCTGGGAATGCTGGCACTTCCGTTATATTGGAAAAGCAGCATGTGCCCTGCAGAAAAAATGGTTTGCGAACGTACAGCAGTACATGCTTGAGTTCATCAATGAATGGAATGCATAGCTGAACATGAACGGATATAAAAAGTTTATCGCCGTAACGGTGCTGCTGAGCGTTGTGTCTCTTTTTATAGAGCAGTCTGATATCACTGCGGTGCTGGGAATATCCGGCGGCGTGGTGCTGCTTGTGGGACAGGTCATAGATTATGTACTTATGGCCTGCGTAATAGGCGAGACGGTCTATGATATTGTGCGGGAAAAGTACAAGGCACACTATTTCAAGGCGCACTGGGCGTCGTTCACCTTTACGGTTGTGTTTACCCTGCTGTTTTTATATTCCAAGTTCATCTATCATGCGCTGGCTGCCTCAAGCATAGCGGCGCTGGCGGTCCTGCTGCGTAATTTTTTTACGGTACTGCGCATGTACAGCCGTATGAAGCGGCTCAAAGGATATGTTGAGCGGCTGACGGTGAACCCGGCGCAGACAATTCTATTCAGTTTTGCGGGCGTGATTCTGGCGGGTACGCTGCTGCTCATGATGGGTTTTACTACCGTGAACGGCAAAGGCCTGCCGTTTCTGGGCGCGCTCTTTACGGCTACGTCCTGCGTCTGCGTGACGGGGCTGACCGTAGTGGACACCGCGGCTTCTTTTACGTTCTGGGGACACCTGGTGCTTATTGTGCTCATTCAGATCGGCGGCCTCGGCCTGATGCTGCTGTCCTATTTTGTGATTTTTGTTATCCGCCGCCGCGTTTCCCTTGCCGACAAGCTTATGCTCAGCTATATGCTCAGTGATGACGATACGGCGAGCATCTATGTGTCCATGGTCCGTATTGTGCTCACCACCGCCGTGATCGAAGCTGTCGGCAGCGTGCTGCTGTTCATCGGATTTGTTCCTCTCATGGGATTTTCGCTTAAAACCGCATGGTATGCCGTGTTCCATTCCGTGTCCGCATTCTGTAACGCAGGCTTTGCGCTGTTTGACGGCAATCTGGAGCAGTTTGTCGGAAGTCCCTATCTGCTGTTTGTACTTGCCCTGCTTATTATTACGGGCGGCATCGGCTTTGCCTGCATCACCAACCTGCGGGCGGTATTTGATTCTGCGGTGCACCGGCAGCGCGGTGATGCCCGCGAAAAACTGACGCTGAATACAAAGGTCGTGCTGACCGGCACGCTGATCCTGCTGGTTGCCGGTACGCTGCTTTATTATATTCTGGAATATGACAACAGCATGCGCGAGCTGCCTATTACAAAGCAGTACCTTAACGCGTTCTTTCAGTCCGTAACGTTCCGTACAGCGGGCTTCAATTCCGTTTCGCTTGGTTCGCTGCGTCCCGCCACCTATCTTGTGTTCAGTATCTTTATGTTTATCGGCGCCGCATCGGGCAGTACGGCGGGCGGTACCAAAGTGAATACGATTACGGTGCTCGGAGCTGCTTTGTATTCGTATCTGAAAGGACAGCGGCGGTTCAGAATAGGCCGGGCGGAAATATCGGGCGACAAGGTTTTTCAGGCAAGCGTACTGTTCATTGCCAACTGCCTGGTCATGTTTGCGGGCATTATCGCGCTGACCATGCTTGAGGGCGGTGACATAGCCCGCATTGTGTTTGAAGTCTGCTCCGCGCTGGGTACCGCCGGTGTAACGGCCGGGCTGACGCCGGATCTCTGCGCTTTGTCAAAGGTGCTGCTCATACTGTGCATGTTCTGGGGGCGTGTGGGAGGACTTACCGTGCTTTCATCGGCTTCGACGGACTCATCGGAAGAGCATATCCGCTGGCCGCAGGCTGATATTTCCATAGGCTGATCCGTTCAGGCCTATATATCATGATTATAGAATAGGGGAACCTTGAAAAAGAACATTTAGAGGTTCCTGCAACTGTGAATGACAGGAGGAATTGCCATGGCGCAATCTAAAGGAAGAGTCTTTGCCGTTTTTGGTCTGGGCAGTTTTGGCAGAACTATGGCCGCGGTGCTTGCAAAGCGCGGCGGTACGGTCATTGCCATTGATAATAAGGCGGAGTCTGTGGACGCGATTAAAAACAAGGTGTCTACGGCGCTGCTCATAGATTCTACGGATGAGCGTGCCATGGCAAAGGCTCCGCTTGAGGATGTGGATACAGCTGTCATCGCCATAGAGGAGATGGAGGCCAATATCATTACAAGCGTACTTGTAAAGGACCGCGGCATTCCCTATATCATAGGCCGGGCAATGTCGCCCATCCATGCGCAGGTACTGCGTAAGATCGGCATCAATGAGGTGATCAACCTGCAGGAGGATGAAGGTACGCGCATAGCCCAGCGGCTTATTACGCCTGAGATTCGTGAGACCGTGCCGCTTACCGGTGATACCAGCATGACGGAATTCTATGTTCCCGAGCTGTTCGTAGGCAAGACGGTGCAAAGCCTGTCCCTGCGGGATAAATTCACGCTGCATCTGGCCGGTATAAAGCATACGGATGTGTCCATAGATTCAGAAGGTAATCCCGTACGCACCGAGCGGCTTTTGTTCCCTGATACGGAGGAGCCGCTGGCTGCGGGCGACATCCTGATTCTGGTGGGAAAAAACTATGATATAGAGCAGTTTAAGGAGTCCGTGTAAGATGATCTGTATAAGCAGCGTGGCGCTGACAGTCTTTGTGCTTTTTGCGTTCTGTGCAACGCTCTCCGGCGGGGTGGAGCTGTACCGTTTTCTGATAGCCGCCGGGAACAAGCAGCGTGCGGAGCTGGTATTTTTCTGCCTGCTTGTTCTGGCCATTATCCTTGTGGTGATGTACATCATTATCCTGCTTCATTCTAAGAACCGGACGGACGAGCTCAAGCATATTCTGGAGCTGGCGCGCTCCGGCGGTACGGTTGCCGATTCTCGGTTTGAAAAGTTCGGTGTTATCGGCGGCAGCATCAGGGATGTGTTCCGCTCTGTGGAGGAAGTCAGCGCAAAGCGCGCGCAGCGCATACGGTTTTTGAACAGTGCGGTCAGTTCCCTGCTGTCTTTATCAAGCGAGCCGCTGCTGCTGCTTGATTCCGCCGGAGACGTCATGCAGGCTTCCGGTGTGTATCTGTCTAAATTCACGGACGGACTGAATAAGGATACCATTTTCGGCATGAGCATAGAGCAGCTGTATGCGGAGGTAACGATAATTCCGCTGCGCAATGAAATGGTGCAGAAGCACGGTCCGGTAACGGTGAACGCCGCAAAGTACCAGCTGCATTTTATTCCGCTGATGTCGGATTCCGGCGAGCCGGACGGTTTTTTGGTGTCGGTCGGGAAAACGAACTTCTTTTCTTCCGCTGCGAACAAGGTGCTTGACGGCGTAGCTTCAAGCGTAAAGGAGGCTGCGGAAGCAGCAGACGCAGCTGCGGATGCTGCAGCAGAATCGGCTGCAGCGATCGGAGAAAAATCCTCCGTGCTGTTCGGCAGGTTTAAGGAAATGTCAGGAAAGTTTGTGCGCCATATTAAGTCCGCAGATCCGGATACATCCGTTGCGGATGTATCCGGGAAGGAAGCATCCGCAACGGATGCTTCCGGCGGAAAGCAGTAGCAGCTTTGTTATTTCTGCGTATCGCAGGTTTTAGGAATTACAAGATTCAGCACGATGCCGACTACCGTTGCAAGGGCAACGGAGCCGAGGCTGAACGTAAACGTTTGGCCGATGTTGAATTTAAGCACGGCGCCGCCGATGCCGATCACAAGGATTACCGATGAGATCGTAAGGTTGCGCTTGTTCTGATAATCAACGCCGCTTTCTACGATAGTGCGCAGACCTGATGAGGCGATGAGACCGTACAGCAGGATACAGATGCCGCCCAGTACCGGGGCAGGAATGGTCTGTATGAGCGCTCCGAATTTCTGGCAGAATGACAGGATTACTGCGATCACTGCGGCGCCGCCGATAACCCATACGGAATACACTTTTGTAATGGCCATGACGCCGATGTTCTCACCGTAGGTGGTGTTCGGCGGACCGCCCCAAACGGCAGCCCATACGGTTGCCAGACCGTCGCCGAGCAGCGTGCGGTGCAGGCCGGGATCATCATAGAAATTCTGTCCTACTACCTTAGAGGTGGTCAGTACATCGCCCAGATGTTCGCAGATTGTCGAGATCGACACGATGACAAAGGTAAGAATTGCCACGAGGTTGAATTTGGGCGCCAGCCAGAAGTAATGGCCTGCGGAATCAACCTGCAGAAAAGACGGTGCGATCCATTTTGCTTTTTCCACTACAGAAAAATCAATGATATGATATGCGGGAATGAATGCGCCCATGATGAGCGTGAACAGGTAGCCGCCGATAAGGCCGATAAGGATTGACAGCGTGTTGAAGAATCCTTTCAGGAAGATGGTGGCTATGACCGCGATAATCAGCGTTACAAGCGCGATGCTTGCATATATCAGGGAGTACGCCTGACCGCCGTCCGCGGGCCGGTAGAACGCTTCGTTGACGGCGGTGGGCGCAAGGCTCATGCCGATAACGATGATTACAGAACCGATGACTACCGGCGGAAGCGCCTTGTCGATCCATGACCGCCCGGCAAGCTTGATGATTCCGGCCACCAGGACATAAAAAAAGCCTGCACAAATTGCGCCGCCAAGCGCATATGCAGGCCCGTAAGCTTGACTGACAGCAGTCAAAGCTGGAATAAATGCAAAGGATGATCCGAGAAATGTCGGAACCTTTGCTTTGGTAACGGCAATATACAGCAGGGTTCCCGTACCCGCTGTAAACAATGCTGTCGAAGTGCTCAGCCCCGTCAGCAGGGGAACTAGAACAGTTGCCCCGAACATGGCGAACACATGCTGAAAACTCAGCGGAATCCAACGTTGCAGGGACGGCCGGTCTTTGGGTCCCAGAATTCCTTCTCCGTTGCTCATATGATTCTCCTGAAAAATCTGAAATTAATGAAGTATAACATAAAGTGCAGACAATGTTTATAGGGTAGGGCAAAAAAAACGGCCGCCGATAAACGGCGGCCGGCATTCATATAAGGGAACCTCGAAAAAGCCTCGAAAGCGGAGGTTTCGAGATGCCCATAACCGTCAGACGCGCTTATTTTGTGGTGTCGATCGGTTTCATGGCGGTCATGTACTCGCGCAGACGGCGTCCCACCACTTCAATCGGATGGTTGCGGATCTCCGCGTTTACATTCACGAGCTGCGTATTGTTCACGCAGGTATCTTTAAGGGCAAGCCCTTTGCCGATAACATCGGTGTCGATGGAAGGCATGAATTCTTTTTCAAGCAGCGGTACCGCGGCATTGGCGAACAGCGCGCAGCCGTATTCCGCCGTGTCGGAGATAACGCGGTTCATTTCGTACAGCTTTTTGCGGTCGATCAGGTTCGCGATAAGCGGCACTTCATGCAGAGACTCATAGTAGGCGCTTTCCGGCTTAATGCCTGCGTCAACCATAGTCTCGAAAGCCAGCTCACAGCCTGCTTTTACCATGGCAACAAGCAGGATTCCTTTGTCAAAGTATTCCTGTTCGCTGATTTCCTCGCTGCCCTCTGCGGTGGTTTCGAACGGCAGTTTGCCGGTGGCTTCACGCCAGGTCAGCAGGTCATGGTCTTTGTTCGCCCAGTCTTTCATCATGGTTGAGCTGAACGTACCGCTGATGATGTCATCCATGTGCTTGCGGTACAGCGGTGTCAGCAGCTTTTTAAGCTCCTTTGACAGCTGGTTTGCCTTGATTTTGGCAGGGTTTGAAAGCCGGTCCATCATATTGGTGATGCCGCCCCATTTCAGAGCTTCAGAAACCACGTTCCAGCCGTGCTGCAGCAGTTTAACGGCATAGTCGCTCTTGATGCCCTTGCTGACCATCTTGTTGTAGCACACGATGGTTCCGGCCTGCAGCATACCGCACAGAATGGTCTGCTCGCCCATAAGGTCTGATTTTACTTCCGCAACGAAAGAAGATTCCAGAACACCGGCTTTGCTTCCGCCCATGCCTACGGCAAGCGCCTTGACCTGAGCCCAGCCTTCGCCGTTAGGATCATTTTCGGGGTGTACGGCTATAAGATCAGGAACACCGAATCCGCGCTGGAATTCGTGCCAGACTTCCGTACCGGGGCCTTTGGGAGCGCACATGATGACGGTAATATCCTTGGGGATCTGCATGCCTTCCTCAACGATATTGAATCCGTGTGAGTACCAGATGGTCGCACCCTTTTTAATATATTTAAGCACTTCGGTGATGACCGGTGTATGCTGCTTGTCGGGAGTAAGGTTTCCCACCACGTCGGCGGTAGGAATAAGCTCCGCATAGGTGCCTACCTTAAAACCGTTTTCTGTGGCATTCTTCCAGCTCTGGCGTTTTTCGGTGATGGCGGTTTCGCGCAGAGCATAGCTTACGTCAAGTCCGCTGTCACGGAGACACAGACCCTGGTTCAGACCCTGCGCGCCGCAGCCGACGATAACGATCTTTTTGCCTTTAAGCGCCTTTACGCCGTCGGCAAATTCTTCTTTAGCCATTGACCGGCAATGTCCCAACTGAAGGCGCGCTTCGCGCCACGGAATTGAATTAAAATAATTCTGTCCCATTTTGTATGCTCCCTTGTAACTTGACGTTAGCTTGTGCAATGCACTGTAATCCTGATACAGGTTTTTTATTAAAACTGCATGTTCTGTACCATTACTGCAATTATAGCTGTAATGATACAGAAGGTAAAGGGCGCGGAGCATAAAAACATGGCTTCGTATGAAAGTTGTGCTGCCGCATAGTATAAACTTTTCTGATTTGCTATACTTACGGCTATGAACAGCACTGATTTTTTGGCAGACGAAATATCCGCACGCTACGGAGCGGTGCAGCGCGCCCGCGGCTGCTTTTTATATACCAGAAAAGGAGTCCGGCTTACCGATCTGTATCAGGAGGGCGGCCGTGCCATTCTGGGCTGGGGAGGCTCCTGCTTTACGGTCTTTAAGAACGTGCTGAGCCGCGGCTTAACCGGAAGCTATGACACGGATTTTACCGGCCGCATCGCCAGAGCCGCCGGTGACCTGCTTGCATCCGGAAGAATCGTCGGAATCTATGATACGCAGCGGGCCGCGCTGCAGACGGCGCTGGCTGCGGGCAAAGAAAGCACCAGCATGTGGAAGCCGTGGCTGCCCGATGCTCCTGACTGGAGCGGCGTTGCCGCGGTGGTAATCGAACCGCCGCTGCCGTGGACGCAGTCCCTGTGGATTACGGCCATGCTTCCGTCGGCGCAGGCCGAAGCGGCGCTTGCCGAGCATCCGGGAATCAAAATCCCCGCACCGCTTGCCGCGGCGGCGGCACGCAGCATGTATGATATGATAGCTGCGCTTCAGGAGCGCAAAGAAACCGACTGGTTCATCTATGATCCCGTGGTGACAAAATACTGGACGCGTAAGGGGCCGTATCTGTATCCCAAGCTGCCCCGCGGACAGTACGAGGACTTTGTAAAGCACTGCCTTGACTGCGCGCTTGTTATAAGTCCTGTGTATGAAATTCCGTCCATCGTACCGTTCGGCGCTGATGCAGGCGTGTTCCGTAAGCTGAAAAATACGCCGTTCGCTGCGGAAGGCTGCTGATTAATGGAAGAAGCTCAGGTACTGCTGTTCATTGTAAAGCTTGTGCTCGGAGGCGTACTGGCGTTTCTGGCGATTATGCTGTGGTCACGTACCAGAGATCCCTCATGGATGGTGCTCGTAACCGGAGCGATCGTGTCCTACGTGGGGATAGTCTTTGACCTGATGGTAAAGCTCGGGATCATCATTCCGTGCACCATACTTGTACGGGGCATTCCGCTGGATGTACTGCTCATTACGGCTCTGCCCCAGATCTTCTTTATTCTTGCCTTTATCCTTATGCTGCTGCGGAGCCGGTAGCCGCCGGTTGCACTAAGCGCAAAGCTGTCCGGCCAAGGTACGCTTGGCTCTATATTATTACCTTTCAATAAAAACGGGCTGCTCCCGCACGGCGGGGCAGCCCGTTCTATAACAGCGTGATCTTAAGCGCGCTTACGGACGGACGATTACCGTACCGTACTGCGGCCGTTTTTCAAGATCCTTTTTCAGCGCTTCTTCGCGCGCTTTGTTTACGTATTTAGGATCCTGGAAGCTGTAGGTAAAGTTCGTGTGGACGTCGTAGGTGCCGTTCATCAGCGCATAGGCGTCTTCGGTCATAACCAGCTCCTCATCGGTGGGGATGACGAATACCTTTGTCTTGCTGTCATCAGCGCTGATGCAGGTTTCCGCATTGCCGCCGAATGAAGCGTCGTTCTTCTTCAGATCAATCTTAATGCCAAGGTCATCAAGATCTTTGAGTGATGCGGCGCGGACGATAGGTGAGCGCTCGCCGATACCGGCGGTGAATACAACCGCGTCAACACGGCCCAGAATAGCCTTGTATGCGCCGATGTATTTGCGCAGGCGGAATACGAACATATCGATGGCAAGCTGGCACAGCTTGTCACCGTTTGCAGCTCCGTCCTCAATGTCGCGTCCGTCGGTGAATTTGGTGGTGATGCCGAGCAGACCGCACTGCTTGTTCAGCGCTTTGTCCATTTCTTCCGCGCTCATGCCGGTTTTGCGCATGATATAGAAGGGCAGGGCAGGATCAAGGTCGCCGCACCGGGTACCCATGACAAGGCCTTCAAGCGGGGTAATACCCATGGACGTGTCGTAGCAAACGCCGCCTTTGACTGCGCACACGGAAGCGCCGTTGCCCAGATGGCAGATGATCAGATTTGTGTCGGCGGGCTTTTTGTGAAGCAGGACTGCCGCACGCTTTGAAGTATACAGGAATGAAGTTCCGTGGAAACCGTAGCGGCGTGCGCTGTACTTGGTGTACCATTCACGCGGAATTGCATACATGTATGCATAGTCGGGCATGGTCTGATGCCAGGCCGTATCCATGACGGCGCAGTGGGGCACGTTCGGCAGAACTTTCTGCGCAGCTTCGATACCCATGATGTTCGCCGGGTTGTGGAGCGGTCCCAGATCCTGCACGCTGCGGAATGTCTCAAGCACTTCCGGAGTAATGATGACGGACTTGGTGAATTTGTCTCCGCCATGAAGCACACGGTGGCCTACGGCGCCGACTTCCTTCATATCCTTTATAACGCCGACTTTTGCATCGGTGATTTCTTTCAGAATAAGCTCAATTGCCTCTTTGTGGGTCGGGCAGGGGCTCTCAATCTTTGTCTTCTCTGCACCCACTTTGTGGGTGATGACAGAACCGTCCTGTCCTACACGTTCTACGATACCAGTGCAAAGCACTGCCTTGTTGTCCCAGTCATACACCTGATATTTTGCGGATGAACTGCCGCAGTTAAGTGTTAAAATAACCATGTACGCTTTCCTCTGTACTAAAATATTCTCTATTATAGATTGAAAACAGTGAAACGGCAAGAGCGGGCTTGTTACCGCCAGGGAAATCAATTTTGTATTTCTATGCCTGAACGGGAAAGTAAATTTGTGCCCGGCAGCCGCGGAGCCGGGGACTTGCAACGCAAAACTTCTGCACAAGCGAAGCGCGG
>CACZQF010000141.1 GCA_902783245.1 uncultured Spirochaetaceae bacterium | reverse complement strand
GTTCCGTTCAGAATGAATTTAATTGATTTAGGCTGCTTGAATGCGCACACACCCTTAAGAATGCCTACCTCAAGGTCCGTAGTACCTACGCCTGCCGCGAACGCACCGAACGCGCCGTGAGTACAGGTATGGGAATCACCCATAATCACCGTATAGCCGGGGCGTACGTATCCTTTTTCGGGGAAGATAGCATGGCATACGCCGTTTGAGCCGATATCAAAAAAATCTTTAATACCGTTGCGGCGCACCCAGTCACGGAGAATCTTGCCCTGTGTGGCTGTCTTGCTGTCTTTTGCCGGAGTTACATGATCAATGACGGCCTTTATTTTGGTCGGATCAAACACTTTATCCTTGTTATGCTCCACAAGATCATTGATTGCGATAGGCGTCGTGATTTCATGGCAGAATACTCTGTCCAATTTCAGCACGTACGTGTTTTCAAACGGGGAATCCACAAGATGAGTCTCAAAGATTTTTTCCGCAATAGTCTTTCCCATACAATCTCCTTAGCAACAATCTTTTTGATTGTGTATCTACAGTAAAATGTTTTTAGTATTGTTTAAGATGTACACCTAAGCTTATCTTTGTATGGTTCATTTGTCAAGGGTGCTTACAGCGTCCCGCTGCCGGCGCCGAGGCCCGTTTTACCGAGCTGCCCGCATGCCGCGCCTACGCTGCGGCCGCGGTGGGTTCTCAGCGTTACGTTCAGGCCCGCTGCCTCAAGCCGGGATGCAAAAGCCTTGCATTCTGCTGCGGTCGGTTTAGTGAACGGCAGGGTTGATACGGGATTCCACGGAATAAGGTTGATGTTGACGTTTATACCGGATGCAAAGTCGATCATGCGGTCTGCGCTTGCCGTGCCGGTGTTTACTTCGTGCATGAGCGCTGCTTCAAGCGTAACGCGCTTGCCGGTCTTTTCTGCATAATAGGCAATGGCCTTGCGCAGCTCCGGCAGCGGATTGCCTTTTGTTACGGGCATGAGCTGCTCGCGGAGCTCCGGATCTGCGGTGGTCAGTGAAACGGCAAGCCTCATGAGCGGTCCGTTGTCCGCAAGCTCATAGATACCGGAAATAATTCCAGAAGTAGAAAGCGTAATTCTTCTGGAAGAAAGCGCCCTGCCGTCCTTGTGGGTGAGCACCTGCACGGCCTTGCGGATGGCAGGAAGGTTTTGCATCGGCTCGCCCATGCCCATGAATACAATATTATCCAGCCTGCCGGCTTCCTTTTCAAGGAACAGGAATTCCTCTACGATCTCGTGCGGGGTAAGGCTCCGTGCCAGTCCGAGCTGTCCTGTCTGGCAGAACGCACAGTGCATGGCGCAGCCTGCCTGACATGACACGCATGCCGTTTTGCGGCCGTTCGCATCGGTGAGAAGTACGGTTTCTATGGCAAGATTGTCCTGCAGGGTTATCTGCAGCTTGATGGTACCGTCAGGATCCTTCAGAACCTGACTGACGCGGGCGGAGCGCAGCTGCGCTCTGCTGCCCAGCGTTTCCCTGAGCTCGGCGCTCAGGTTTGTCATGGTATCAAAACTTTCAGCTCCGCTGCCTATCCACTTGAACACCTGCTTTCCGCGGAACGCAGGCGTAAGCTCCAGCTCTTTTACAAGCTCGTCAGGCAGCAGACCGGCAACGGGTATCATCAGTTTTTAAGCAGGTTGTCCAGCATCTCGTTGATCGGCTGGCTGCGGATACCGAGCTTCTGGAAATCTTTGAGCGTATCGACAGCTTTTGCTTTCTGTCCCATCTTAAGATAGCAGTCCGCCACATCGATGTAGGGACGGTAGTTTTTGGGATCATTCCTGATGAGGCTTGACAGCCGTTCAATCGCTTCAGGATAGTTTCCTTTGCCTTTGCAGATAAGCGCAAGACCGAGTGCTGCGTAGATATCGAAGTCAATGTCCATGGCCTTGTTGTAGTATTTTTCTGCGGTGACATAGTCTCCGGTGTTACGGTAGGCATCGCCGGCACGCGTAAGAATGACTTTATTGTTGGGATCCATATCAAGGATTTTGTTCCAGTATTCAATGGAGCGGAACTGCTGGTTCATACCGCGGTAGCAGTCCGCCATGCCGAACAATGCATAGAAGTTGTCAGAGTCCATCTTGAGCGCACGGTCAAAATAGTATACGCCCTTTTCGAACAGCTTAAGCTTGCGGTAGCAGTTGCCGATGGAGGTGAGCACACGGATATCAACAGATTTTTCGTTGATCTCCAGCATCTTGGTCCAGTAGAAAAGCGCGTCGCGGTATTCCTGGAAATCGTAGTGCAGATGGCCGAGGCCGATGAGCGCATAGGCGTTGTTGTTCTCCATATCGAGCACTTTCAGGTACAGCTGCTTGGAATTCTTAAAGTCGCGGATTTTGCGGTAGGCGTCGGCCACGCGGGTAAGCACCGTGATGTTGCGGTCATCATGAATCAGGTACTGTTCCCAGATTTCAATGGCCTTGTGGTACTGGTTCAGCGCCTTGTAGCAGTCGGCCAGACCGAACAGCGCATAGTTATTGCCGGGATGACAGCTCAGACAGCGGGAATAATAGCCGATGGCGTCCTTGAACTGGTTCTGCTTGCGCTTGGTGTCGCCGAGACCGACCAGCGCATAGTTATTGTTTTCTTCAAGCTCAAGAATCTGGTTAAAATATTGCTCGGCGGTGTTCAGGTTGTTTTCTTTAAGTGCCTGATATCCTTCCTTTGATAGCTCTGAAATTTTTCTCGCAGTAGGATCCTTTTCGTCTGCAGAGGGTGATTCAGATCCGGTGTCCGTCATGCTCATGATTTCGGGCATGTCCATTTGAAGCTGTGGTGCATCACTCATTTGTAATCTCCTCACATTTTTGTCATCCGGCACTCCGGGGTCCGTTTCAGCGGATTTCCGGGGAAACCATTAAATTTACAATTTGCCGCATGAATGCAGCATTGAGTTTTTCAAAGGCACCTCAAAAATTTCAGCTTTCAGAGGCTCCCTCATAACCAATATTAAGAATGCAAGACGGCGGAAATAACTTCCGCAATCTTTTCATATAACGGTTCAGCTTTTTTACTGTTATGAGCGAGAACGAACATTTTCAATGCTTTCAGGCTCTCATTTTTTTCCAGATACGCATTGCCGATTCTAGTCAGCCCGTCAGAATACCCGGTAGTAATGAAAATCCGCCGTGCGGACTCAATGTCTCCCTGATTGAACAGAACGTTTCCTTTGCGGTTTAATAAAACTTTCTGCTGGTCTGTCAGACCTGTAAGCGGATTGTCAGTAACTTTTATAAAACCTGTGCTTCGGTCACCTTTTGTGTCGATCAAGTTTATTACATCATCTTTCATTTACTTAATTTTAATACTACCATATTTTAATCAAAAGTCAAGATTTCTATATTCCACGGAAATCAATTTTTGTGTCCGGCAGCCGCGGAAGGCGTTACCTCCGCCAGGGCTGCGCTGCAAGCCCCCAGTCCGCGGCTGCCGGGCACAAATTTACTTTCCAACTCCTGCATCGGGCATGTCAGAAGTTTGCTCATGGGCAATTTCCTGAGCAGGTTCCGCCGCCTGATAAAAGTCTACGATGGAGCGGCCGTAAACGCGCTGGTCCGTACGGCGCAGGTTTTCAATCGTGTCGGGCATGGCATGCTCTTCGGGCCGGTGCACGATGATGGTGCCGCCGGGCAGCAGCATATTTTTCTTTGCCGCCTTGGCAATAAGCTCCGCATGGAATTTATAGGGGAAGGGCGGATCAAAAAAGATAAAGTCAAACTGATCCTTGCACCGCTGAATAAAATACTCCACGGGCATAAAATGGCAGCGGATTTTTATGCCCATTTCCTTTTCGGTCATGGACACATTCTCAAGCACGGTCTTTGTCTTTATCTTATCTTTTTCGCACAGCTCCACGCGAGATGCACCGCGTGAAACCGCCTCTATGGCGATTGTTCCTGAGCCTGAGAACAGATCAAGAAATGATTTGCCGCTCAGATCTCCAAGGATGGCGAATACGGATTCCCGCATTCTGTCCATGGCAGGCCGGATAATGCCTTCAGGGCATTTGGTGCTTCTGCCGCATAATTGTCCGCCGGTGATTCTCATTGTGCCGTCCTTTTGCTCTGCAGCGCATAATAGGTGTCGTTGCGCGGCAGCTGTGAGTTGCTGAGTGCGTAGTCAAACGCCGTTTTTTTATCTTTTGACAGAATGTTCGTTTTAGCGCCTGACTTGAGCAGCAGGCTGATAATGCCCGTGTTCGTGTTCGTACGCGCCGCATGCATGAGCGGCGTAAGCCCGTCGTACAGCTGGTTGAGCGGCAGCCCGCTGCTGATGAACGACTGTATAATCGGCAGCGGCCGCTGGTATTTTATGGCCAGAACGAATGCCTCGCGCGTTTCTGCCTGCGTGCTGGATTTATTTTTCAGCAGCAGCTGCAGGATCTCAGGATTCGAGCTGAATAATGCTGCGGTAGAAAGGGCAGTGGCACCGTAGTTGTTTACGGCATGAATGTCGGCGCCGCTGTCCAGAAGCAGCGACACAACCGATACGTCATTAGAAAAACGGACGCTGTACATGAGCGGCGTCCAGCCGTCGGCATCACGGCGGTTTACGTTCGCGCCGCCGGCTATAAGCTGCGACACGGTCTGATACCGTCCGTTCCGGGCAGCAACCATGAGCGACGTCACGCCGTTTTTATCAGCTTTATCTTCGGGCAGCGGCTCGGCGGCGGCAACGGGCACCACAGGCGGAGCTTCATACTCCACGTCGAACAGATAGGTCGGTTCAAACTGCTGCACGTCGATTTTTTCAGCGTTTTCGTTCGCCTG
>CACZQF010000140.1 GCA_902783245.1 uncultured Spirochaetaceae bacterium | reverse complement strand
TGTAATTGTCAGGAGTCGGTTCCAAAGACACAACCGATGCAAATCCGCATTTCATCAGATTTTCCAACGTCTGCTGGCGGAAATGGCTGCCGTTTCCATTGATCAGTACGACTGATACCGGCAGCTTTATGCCGGGTGCTGTTTCTGTGCCGCCAAGTACCGTCCGGTTTATCTGGCGCTCATTAAAAATTGAAGGTATAGTATTCATCGCACACACGGCATTTCTCCGAATAATTCTTTTTGATTTGGGCTTCCACCATTGTTTTTGTTTTTTTCCACACATCGGCAATACCTTCGTTAAAAACATTACCGATGCTTCCGCCGCAGACCAGTTCCCTGCATGACGGTACGCGACCGTCCGCAAGAATAGTCATGTCCCTGCGCAGATGCCAGCAGGGATTCCGTTCGATCGGAGCAAGATCAGCAGGCTTATCCTGCGGCAGCAGACCGCAGAACCAATCATATTTTTGTATAATCAGTTTTCCGCCGGACGGGCTTTCCGCACTGCTCCAATACCGGTAAAACTGCTCAAGCTCGTTTTCATTCCGGCTGGTACGTACCAGCTGAGGATACACATCGCCCGGAAAAAACTTCTGCAGCAGCGCAACTGCATCACAAGCCTTTTTCAAATACTCATCTGCATGCTCACAGCCTTTATGCAGAGCCTTATAGGTTTCTGCCGTGCAGGCATCAATCGAAACAATCCAAATAACGGGGCTTGTACCGCAGGTACGTGAGGGAGCCTGACTCACAAGTTCCTTTATTGCAGAGGCCACGGACTCATCCGCATACAGTCCGTCAGTCTCAATCAGTACGGACAATCCCGGCTCTGATAGAACGGCCTGTACGAACGCTATAAAATCCTTATGGCACAAAGGCTCGCCCCATGCGGACAGCCCGACAACCGCAGTCTCGGACAGCGCCGTCATCTGCGGAACAAGCGTTTTAAATGCCTGTACAGTCATAGGTTCCGCAGGAGGCTGAACGGACGCGTCTCCGCTGTCAGGATACGGGCAGTAGGTGCACGAGCCCGCACCGCCGTACGAACCGGTTATCTGAACATTATAAAACGCCGGCACCGTCTGCAGAATTTCAGGCATCTGTGCCGCGCGGGCCGTAATCTTTTCAACATCTTCTGTTTCCTGTACCACAGGATACAATGCGCTGCAGGCCAGAACTCCGGCCCGGCTTCCGCATGCAAAGCTGAACCGGTACATACGCCAGTCGGTATCTGCTATGACAGTCTCTATCTCAAAGGAGTTGATATCCGTTTTGATCATATCAAACAGACTTTCTCTGGAAACCGGCTGCGCACCTTTTTTCAGCGCTGCCTCAGCAGGAAGCTCCGCAAGAATCCCGGCCGTAGTACCGGCAATAATCTCAGGCACAAATCCATACGGATAGCCGTCCGCAAACGTATATTCCGCCTCATATTCTGTATGGGTACGTACCAGCTCTGCGGTAAGCGTATCATTCAAAAACGGACAGTCGCTCCACGTATACACGGCGGCGTCCGCATCCTGCTTTTTGCATGCATCCCGTATTTCAGTACACAACAGACGTGCCGTCCATTCCGGCTTTACTACAACCCGCGCTGTGACGGCGGCTTTGCTGACGGCATCAGACACGAAGGAAGCGAGCTTCGGGACCGTAAACACAACGATCTCCGGGCACTCCGCCGCCTTCGGTACTGCGGTACCTGCCCATGCCAGGCAGCGGTCAAACGCAGACTTACCGTCAAACAGTATATCAAACTGGTGAAGGCTTTCCCCACCCGCATATAAAACTACAATACACTTCATCTCTTTATGTATCGGCGTTGTAGTTGCACAAGATGATTGTAATGTATAAAATCTAAACCATGAATCCGATCAGGTCCGCGCTGCCTTTTGATTCCGATACAGTTTTTACCGTTTCACAAATCACATCACTGATAAAAGACGTCATTGAAGGTACGTTTCCGGAAATAGTACTGGAAGGTGAACTGTCAAACTGTAAGCCGAGTGCGGCAGGCCATATCTATTTTACGCTGAAAGACAGCGGCGCACAGCTCAGTGCGGTCATGTTCCGCGCAAGCGCCATGCATCTTTCTTTTGTTCCCAAGGACGGCATGCTTGTACGCTGCACCGGCAAACTTTCTGTATATGCCGCCCGCGGAAGCTACCAGATAATCGTAAGCGCCATGCATCTTGCAGGCGCAGGCAATATACTGCAGATGCTTGAGGAGCGCAAGCAGAAACTTGCCGCAGAAGGACTTTTTGATCCCGGACGGAAACGCAGGCTTCCGATGTTTCCGTCCGTTGTGGGCGTCGTGACCAGTGCGACCGGAGCTGCGCTGCGGGATATTCTTCAAATCACCAAGCGCAGGAATCCCGCAGTATCAGTCATTGTGCTGCCGGCGATCGTACAAGGCGCGGAAGGAGCCGCTACCATTGTCAGGCAGATACAGGCTGCAAATGACTTTAATCTCTGTGATATTCTGATCGTAGGCAGAGGCGGCGGTTCTCTTGAAGACCTGCTGCCGTTCAGCGAGGAAAGCGTTGTCCGTGCCATAGCCGCATCGCATATCCCCGTTATATCCGCAGTAGGCCACGAAATTGACTGGGCGCTGTCAGACTATGCGGCTGACGTCCGGGCTCCTACCCCGTCAGCCGCAGCAGAGCTCGCAGTCCCGCAGCTTATAGACATTATCAATGATCTGGAAGGCTATGCTGCCGTACTGTACGATACCGTGAGGGCAAAAGTCGAAAAAATAAAGCTTATGCTCAAGACTTTTTCGGCAGAAAACATGGAGCTGACGTTCCGCTCCATAGAGCAGCCGGTACTCTACCGGCTTGAGGATGCAAAACGGGAACTTACAGAGTCAATGCAGCAGCGGCTGTCAGCCATAAAACAGCAGATACAGCATGATATGCTGATTCTTGAAAATGCCAGTCCGCTGGCCATCCTGTCACGCGGTTACTCCGTGGTACGGGACGCGCATACCGGCGCAATCATCCGCAGCGGTACAGATACAGCATGCGGAGCTGAAATAGAGATTATTCCCGCGCAGGGAAAAATAACCGCTACGGTAACAGCGGCAGCAGCCGGAAGGACAGAACCATAGGAGACACCGTCCGTGCAGGCACGGGTAATATCGAGGGGGATTGCATGAAAAACTTTGAAGAAAATCTGGATCGTCTGGAAAAGCTTACCGCAACGATTAAACAGCCGGACATATCGCTTGAGGATGCGCTCAAAAACTTTGAGGAAGGCATCAGGCTGGCACGGAAAATGGAAAAAGACATCGAAAAGCTTGAGGGAAAAATCCAGATTCTGATGAATAATCCTAAGCTCGATACGGACTCTCCGGAGCACACCGTCACTCCGGAGCTTGACCTGTTTGCAGATGCTGATGAAATGACGGGAACCGCAGGAGCTCCTGACAAAGGTACCAGACAATGATACAGACGCTTTCACCGGATGTAGCCCGAAAGATTGCCGCCGGAGAAGTAATAGACCGTCCGAATGCAATCGTACGGGAGCTGCTGGACAACGCCGTTGACTCAGGCGCGGACAAAATTGTACTTGAGATAGAAGACGGAGGCATAAAGCGCATACGTGCCGTAGATAACGGCTGCGGCATGGATAAGGACGACCTGCAGCGCTGCGCCCGTCCGCATACCACCAGTAAAATACATACGGCAGAAGATCTGCTGAGCCTTACGACGCTCGGTTTCCGCGGGGAAGCGCTTGCCTCCATTGCGGCAGTCAGCAGGCTTACCATCACTTCCGGAGGCTGGCGCATGCGGGCTTCGCTCACGGAAGACCATCTGCTTGAGCAGGTACAGCCGGTACAGGGAACGATCGTTGAATCACGGGAGCTTTTTGAAAACTTTCCCGCACGGCGGCAGTTTCTTAAGCGTCCTGCTTCGGAAATGGTACTGTGCAGGACGACTTTCATTGAAAAATCCCTGCCCCGGCCGGATCTTGCATTCAGACTGTCAATAGACGGAACCGTCAGGCTTGACCTGCCCGCAGGCCAGACGCAGACACAGCGTTTCGTACAGGCCGCCGGTTTTCCGGAACGAGAATCGTTTTTTAACGAGCTGAACGGCAAAGGCTCTGATTTTTCATTTAAGCTGGTCATCGGCGAGCCGACGGTATCCCGTAACGATAAAAAACATATCTATATATTCATCAACGGCAGGCGTATCACCGACTATGCCCTTACGCAGGCCATAGAATACGGCTGTCAGGGCTATTTTCCCAACGGTACGCATCCGGCCGCCGCATTGTTCGTTTCGATTGATCCGTCAAAAGTAGACTTTAATATTCACCCCGCAAAACGTGAGGTACGTTTTCAGGATATATCGGAGCTGCACCATCAGGTCAGCACCACGGTCAGGAATTATTTCCATAATTATACAGTCAAGGCAGTGGCAGACATAGCCGCCGAGACGCAGCCTCTGCTTGAACGCGCGGAGCCGCTGACGATATCACAGGAACAGGACAGATACAATGCTGCCGCATCTCCCGATATTCCTGCGTCTGACGCCGGATTCTCCCGTTTTTCAGCATCCGATTCGGATACAACCGGCGGAACAGACCTCCGTTCCAGATTTTTTTCGCCTTCCTCAGCGCCGCGCCCCGCAGCTGAATACCCGGGCTATAAAATCACCCGTACGCCCGCAGCAACAGCGCCGCTTTCATCCCTTGTCAGTCAGGCGGCACAGACCGCCTCAAGCGGATTCCGCTATATCGGCACCGCACTGGGCACATTTCTTCTGGCAGAAAAGAACAACGTTCTGTACATTATCGACCAGCATGCCGCCCATGAGCGTATTCTGTACGACCGGATCATGAGCTCTCAGGGACACCGGCAGAAACTGCTGGTACCATACATCATAGAGACAGAGAGCGCCGCAGACGATGCTTACCTTGAAAGCATTGCGCAGGAGCTTGATGAAATTGGATTTTCATCTGAAAACCGGGGGAACGGCAGATGGGAATTCACCTCCGTTCCGGAGCGATGGAAGGGGTCAGAACTTGATCTATCACGCGGCCTGCTGGACAACCGGCTGGAACCGGGCTCCATCATGTCCGTGCTCTCCGCGATGACCGCATGTAAAGCGGCGGTAAAGGACGGTGATGTGCTTGACGCCGGCACCGCAGAGGAAATAGCGCGCAAAGCGCTGGAGCTGCCCGATCCCCACTGCCCGCACGGCAGGCCGGTCTTTACCGCAATATCGCGGGAGCAGCTTTTTGCGCTGGTAAAGCGGACGTAAAGCACGAAAATCAATTTTTGCGCATCAGGCTTTAGTACAGAAAGCAAAATTGCCGCTGACAGCTGCGGAGCCGGGAGCAGCTGTCAGCGGCAAAAATTGATTTCCGCGTACAGAGGACGTACGGGCTTTACAGCGGCAGATCATCATCCGCAGGCAGTTTTTCGGCAGGAACCTTTTTTGCAGGCGCAGCTGATGCTGAACCGGAGGAAGCAGCATCTGCAGATTCCCGTGAGGTTGCCGTGCGTTTTTCTGCAGCCTCCGCAGGAGGATTCCGGTCTGCCGTCACAAGCTCAGGAGTCCGTCCGGTTTCTGGTTCCGATTCGGCAGGCAGTTCCCGCGCATCAGGCTCAGCCACAGATTTACCAAGCTGCTCAGGAATTTCCATATACGAATTCTCAGGTGCGGCCAGCGGCTCTCCGTCAAACGGCTGTGCTGCCTGACGCTCAGGTACAGGAGGAATCTCCGTATGTGTTTCCTGCATATATTCAGCCTGAGGCAGAACCGCAGGCTGATCCTGTATGGCAGCTTCGTTTTCAGGCAGTATTTCTTCACCGGGCAGCGGCACGATGTCTTCATCAAGCTCGGGATGCTCGACAGGCTCAGCAACGACCTCAGGCAATTCATCAAGCACGGGAGTACTTTCCTCACTGCTGAGCTTCACCGTTTTGGAGGCATTTTCCTCCGCCTGTTTGCGGCGCCGTTCCAGCTCCGCCTCGATCAGCGGGATAAGCTCCCGTACATGATCAGCCTGCGAATGCTGGGGATCCAGAATCAAAAACTTATTGTACCATTCAAGACATTCCTGCAGACGGTCAAGCTTGAGCAGCGTATTGGCAAGGTTCAGCATCGGAGCGCTTTTTTCGGGCGCAAGTGCCACGGCCTTGGCATAGTAGTCATTTGCCCGCAAATAGTTCTTCATGGCGAATGCGCTGTTGCCCGCGTTAAAATTAAGTGCATACAGGTCTGCGCCGGGTTTGGTCATGCCGGTTTCAAAAATTGAGATGGAATGCTCATATTTTTCCGTCTGATAATATGAGACGCCCAGAAACACATACAGGTCAGGAGATGCGTCCAGTGCCTGGATCTCCTTTTCCAGTATCGGGATGGCTGCCTCCGGCTTATTAAGGCGGAACAAGGCCTCACCCTCAGACTCAGCATACAGTCCTGACAGCATGCCGGCTCCCGGCAGCATAAGCGCAGCGGACACATATATAATCATTCTGTAATGCCTGAAGTCCATCACCATTCCTCCATATCCGTACCACGCCCAGAAATATGCATTTCTGTCAGAACTCTATTTGACATAGTTTGACAAATAGTCTACTCTTAAATATCGGAGGATTTATGGATTCTGTTCAGATAATTATTATAGCAGTCCTTGCGCTTGGTGTAGGTTTTCTTGCTGTATTTATAATAAAATCTGTTGCAGTGCCGAAACGGGTTGAAGGCATTCAAAAATGCATAAAGCAGGGTAAATATCAGCAGGCTATAAAGCTTGGAAAAATGATTGTAAGTAAAGACCCTCGTAATTTTATGGCCCACTACTATCTGGGCAAGGCGTATTTGTCAAACAATAAGAACGAGCTTGCCCTGATGGAATACAACGAAGTTAACAAAACCGCCATTTTTGACAGCAACCTTCCGGAAGCTGATTTCCGCAAGGAGCTTGCGGCGCTCTATATGAAATTCAAGCAGCCCGGCGCAGCGCTCAAAGAGTACCTGCTGCTGACAAAGCTCGATCCCCGCAATGCTGATAATTACTATAACTGCGGTCAGATCTACGACCAGCAGAATCACCCCGACTCCGCGCTGGGCTTCTACCAGAAGGCAATCCAGCTGAACCCGAAGCACAGTAAGGCGCATGCAGCGCTCGGTCTTGTACTGTTCCATGCCAAGCAGATGCAGGAAGCCAAGCATGAAATAGACCTGGCCATCAAGATGAACCCGCAGACATATTCCAACTATTATTATCTTGGTAAAATTCTGAAAGGAAACAATCAGTATGCGGACGCATGCAAAGCCTTTGAAAAAGCGTTCCGCGATCCCGAATACCGGCAGAAATCACTGCTTGAGCGCGGTACCTGCTATATGCTCGGCAACAGTATCGACAATGCCGTGGCGGATTTTGACCGCGCCATCAACAGCAGCAAGGATCCTACCACACGGGAAGTGCTCTTTGCCCGGTATTTTCTTGCGGCCTGCTACGAAAAACAGCGCAAAATCGAAAAGGCAATTGAGCAGTGGAACCTGATCAACAAAGTGGACAAAAACTTTAAGGATGTACCGGCAAAGCTGAATTCATATGCAGACCTGCAGTCCAACGACAGCATGAAAGATTATCTGACCAGCGGCACGGATGAATTCAAGAGCATCTGTAAGTCAACGGCCGAAGCAAGCTTTAAAATCAATGCACAGCAGGTGGATTATAAAAAACAGGGAGTGCTGGAATACTGCGAGGTTATCGGTACAGAAAAAGGCAGCGAGGACTGGCGTAACGTACGTAAGCAGCTTATTCTGCTGTGGTTTACGCGCAGCACCGAGCCCATTGAAGATGAAGTTGTCCGCAAAATGCTCGACAAGCAGAAGGAGCTGAACTGCACCAGAGGCATGCTGCTTTCAAGTTCCGGCTTCACCCGCCCTGCCGTAGTCTTTGCAGAAAACAGACCTATTGAGCTTATTAATAAAACCAAACTGGAAGCATCGTTATCAGCAGGTGCATAATACATGAAGCTGCTCTGTGTTTCAGATCAGATTGATCCAGCTGTCTACAGCACGACCGCAAAAAAGCGTTTCAGCGACATAGATGCCATACTGTGCGCCGGCGATCTGCCCATGGATTATATTGATTTCATCGTTACCACGCTCAACAAGCCTGCATACTTTGTGTTCGGCAACCATAATCTCGGGGAATTCAATTTCTACCATAAGCATCCTACGCTTATTTCCGTTCCCGCGCATTCTTATGCAGCGGAAACAAGCATAAACCATTGCCATGGCGCTGAATATCTGGGATTCAGGACGCACCGGGCACAGGAGCTGCAGATTACAGATCCTGCCACAGGAAAAACCAGACCGCTGCTGCTGGCCGGAATCTCCGGCTCAAAGCGGTATAACAACGGACTCAACCAGTACACCGAGCAGCAGATGCGGCACAAGCTTTTGATGATGTGGCCGCATTTGATTGCAAACAAGCTTAAATACGGCCGCTATCTGGATATTTTTTTAACCCACGCGCCGCCGCGGCACATTCACGACCAGGAGGATCCTTGCCATCAAGGATTTGAATGTTTCAACACTTTCATTGAAAAGTTCATGCCTGCATGGGTGGTGCACGGGCACATCCACTTGTATGACCTGCGGGCCGAACGTGTCACTGTAAAAGGCAGCACAACTATCGTCAACGCATTCGGCTATTATATTATTGAAATTCCTTCATAAGGACAAAAAAAACATGTCAAGTTCAGAAGTTGAGCAGGATTTTGCAAAAGCATTCAACAAAGCCCTGTTTCATGAGGTCCAGCACCTTCTTAATCCAGAGGAAGCATCACTCATATCTTTTTCAGACATAAAAAAACTTCTCAAACCTAAGAACGAAAGCTACGAGGGAGTCAAAACAATCCCCATCACCAGTATCGTCGGCTCAGAAGACCGGTTCGGCGATTTTGACAACGAGTTTTTTCCTAAAAGCCTGCACCTGAAAGCAAGATGGGAAAGCATAGACCGGGCACGGCTGCAGGACATTATCCTGCCGCCGATAACGGTCTACGAGCTCGGGGGACTGTATTTTGTCCGTGACGGCAACCACCGCGTGTCCGTAGCAAAATCGCAGGGCGTAGAATACATCGACGCAGAGGTGGTGAGCTTAAAAAGTGAAATAAAGCTCAAGCCCGGCAAATCCCTGAAGTATATGATCAAGCAGGTGCTTTCATACGAAAAGCGGACATTTTATTTTGAAACGAATTATGGAGACATAACGGACGACTGGTGCCTGGATTTTTCCAAGCCGGGACAGTATGACGTTATATACAATCATATTCTGACCCATAAATACTATATAAATCAAAAACAAACCGAAGAAATAAGCATGACTGATGCCATCATCTCATGGTACCGCACTGTATACATGCCGGTCATCGACATGATAGAGCGCAAGCATATCATGCGGATCTTCCCGCGCAATACAAAAAGCGATTTATATGTCTGGCTTATAAAATACTGGGATGAGCTCAAGCAGAAATTCGGCGCTGACTACAGCCTTGCGGTAGTGGCCGACGATTTTTCTAAAAAATACGGCTCAACCATCGGCAGACGGATCATGAATAAAATCAAGCGTCTTATGCTCAAGGCCGGAACCGGTACATCATCGCAGCAGACTGTAAAACCGTAGAAACACACCGCCGGCAGCCGCACGTATCGTAAAAACAACCGGCGGTGTACTCCTTCCCCCGCATACGTACATATACGCATCTGAATGATCTTTTCTTGACCGCTCATTTTTTCAATGGTACAATAATTATATGGAGCTTAAGATCAGGAAAACAGAGGAAATTTTCATTATTGATGTTATCGGCGAAATGGATTTATACAATTCCTATAAGCTGAAAGAGCTGGTAACAAAAATGCTTGAAAAAGACGTTAAGCAGTTCGTCATTAATCTTGAGCACGTTGACTACATTGACTCATCAGGTATCGGCGCACTGCTTTTTATCTGCTCAACTCTAAAAAAATTGAACCTGCAGCTGTCCATCACCAATGTGCATGGTTCTGTTGAAAAGGTCATTGAACTGACAAAGCTGACAGGGTTCTTT
>CACZQF010000139.1 GCA_902783245.1 uncultured Spirochaetaceae bacterium | reverse complement strand
CCGGAAGACTACTTTGCCGCCATCATCTGGCAGATACCCCCGAAAAAAGACGGCATCAGGGCAACGTATGAGGCGCAGTATATCCGAAGGACTGAAGTAGGAAAAGACAACAAACCAAAAGCCAGCGCTGTAAGGCCGCCGCATCCGGCCGCAAAGAATCTGGGAATTCTGCATAAAGACGACTATCTGGAATTCTGTGACAGCGACCAATGGTACAAATGCAGGGTGGCAGGTTTTTCTGCAACGCAAAATAAACTAGATATCCGTCCTGTGTCTGCTGTTACAGATTGCGCAGACTGGATTATCACAACAAATGACATGCAGCTAGAGCGTTGCTGGAAACAGAAAAAAGGGCAGAATTATATTTCTGTCAACATTTTGTTTGGCGAAAAGCAGGCGCGGTTCATCACGGTGAATCCGATCGGACGGGTGTTCAGAAAGTAATGGCAATTCTGCCCGGCATGCCGATATTTAAAGTATGCTGGGCAGAGTTCTGGAGATTTACGAAGAAAATCGTTATCTGTCTCTTAAACGCGGCTTTATCGTCATTCAGCACGGTTCGGAAGAACTGGGGAAAGTTCCGCTTGACGATATCGGGGTGCTTTTGCTGTCAGCCCAAAGCGTCTCCTTTTCAAAAAACATTTTAAACGCCCTTGCTGAGCGTGGATGCGTCACCATACTTTGCGGGAAAAAATACATCCCGCAGAGTATGGTGCTGCCGGTGTATTCCCATTATGTATTTGCAAAAATACTCAAAACACAAATCGCGGCTTCTGCTCCGTTTAAAAAGCGTGTATGGCAGCAGATTGTCATACAAAAAATAAAACATCAGGCAACCAATTTAAAACTCTGCGGAAAAGCTCAGAAAGCAGGACTGATTGAAAAGATTGCCAAAATGGTAAAGTCCGGGGATCCGGACAATCGGGAAGCTTATGCCGCACGGATGTACTGGAAAGCGCTGTTCGGTAAAGACTTTATCCGTGACAGGAACCTTCCGGGTATCAATACATTTTTAAACTACGGCTATGCGGTCATGCGCGCTTCCATGGCCCGTGCCGTATGTGCAAGCGGACTGCTTCCTGCTTTAGGACTGCACCACGACAACTATTTAAACCAGTTCTGCCTTGCGGACGACCTGTTTGAAATCTATCGTCCGATGGTGGACTGTACTGTATTTCAGCTCGGAATAAACGACAGCTCAGAATTGACGCCGGAATATAAGACTAAGCTGACGGAAACATTATGGATAAAGGTTCATACAATCGAAGGCGATTCACCCGCTTTTCAAAGTATGCAATATTTAACGGCCTCGTATGTACATGC
Source organism: uncultured Spirochaetaceae bacterium (assembly GCA_902783245.1). Lineage (GTDB taxonomy): Bacteria > Spirochaetota > Spirochaetia > Treponematales > Treponemataceae > Treponema_D. The sequence goes on along the minus strand of CACZQF010000139.1, from coordinate 723 downwards.
ATTGGAGGAAGGAAAACCGGTCATTGCAGTGCCTTCATGGACAGGAGATGCGTATGACATATCCGGAGCTGAACAGGTATGAGCTTATGTGGATGCTTGTTCTGTTTGACCTGCCGGTCGTTGAAAAAAAAGAACGAAAAGAAGCCGCCGCCTTTAGAAATTTTCTGCTGGACCACGGCTTTGCAATGGTACAATACTCAAGCTATACCAAGCTGCTTTCCGGCAAAGATGCCTGTGAAAAATACTACCGTCTGATACAGCAGAACTTGCCGCCGCAAGGTAAAGTTGATATTATTACCATAACGGACAAGCAGTATGAAAATATTCTTAGCTACAGCGCATGTGAAAAACTTGAAAAAAAGTCGCCTCAGCAGCTGCTTTTGTTCTGACTCTGCCATAAAAAAAATCCGTCCGACACAATCCATTTCTTTACATAAAATAGGATTATCTCAGACGGATTATAACTGATTAATTTTCCCGGTCAATCTGCAACGATAGTACTATTAATAAGCTGGTTGCTGATATTATAACTGATTAATTTTCCCGGTCAATCTGCAACCGACGCCGTCCTCATATAGCGCTTGGATGCATTATAACTGATTAATTTTCCCGGTCAATCTGCAACCAATGCCATCCTCATACATCGCTTGTATGCATTATAACTGATTAATTTTCCCGGTCAATCTGCAACCAACAGGCGACTACAGTGGAGCAAGCGCAAAT
>CACZQF010000138.1 GCA_902783245.1 uncultured Spirochaetaceae bacterium | reverse complement strand
TCTTTAGATTCGTAATTGTTACCGGTACGTCAGCTTCTATACTGAGTGCAGTACCGCTGTCGGAAGCGGAGGTCAGTGCACGGTCTATGGCATCCTGCGGTTCTCCCGCGGCATTAAGCCCGTTTGCCCCGGTAAGCGTAACGGCAGCCGCAGTAATACTGGAAGGAAGCTGCTGCGCATCGGAAAGCTGACCGTCAATATATACGATGTATACCATCGCAGCATCCGTCATATCCTGCGCCGCCCGGTCTATACTGGCGTATGCAGTTGCAGAGGTTGTACCGTCTCCGTTACTATCGCTGCCGCCTGCTGAAACATATATAGTTACCGTGGGTATAGTACTCTGCTGATGTACTGCGGTCAGCGTAATGCTCAGCATGTTTTCACCGGAACGTATGTAAACAAAGAATTGATAAAAGTAAAGTTAAGAATAAATAAAGTACAAAAATAATAAGGTATAGATAGAAACAGCTTGCAAGGAAATGGACAAAAAGCTAGAGACATGATTAAGCCGTATGTCTTAATTTAGAGTACCTCTATTCCAGCCTGTACATAATAAAGGGGCTGCAGCTTAGAAAAAAATACAATTATTGCTGAATTACGTTTCCGTGATAAGCAAAGTTGGCATATCCTCTATTACGCCCTTCCGTTTTTGGAAGGTGTACACCCAAGTCATTGACCACCGGTAAAGCCTGCGGCGTTCTGCGGCAGGCTTCAAATTCTGCAGAACCTCATGTACAATGAGCAGAAAAAGGAGGGACACCATGTACCAAGCACACAAAGACCGCTATCAGGCAATGCAGTATAACCGCTGCGGCACAAGCGGACTGCTACTGCCGGCGGTATCGCTGGGATTCTGGCACAATTTCGGCAGTAAAGACGTGTACGACACCATGAAGGCCATGTGCTTTACGGCGTTTGATAACGGTATCACGCACTTTGACCTGGCCAACAACTACGGCCCCGAAGCCGGTACCGCAGAGGAAAACGCGGGACGCATCATCAATCAGGAGATGAAATCCTACCGTGACGAGCTGATCATCTCCACCAAGGCAGGCTATCCCATGTGGCCGGGCCCCTACGGTGACCACGGTTCCCGTAAATACCTGATCGCAAGCCTGGACCAGAGCCTCAGGCGGCTGGGGCTTGAGTACGTGGACATTTTCTATCACCATCGGCCCGATGATGACACCTGCATAGAAGAAACCATGTGCGCGCTTGATCAGATCGTACGGAGCGGAAAAGCGCTGTACGCAGGACTTTCTAACTACCGCCCGGAGCAGCTGAAAAAAGCCGTCGCCATACTTAAAGAGCTGCATACACCGTTCGTAATCAACCAGAACAGGTATTCGCTTTTTGAGCGGACCATAGAAACAAACGGATTCAAGGACTGCTGCGCCGAAAACGGCCTCGGCATAATAGCGTTCTCACCGCTCGCACAGGGGCTGCTCACCAACAAATATCTGCACGGTATTCCTGACGACAGCCGCATCAGGCGCGACGGCCGCTTTCTGAAAGAAAGCGCCGTTACTCCGGAGCGCGTACAGGCCGCCGCACGGCTGAACGAGCTGGCCGCCTCCCGCGGACAAAGCCTTGCGCAGATGGCGCTGAGCTGGATTCTGCGCGACGGCAAGGTGACCAGCGTGCTGATCGGCGCGTCACGCCCGGAGCAGATCACGGACAACTGTAAAATCGTTGGACATACGGATTTTACCGAATCAGAGCTTGCAGAAATAGAGCGCATCTGCGCCCCGGTACTGGAAGTACGGCACTAAGGCATCACCGGCTTGTAAAATCGGCAGGGCCGGAACCGGAGCAAGGGTCCGGCCCGTACATAGGCAGGCGCCGGACATGAGAAGGACATCTACGAGCTGGCATCAAAGATGCCGGCATCTTTGATGCTGGAAGTTTTTCGAGGTTCACATAAAAAAATGCCCGTCCTGCATGAGGAACGGGCATCCGTGTGTAAAAAACTGTATTCAGAGCACCTCGAAAAAATCCGCTTTTGCGGCGTTTTCGAGGGAGCCGCTGCATTACAGCACGCAGATCGGTACGAATGTCTCTGCTTTCAGTGAAGCACCGCCGATCAGGCCGCCGTCGATATCGGGCTGCGCAAGCAGTTCGGCAGCGTTAGAAGCTTTCATTGAGCCGCCGTACTGGATGATCACATTGTCGGCAACCTTCTGGTTGTACAGCTTGGCAATGTAGTTGCGGCAGAATTTGTGGATCGCCTCGGCATCAGCCGGAGTGGCAGTCTTGCCGGTACCGATTGCCCATACAGGCTCATAGGCGATGGTTACGCGTGCCATCTGCTCTTCGGTAACGCCGCACAGATCAGCTGACAGCTGGAATGCGCATACCTGCTCCGCATTGCCAGCCTCGCGGTCGCTGAGCAGCTCACCGATACAAAGCACTACTTCCAGTCCCTGATCAAGCGCGCGGCGCACTTTTTTGTTGATAAGCTCATCGCTTTCACCGATTTCATGACGGCGCTCTGAATGTCCGAGAATGACGGACTGTACGCCGATATCTTTAAGCATTTCAGCGGAAACTTCGCCGGTGTGGGCACCGTTGCCGGTGGCGGCCATATCCTGAGCGCCGAGCAGAATGTTGCTGCCCTTCACTACTTTGGCAACCGCGCCAAGGTACACGAACGGTACGCCGATCATGTACTTATTCGGCTTGCCTTTCAGCTCTTTCACCAGGTCCTCAGCCAGTTTTACAGCCTCGTCCCGGTTTGTGTTCATTTTCCAGTTTCCAGCAATATAATGTGTTCTTGCCATTTGTATTAACTCCTTTAAAGCCACGGCGGCAGCCGCGCGCCATGGATGGCGCGGACAGCGCTTGCAGGCTTTAGAATGCAAGCGCCCATGATAAAAAGTACATGAATGTACTTTTTATCATGTTCCTTATTTAGGTCACCTCGGAAAACCCACTTTCGTGGCTTTCCGAGGAAGTCTGCGTTTTATTTTGTAGCCAGAATGGCGATACCGGGAAGTGTCTTGCCCTCAAGGAATTCAAGGGAAGCGCCGCCGCCGGTAGAAACGTGGCTCATTTTTGAAGCCAGGTTGAATTTGTTTACGGCAGCAACGGAATCACCGCCGCCTACTACGGTCATGGCACCGCGGCCGGTAGCCTCTGCAACCAGCTTGGCAACCGTCTCGGTTCCCTTTGCAAAGTTATCGTATTCGAACATGCCGACCGGGCCGTTCCATACGATTGACTTTGCGCTGCCGATGGCTTCTTTATACAGCTCAAGCGTCTTGGGACCTACGTCAAGGGCAATCAGGTTGTCGGGAATATCCACGCCTTCAACAGCTACAGGAGCTGCATCGCCTTTGAACTCAGTTGCGCCGACATGGTCAACCGGCAGGATAATCTTTACGTTCTTTGCCTTGGCATCGTCAAGCAGTTTTTTTGCCGTATCCAGGAAATCATCCTCAACAAGAGACTTGCCTACGGTGTGTCCCTGTACCTTCAGGAAGGTATAGGCCATTGCGCCGCCGATAACCAGCGCGGAGGCATTTTTCAGCAGGCTGTTCAGAACGGCGATCTTTGAAGAAACTTTTGCACCGCCGATGATGGCGATCATGGGCTTGGGCGGGTCTTTGAGCATCGGCTCAAGGTACTTCACCTCTTTTTCCATAAGGAAGCCGCCCACAGGCTGCGCTGACATAAATTTGGCGATGGTTGCCGTAGAGGCCTGATCGCGGTGTGCGGTACCGAACGCATCGTTTACAAAGATATCGCCGTAGGTGGCAAGCTCTTTTGCCATGGGCTCGCGCTCCTCTGCGGTCTTTGCAGTCTCTTCTTTGTGGAAGCGGACGTTCTCAAGCATGGCCACGGCGCCCTCGGGCAGGCTGTCGATCGCGGCTTTCTGTCCCAGTGCATCGGGAAGGAATACAACTTTGCTGCCGAGCTTTTTTTCCAGATATGCGGCAACGGGAGCCATACGGTTTTTGCCGTTGATGAATTTCTCTTTATCGGCATCGGTAAAGGGCTTGCCGGCTTTCTCAGCCTTTTCGGCGGCTTTCTTCACGTCTTTGTTGGGATCTCCCAGATGGCTCATGAGCACCAGGCTTCTGGGCTTCTGCTCAAGGATATATGTAATCGTAGGAAGCGCCGCCATGATGCGGGTATCATCCTGCACAACGCCGTCCTTCATAGGTACGTTGAAATCAACGCGCATGATAATGCGCTTGCCTTTAAGATCAACATCTTTTACAGTTTTAATCATATTACGTATGCCTCCAAGCATCGGATATACAAAGCATTTCAAAAACCGTCGGATACGTTTTTAAAATGTCTTATACTAAACTATACCTTAATAGGCGGGAAAGGTAAAGCACGAGGCAGCGGGCGGCCGGTGGTTTATGAGTTCTGGCAGTTTGCTGCCATTTTGGCCCGACCAAGGTCGGGTCGATGGTTTTCGGGGCGGGCGGCCGGTGGTTTATGAGTTCT
>CACZQF010000137.1 GCA_902783245.1 uncultured Spirochaetaceae bacterium | reverse complement strand
GCTTTCTTATTGTGCTGCCATTATTTTCCGCCCGGAATCAGTTCCAGGATCTGTTTGATAGGCATACACATGTCATTTACTTCAAGAGACCGTTCTGTCTGCAGAATAGTCTCCGCACATTTTTTCATGGCCGGATATGCTGCGCGCAGCATGTGGTTTGCATAAATAATAATGTTCGCGCCCCATGCGGCAAGTTCTTTTTCGGTGAACTGATTGTATGTAGTGGGAACCAGTACAAGCGGAATGTTTTTGTATTCTTTACGGAACCGTTCGCAGAACTCTTTGATATCCATTCCAGATTTATCCTTGCTGTGGATCATAATACCGTCTGCACCGGCTTTGACGCATGCAAATGCCTTGTCAAGCGCTTCATCCACGCTGCGGCCGGCGATGATCTCTTCGATACGTGCAATAATCATAAAGTCCTGAGTGACCTGCGCTTTTTTGCCCTCCGCAATTTTATGGCAGAATTCTTCTGTTGAAGCAAGCTCCTGTTTGACCTCAGTACCAAACAGCGAATTCTTTTTGAGGCCGACTTTATCCTCGATGATGACTGCGCTGATGCCGTTGCGCTCCAATGTACGAACGGTGAATACAAAGTGCTCCGGTATGCCGCCGGTATCTCCGTCATAGATGATCGGTTTGGTGGTACATTCCAGAATATCGGTAAGACTTTGCAGACGGGTAGTCAGATCAACCGCCTCAATATCCGGCTTACCTTTATCCGTAGAATCGGTGAGTGAAGATGACCACATGCCGTCAAACTGATGGATACCATCGTCTTTTGTGATGCTGGCATTTTCTATGATCAGACCGCTCAGTCCTGAGTGCGCTTCCATAATCCGCACAACCGGCTTTGCAGCCAGCAGTCTGCGCAGAGACTTCAGACGGACATCAGGAGTTGTGCCGATTGCTGTCGCGTCATGGGCAAGCGCCGTAGAATTTATACCCTGGGTATAAGGAATTTCAATGACTTCGCCGCCGAGCTCTTTCATTACGGCATATACATCCTCACGGATTTTACTCAGATAGTTTGTCTTCCAGTCATCTCCGTGGATAATATAGTCAGGTTTGTATTTGAGCAGGTTAGGAACATAGCTCCATTCTTCCTGCGGTACGACCTTTGACACGCCTTTAATGTTTTCGACCACGGCTTTGCGCTGCTCATAGGTCAGATAGGGCAGGCGTTTATGAGAGACTATTGCTGAATCGGTCAGAAGTCCGATAATAAGCTCTCCGTGCTTTGCACCCTCATTGATGATATTTATAATGCCGGGATGAATAATATCTGCTGTTATTCCCAGATAAACAGTTTTCTTTGTTCCGCTCATTGTGTTACCTCCTGATTTCCTGTTGAAGACTGTACGGTACTGACCATAAAGTCTGTAATATTCTTGCCGGCATGGCCGATGTGCATCCATGCCGTTTCTTTTGCTTTCTTTCGGGCGGCTGCAAGCTCCGGACTGTCGCTTGCAGCTGTAATAACCTGCTTGATTGTATCAAACTGTGATTCATCAAGCTTGATGCCCATCTCTTTCAGAATCTGGAACTGCCATAATTCATGATCAAGATCATATGCGTCATAAGGCCGCAGATCCATATCCGTACTTACATACATGACCGGCTTGTTGCACAAGAATGTATAGTCAAAGATGATGCCTGAAAAATCAGAAATCATGATATCTGCTTTTTTCATGGAATAGATATTGTCGCGCTCGTAGTCCCACACCAGATTCGCATTATCTTTATAACGAGCTTCCAGCCGCTGCAGCATATCCTGCTCTGATTTTTTTGACTGGGGATGCGGCCGCACAATAATCCGCCATCCGGTTTTTACAAGCGGGTCAAGCAGCCGCTCTCCGTAGCGTTTCAGTACACCTACATTGCCCCATGACGGGGATACCAGAACCGTGAACGGATGATCGCTTTCTTCCGGGACGGCCGCCATTTTTTCTGCAAGTACATCAAGATAGGAGCATCCGACGGTGACCAGCTGTTTTTCAGGTATGTTCCGCTGCTTTTCCAGTATGCGCAGATCATTTTTCTGATAATCTCCGGTGAGCAGGACAGAATCAAAAAAGTCCAGGCCGAAAAGACGGTAGGTCGTGGCATCGTTAGGCATATGCAGCACATGGCTGTAATGCTTTACGTTCCTGCTTCGTTTCAGCTGATATACCTGCAGGCCCGGTGTAGTCATAAGGACGATTCCTGCGCTGAGCAGGTTCAGCTTTGCAAACGCCGCATTGCCTTCTCCGATGAACTCGGGCTTTACATACTGGTATGTTTTGTCAAAGACCGGATCATCCTTTGCAGAGGTAAAGTAGGCGAGCCGTATGCCGCGCCGTTCAAATTCATCTACGACAGGCTTGAATACATTCCAGTACTGCTTACCCTCGCAGTAGATAACATACGGCTTGTAGGATGCATCCAAAGCAACGCCGCTTTTTTTCCCGGAGAAAATAACTTTTGCTTTTAAGATTGCGGCCTTTGCAAGAAAAAATAATGTAGCCGCAGCTCCGATGAGGATGGAAAAAAGCATGCTTCCCGTACCGGGATCAATGTAAAGAAAAATACTGCTCATTAGTGTATTCCTTTGTGCCAGTTTTTGGCGTCAAATATGTTTTCTGACACGGTGTACCAATCTTCATCTGGTACCCGGTAGGTGTTTGCATTGTTAGAGCCCGGCCGCCAGTTATGGCTGATGGTGATGCCCGAGGCTTTTTTCTGTGACGGCGGAACGACTGATATTTCCTTTCCGGTCGCTGGATTCACCGGGTGATCAATCACCCCTTGGAATGCAAGCGACGGTACGTCAGCATTAGTCATGAAATCATTGTTTATCTGCATCTTGCCGGATGCATTAAAATCCTTGTAAAACAGAATCGGATGCAGATGGTCGGTGTTATAGCTCATCGGCCAGTCGGCGGGGAAATCAAGTTTTTTTCCATCGCCCGAGCCTATGCCGTGGTCGCTCACCAGAATAATCTTTGTGTTGTCATAGCATCCGTTATCTTTCAGGTACTGGATGAATTCTCCGAACCGCTTGTACGCCGCAATATTTCCGTCTACGCTGCTGTACGTAAGCGGGCCGTGCCTGGTAACATTGATGGTCGGCACATAGTCAGGGGCCTGCAGCCGCTGACCTGAGTGCGTAAGCTCATTAACAATGAGCAGAAATGCATTTGACCCGCATGAAAAATCCGTAAGCCTCGGAAGATAGTCCACCGCGGAATAATAATCGATGAATTCCATAATATCCGAGGACTGAGAATCTGACGCCCACCAGTTACCATCATCATAGATGCTGTCACGCATAACTACCGGCAGCGATTTAAACAGACTGAACCATACAAGATTACGCTTGATTGCGCTGCTTGTAGTATTCGGCCTGACTTTATCAGGATTTTCTTTTACCCAGAGACTTGAGAACCGGCGCTCCGTATTGAAACCGGTGATTTTTTCGTAGGGATCACAGATCTTCATGTCTGCAATCCAGCTGTAGTTTGCCCAGCTTAAGTCTGAAACATATGCTTTGAAGTCTGCCTGTTCCGTAAAGACACGCGGCATGGTGAGCAGCGCTTCATTGTGCTTGTCCACCAGTTTTTCAGTATCCCGTTTATTCATCTCGACAGGCACGTATTCATAACCGCCGTATAAACCGGGGGATCCCATGAGCGTCCAGGCGTTATAAGAAACAACATTGCGGTAGAATGTAAATCCGGTATATATGTCATACAGTTCGGGATGCGCATTGAATATGGGTTCCACATAGGCATTCTCCGCCCGGTCGAACATGACTACAATTACATTCTTACCGGTTTTTGAAAGATGATAGAGCGGGGTAAGGGAATCCTGCTCCGTAATACCACCGGCAACTGTTTTACGATATTCCCTATATGCTCCATGGATCTGCGCAGTGTGCACGGCTGTAATACCTGCTTCTGCCAGAAGTATGATGGTGACCAGTGTACTGAGTACCGCAGGCCTGTTCAGCTTTAGAAGCAGTACAGGAACAATGATTGCAACAAGTACCAGCAGCAGGTTTTGTATTACAGTTCCTGCAGAAGCTACGGATACTGACTGTGAAAAAGTAATAAGCCGTGACAGCGTCCCGTAGTCTCCGGAAAAAACAAAAGCATTTACGAGCGATGCAAGCAGAATGACCGGCATAAAGACTGCCAGCAGCGTCTGTATTCTTGCATGAAACAGAAAATACACGCAGACCGGCCAGAAAACGAGCAGACCGAACATCTGCAGCGTAGAAATATACAGGAAATACAGCGGTGAGCCATGGCCGTCGATATCCGCAAATTCTACGGCGGAAGAGTTGATCACATAGGACGGTATGACAAATCCTGCCAGCAGGCAGAGTGCTGCGGCGGAACAGATGAATACAATAAAACGGGTCCGTGAATTTTTGACCAGCGGCTGAAATACGGTGGAAAGAAGCTTTTGTACAGCTTTTACCAGCAGCGGAATCAGCAGCAACGATGATGCTGCCACGGCAAGCAGTATACGCTTGTGGTTCAGGCCTTGATGAATAAACAGCACGTAGTAGTCCATTCCGGCCACACACACCGCCATGAGCACATACAGAACAAGCAGCGGACGCCGTATTTTGTAGAACACATTTTTTACCAGAGAAAATACATTGTTCATGGTCCAGTACAGTACGAGTCCGGAAGGGGATGTGTACAGAATGACCAGAAACACCAGTGCCATGCCATAAATCTGTATTTTATCCTTCAGCTTGAAGCCTTTGGTGTAGATAGCACCCGCAATGATGTTGATGACCGTCATGGCAACTGGCAGTATGTTTATTTGAAACGAACCGATTGTAAACAGCGCATCAGGCTTGCCCATGTCCTTGATGAACATAAAGCTCTGCCCCTGCAATGCAGGCAGCGCCGAAAGAAAAGAATAGGCTGCTATAAAAAAAGGTACCTGAATGAGCAGACCAAAGGATGAGCGCAGTGCCATAAGAGGGTGGTAGTGATGCTCTTTATAGAAGGTTGTCAGAATCATGTACTGCTCATCACCGGAAAATGTCTGCTTGATTCGCTGCATCCCCGGAGCAAGCGTTTTTTCAATATCTCTTTGAACCTGCTGCCAGCGTTCCGCAACGATATACAGTGGAAGACATAAGAGTGATACACCGAAGCTTACGCCGATCACCGCGATCCCCGGTTTTTTAAATACATCATTAAACAGCATGAATACAAATTCAATTATCTGTATCAGCGGATAAATGATGATCGTATATAAAAACGTTGTCATGAATACCTCTATTATAATAGCTAATTATTATATAAAGTCAATAAATCGTATTCCGTTACACGCGCCGTTACTCTTTCGGCAGCTCCGGTACTTTCTGACTCCAGTTTTCACGCTTGAATATATCATCCTGTACATGCCACCATTCACTGTCTTTTATTGAGTATGTATACTTCGTATTATACTCCGGCTGGTGGGCATCACTGGCGGAAATATATACGCCGCCTGCTTTTAAGGGGGTAGTATCGAGCGGAATCGTTTTTTGTGTAAAAGGATTCACCGGGTTGTCTACCAGACCTTTCAGCAGCAACGACGGTACATCCGCATTTGTCATGAATGTGTCATCACGCCGTAACGGTTCTGAGGCATTAAAATCTTTGAACATGAGAAGACAATGGTAATGACCTCTGCCATAATACTTATAGCCGTGAATCTTATGATCAAGCTCATCATCTTTTTCAAAAACCGATTCAGTTGCCTTGCTGCCGTGATCGGAAACAAGAATTATACGCGTATTGTCATAAATACCCTGTTCTTTTAAATAGGTAAACCATCTGCCCAGCAGCTTAAAGGTTGCCATTGCGGTGTGGTACTGCGGGTCTTTTCTGAATGCGGAGGTCCCGAAGTCAGTGACCTGTCGGACCGGCTCATATTGCGGTGCCTGCATGAACATGTCCTCGTGCGTAAGCTCGTTGCTCATGTAGACAAAGCTGCCTGAATCAGTATCAGAAATTTTGCAAAGATCCTGTAAAAAGTAGAGAGGGGCATAGCTGTCTATGACAAGCCGGGCACTGTCACTGGTATTGTCCGAGTTCCAATAATACCCTTCTTTGTAAATTAATTTTCTGAAACAGATGGGTGCGCTTCTGAAAAAACTGAAGAACAGCAGGTTGCGCTTTAATATCTTTTCCGTATCATCGGGGATTTCTGTTCCGCCTTGTGCCCGGCTCCACAATGAATTATAGGCACCCATCACCTGATGCCCCCGTATGGCCGGATAGTTCTTGATAATACTTAAATCTGTATAATGCTGATAGTTAGCCCATGACGGGTCTGAAATATCAGCAGTGAATCCTTTCGTTTCCGTAAAGATGCGCGGTAGTAAAAGCAGCGCTTCGTTGTGCTTTGTTACCATCGGAACCTGCGGTCTGCTGTTCATACCTGCAGGTGTGTATTCATAGCCGCCGTACAGTCCAGGAGACCCCTGCAGCGTGTGTCCGTTGAATGACAGCACGTTGTTATAGTATGTAAAACCTGAGAATATGTCTGCAAGCTCCGGTGCTTCCTTGATCATTTCCGGTATGTACTGCGTCTGGCCCCGGTCAAGCATAAGGAGTATGACGTTCTCATGGTTCGCTGAAAGACGGTATATCGGTTCTACTTTTGTCAGCGAAGTCTTGGTGAAAGTAGTTTTATAGTCGATATATTTTTTTTGAATAGTAAAAATATTAACGGCAGAAAGTCCGCTGATTGCAAGAACAAGTATGCTTGATACAGACCGGATAACCGCACCTTTTTTTATCAGTATCAGATGCGGCAGCAGTGCTGCCAGCAGCAGAATTGCCGCCAGATTAATGAATGATACCGGTGCAAAGGTCTTGAAATTTGCCTGGCTCAGAAATACAAGTGCCGTGGAAAAATCACCGTACGGCAGAATAAAAATATATGCGTTCAAAAGCGCCGCATATGAAAGAAAGCACATGAGTATGGCAAGAATGCTTTGAATGCCCTCATTAAATAAAAAATAAATGCAAAGCGTCCAGAAAAGAAAGACTCCTGCCGACTGTACTGTCGTGTTTGCTATAAAATACAGCGGGTTTGCATGGCTTCCGATGTCGATGAATTCTACTGGAGAAGACGCGATGAGGTTTGAAGAAATACCGGCCCCTGTAAGGGTGAACAGCGCAAGACATGATATAAAGAATAAAAAGAATCTGCGTTTTTTGTGTGCTTCCAGAAATGAAAGTACCGGGCGCATATAGGTTCCTGCGGCACGGCCGCATACAGGAAGCAGAAATACCAGCAGAGAAAAAATAGCAAAGAATATTTTATTCGGCAGTTTTGTATCGGCATACAGAAAAATATAGACCGTAGCCGGTACCAGCAATGTACAGCAGCAGATCCAGAATGTTTTTAGCGGATTCTTAAGCTTATAGAAAATATTTTTAATCAGCGAAAACACGTTGTTCATGGTCCAGTACAGAACCAGACCTGCCGGTGAGTTGTATAATATCACCAGAAAAATGAGCGCCATGCCGTAAATCTGAATTTTCTCTTTAATGGGAAAGCCCTTTGTATAGACCGCGCCTGCCGCTATGTTGATGGCAGTCATAAGAACCGGCAGAATGTTCACGGTAAAAGAGCCTATCGAGAACAATGCATCCGGGGCACCCATATTTTTTATAAAGAAGAATGAACTGTTCTGCAAGGACGGCAGGTTTGACAGAAAATTATATGCTGCAAGAAAAAACGGTATCTGTATAAGCAGACCGAATGAAGATCTCAGCGCCATGATCGGGCTGTAGCTGCACTCCTTATAGAAGGCGGTTGTCATCATGTAACGTTCATCACCCGTAAAGGTGCTTTTAATCCGCTCCAGCTGCCGTTTCATTGATTTTTCTTTGTTACGCTCTATCTCCTGCCATTTTTCGGCTACCGCGTACAGCGGCAGGCATAAAAGCGTTATACCAAGGCTTACGCCGATAACGGCAAAGCCTAGATTCGGTGTTACTTTCTTAAAAAAAATGAATATACACTCGATGAGCGTATACAGGGGATAGATAATGATCGTATAAAAAAAATCTGCCATCAATTAATTCCTATGCGTTTAAAAGCCCGTCTATACAATTCGAAAGTGTAAGGCCGTCATGAAGCAGTATGTTCTGCCTGCAGCCTGCAGTATGTCCGGCCTGTACGTCCCTGCTGCTGTCGCCGATCATGTATGATTCACTCAAATCAATGTTAAAGTCTTTTGCCGCCTTGAGCAGCAGGCCCGGCTCGGGCTTCCGGCAGGAGCATACAGTTTTATAGGCAGGACGCTCTCCGGCAAACCCTTTGTCGGGATGATGCGGACAAAAATACAGGCCGTCAATATAGGCGCCTTCTTTGCCCAGCAGTGTCTCCAGTTTGTTGTTGATTTCCTGCAGCTGCTCAAAGGAAAGCTCCCCGCGGGCAATAACCGGCTGATTCGTTACGACTATGGCAAGGAATCCTGAGCGGTTGATCTTTTTAATTGCATCAGCAGCTCCGGGAATCAGCTCAAGGTCATTGATATCGGTCAGAAACCCTGCATCCTTATTGATAGTACCGTCACGATCCAAAAACACTGCTTTTTGTTTTTGCCGCAGATTGCGTGCCTTTACCCGGCCGCTCTGAATGTCTGCTTCCGTCTCATAATAACGGTCGGGCGTGCCCATGTCCTTTATATATTCAGGGGTGTCATACGCATAGATCCGGCCGCCTGCAATGTTCGGCTTTAAAATATCCCGGTCTAAATCAACCTTGTCCGGAGTTTCAGGATGACGCGGCACAAAGTGCTTCTTTGTTTCCTCAAGCAGGGCAGGGGAAATAATTTCTATTCCTGCATTCACCCGGTTTCTGTAATACAGCCGCGGTTCTTCTTTTGCACTCCATCTGATAACCTTGCAGCTGTCGCTCGGCATGCCGCCTTCCTGCTCCGGCGGCACTATTGCCGTTTCGATCAGTGATGAATCATACGGGTGGCCGTTCGGATGTACCATCAGGCTTGCCCATGCATGATGCGATTTATGAAAATCAATGAACCGGTTGAAGTCAAGGTCAAAAATGACATCCCCGCACAGCAGCAGAAAATCTTCTGAAAGATCTTTCATTTTGAACAAGGCTCCGCCCGTTCCGAGCGGATGATCTTCTTCAAAATATGAAAGCTGTACGCCGAACTGTGAGCCGTCTCCAAAAAAATCTTTAATAACCGAGCCGAGATGGCCGATGACCAGCGTAATGGATGTTATGCCACATTCCCGCAGATTTTCTATCTGATACTGCAGAATCGGTTTTCCGCAGATTTCGATCATCGGCTTAGGAATATCGCTGCGGATGGAAGCTATGCGGGTTCCCATTCCACCCGCCATAATCACTGCCTTCATGTCAGTCCTTGAAAAAATGTGCTTCGATCTCAAGACAAAGCGCATGGTATACCGGCAGATGCAGCTCCTGAATTTTATAGGTTTCTGTCTGCGGAACAATGATGCTTACGTCTGCCAGATCCTTTATTTTGCCTCCGGTATTTCCGGTAAGGGCGATAGTCTTAAGGCCTTTTGCCTTTGCCACTACGGTTGCATACACTACGTCCTTTGAATTACCGCTTGTGGTAATGCCCAGAAATACATCCTCCGGCTTGCCGTATCCGTTCACCTGCTGTGCGAACATAACATTACCGTCCACATCATTCAGGCTTGCGGTCATAAGTGCGCTTTGATTCGTAAGCGCGATGGCCGGAAGCGACCCCTGCAGTTTGTCCGCCAGATATGCTCCGGTAACTGCGTCAATCGCCGTCAGCGAGTCAATGAAAGACTGGTCGGGAGTACGTTTGCGTACAAAGCTTTTCAACAGCTCCCCGCAGATATGGTCGCTGTCGCTGGCGCTGCCGCCGTTACCTGCGGAAAGCAGCTTTCCGCCGTGCTCGTATGAGCTGATAATAAGTTCTGCTGCAGCACGAATATCATGCTCGCAGACAGAAAGAGCGGGGTAACGCTCAATAAGATGTGTAATATAATCCATATGCTATTCCTTGTTTTCGGCGCTGTATTCTTCAGGGCCATAATAGATGATTTTTGTTCCTTCATTTTCAAAGCTGAAAGGAACATACAGCAGCGATGAGAGCGCTTTTTTGACGGACTCTTGCTTTTCTTTCGGCACGTAGAACAGCAGAAAGCCGCCTCCGCCCGCTCCTAAAAGCTTGCCGCCGATCGCACCTGCCTGCATAGCCTTCTGGTACTGCTCGTCGATGGGGCCTGTGGATATACCGGAAGAAATACCACGCTTGAGCTGCCAGGTATAATCCAGCAGCCTGCCGAAATCATCAAGATCCGTATGCTTGTCCGTCAGTATGTGCTCGGCTTTATCAACAAGCTCATACATTGCTATGAGCTGCTGGGTTTTGTCCTTCATGGATTTTTCCGTGGTTTTCTGGATGTCGGATGAAAAGCGCGAAAAACCGGTAAAGAACAGCATCATGTTTGCATTCAGTACTTTTTTACGCTCCGGATTGATAATGACAGGATGTACAGAATATCCGTCTTTAGAAAAATTGATGCGGTTAAAACCGCCGAACGAAGCCGCAATCTGATCTTGTATGCCGCCGGCTTCGGCGCACAGCGTGCGCTCCAGATAAATGGCGTCATCAGCCAGCTTCCGTTTGTCCGCATATTTACCTTTAAGCGCGTAAAACGCAGAAAGCATGCCGACTGCGAACGAAGAGCTCGTGCCCAGACCGCTGCGGGCCGGCAGATCGCTTTCATAGGTCAGTCTCAGCCGGTGCATATCCAGCCATTCCATGGCATTACGGATGGCCGGATGGTTGATATCCTTCAGTTCATTTACTTTTTCTTCTTTTGAATATGTAAGATGTGTCTTATAGTCAAAAAAAGGCGGCAGATGGCGCACGGTTACATAGCAGTACTTGTCGAATGTTGTGGAAAGTACAGCTCCGCCGTGCTCATTATAAAAACCTGCAAAGTCAGTACCCCCGCCGAAAAACGACATGCGGAACGGTGTCTGTGTTATAATCATAGCTTATTATATCCTTTATACAGTAAATAAACAATGCACTTCAGAAAAAGTCACGGCAGCAGCGGCTGTATCGCATCGAAAATCCTTTGTGCCGTATTTTTCAAGGTGTATGTTTTCAGCAGTTCATCGGGCGGCGTTGTCATTTGTGAGAGCAGCATATTCAGATCCGTGCTCGGGTCGTCAGGATCAAGATAATGCGCGCAGCTGCCGTAGATTTCCGGCAGGCTTGTTCTGTTCGAAATGATGATCGGTGCTCCGCATGCAAGCGCTTCAAGCGGCGGCAGGCCGAATCCTTCAAAATAGGACGGCATAACAAAGGCCTTACAGTGCATGAGCAGTGCCTTTACCTGTCCGTCTGGCAGATAGCCGGTCATAATCACATTAGGCAGCTGCCGCAGTTTTTCCAGCTCCGGCGGTACTACCGAAGGCAGCGCTTTGCCTGAGATGGCGTACATGTGCTGCGGATGCAGTTCGGCGTTTTTTGCTATCCATGCAAGATTCTTGCGGGTTGAAAGACTGCCGATTGTAAAGAAAAATGGTACATCCCGAAGCTGCGGCAGCCGGCTAAATATTGAGTCATCTTCCGGTATTGTTCCATAGCTACTGACGCCGCTGTATACTACGCGGATTTTTTCTGCAGGTGTACCGTAGGTATCCATAATCGTCTTTTTTGTATATTCAGATACAGTAAAAACAATCTTTGCCCTGCGGGCTATGGCCCGGTACATAAGGCAGCTGTAAAAATGAACAAGCTTGTCGCGCCTGGTTTTAAAATCAGCGGGATACAGCTTTTGATAAATATCGTGGATGAACTCTATGCCGGGAACAAAAAAAGGACAGGTGTTTGTGTAGTCAAAGCTCATCCTTCGATGAAGCAGTACATACCGCTGAAAATACAGCTGCGTCCATTTTGGAAAAAAGCCCGCATGCTGCGGCAGCCGTACCACCCTGATATTTTTTAGGACCGGTACATTTTGTGCGTTCGCAGGCACCACAAGCTCCATCTGCCCGGGACTTACTAAATCATCCAGATACTGTGTCACCTCTATGGCGAGCCGCTCGATGCCGGTAAGCTGACGGCACCAGCTTTCGCCGTTGATTGCTATGATTCGGTTGCTCATGGACGTTCTCCTGTTTCCATGGACTGTTTCCAGTTGGCCGGATCAAAGATTGAATCCCTCACGGTATACCACTCATCATCGTCTATGGGAAATTTGTTGCCGGGGGTTTCGCGTACGTTGTGGGAGCGGGAGAATGAAATATGCATGAGCGCGTTTTTTTCCTGCGTTGAAAGCTTTTTAATCTCTTTTCCGGTTGCCGGATTTACTGGCCGGTCGATGATACCATCAAATACAAGCTGCGGAACATCCGCATGGCACATAAATGTATCGGTATCTATGGTACAGTCACCGGACACGTTGAAATCCTTTATCATAAGCAGCGGATTATGCGATTCTTTTGGAACTTCTGAAGACAGCGGCACGTCTGTACCGCGCCCGCTTCCGTGGTCGGCGGAAATAATAATTCGGGTATTGTCATAGACGCCCTGTTCCCGTAAATAATCGAACCATTTTGCAAGCAGCCGGAATGCAGCCGCCTGGCTGTGAAAATTGGTACTGTCTTTGTATGGACTGGCCCCCCGGTCGGTCACTTTCAGTGCGAGCGTGTAATCAGGCGCCTGACAGAACTGAGTATCGTGGGTAATCTCACTGTCAAGATTCATATAGAAATTGCCGTCCGGTTTTGTGTCCGTGAGCTGCGGCAGCAGGTCAAGCACTGCATAGTTGTTCAGAAAATCGATGATGTCCTCACCGTCAAATTCCGGCTGCCACCAGTCTCTGGCATATATAATAGGACGGATAACGTTCGGCGCCATGCGGAATACGCTGTACCAAAGCATGTTTCTTTTTATTTTCCGGCTCTTTATAGGCTCAAGCTGCATGTTCTGCCGGGCAGCCCACAGATCGTTATAACGGCCGCGCAGATCATAGCCGGTACTATGCTTAAGGAACGAAAATAGCGGGCGCTCGTCATAGTTCGGGTAGGGGGGATCAACCACGATGCTTTCAAATCCATTGCTGCCGAATAAATCACTCTGGAGCGACAACGCCTGATTATGCTTGTCACGCATGGTAAGCTCCGGATGCCGGTTCATTTCCCACGGCCCGTATTCATAGCCGCCGTACAGAGCGGGTGAACCCTGCAGCGTACGGCCTGCAAGCGAGACGGTATTGCTGAAGGCTGTAAAACCGGAGAACTGTTTTTTGAGAGCGGGAAGCTCTTCAAAAACGGGCTCCACATAATACCCTGTTGCCGCATCAAGCATGATCATAACTACGTTTTTTCCTGTTTTGGAAAAATGCATGATCGGCTGGATATTATTCAGCTGCTCTGTTTTTTCGGTATTGTTAATAAAAAAAGAATGTATCTTTACTGCATTGATACCACCATAGCCTGCAGCGCCCAGCGTGATGAACGCGGCGGCGTATGCCAGCGGTCTTATTTTATGCATACGCAGCAGAACGATGCACAGCAGGCAGACTCCGGCGGCTGCCGTTATGTTCAGTACTGCCTGTACCGCTGAAGGCGTAATGACCGGATGCTCCGAAAAGAGCATGGTGGGCAGAATAAAACCGTAAGAGCCGGGAAAGATGAATATGCAGACCAGTGATGACGCGAGCAAGCATACAAAAAACACGGTAAGTCCGCTCTGTATGTACTTATCATAAAGAAAATAGATGCACAGCGGCCAGAAAATACACAGTCCTGCAGACTGAAGCAGTACATTGGCAATAAAGAACAGCGGGGATGCATACGAATCAATGTAGCTGAATTCTCCCGGTGAGGAAGCGATGACTGATGAGGGAATATAGAGACCGGAAAGCACGCACAGCCCCACTGCACACGTGGCAAAGAGCGTCAGACGCAGTTTCGGCGACAGCAGAAGCGGTCCTGTAGTTTTTACCAGTACTGCATGCCAGAGTTTCAGAATAAGCGGTATGCACCCGATAAGCAGCGTACCCGCTATTGCAAGAAATGCATATTTAAAGCCGGCCGCCAGCAGATATATGTCCATGACTGCTGCACAGGCACATACGCCGATAAAAAATATTTTGAGCGGATTCTTGAGTTTGTAAAAGATATTCTTTATCAACGAAAAAACATTATTCATGGTCCAGTACAGAACCAGACCTGACGGCGAGTTGTACAGAATTACTAGAAATACAAGCGCCATGCCGTAGAGCTGCAGCTTTTCTTTTACCGCAAAGCCCTTGGTATATACGGCTCCTGCCGCAATGTTAATGAGCGTCATGGAAAGGGGCAGCAGGTTTACTGCAAAACCGTGAACAATGAACATGGCATCGGGGGCGCCGAGGTCTTTTATAAAAAGAAAAGACTGTCCTGCAAGGCTTTTATCATTGGACAGAAACTGGTAGGCTGCGATAAAAAACGGTATCTGAATGAGCAGTCCGAATGAGGACCGCAGCGCCATAATAGGATGATACCCGTGCTCCCTGTAAAAAGCATTCAGTATCATATACTGTTCGTCGCCTGAGAACGTGGCTTTGATACGTGCAATGCCATTTTTCATACGGGCCTGCAGCTCACGCTCCGTCTGCTGCCAGTGCTCCGCCACCGCGTACAACGGCAGGCAGAGCAGGGTGATGGCTGTGCTTACTCCGATGATCGAGATACCGCAGTTATCAAATACAAATTGACAGACTTCATAGACAAGCTCGATGATTTCATACAGCGGGTAAATAATAATAGAAAAAAGCGTCTGTGCCATTAAAAGCTTTCCTTAAATTCCTTAAAGGACGGGTAGTCATATACCCGGTAGTATTCGTCATTATAAACAAGCGTGCCTGTGCTGAAGATACGCAGCTCGGACGAAACCTGATACTGATCCTGATCAACCAGCAGAAACACCCGCTTGCCCTCATGGCCGGACGTATAGTACCGTGCGGGCGTAAGCCATTTGTCATATTTATAGGTGTCCGTAATATAAATATGCTCCGGCGTAGTCTTTGCCTTGTACAGATTGCCCACTTCTATCTTGCCGTTGGAAAGATAGGTAAACACATTTGCATTCCACATGGTGGCAAAGCCGAATGTATAGCCGTTGTCCTCAAGAAAACGTTCCACCGCGTATTTATCTTTGTTTTCATCGGTGGTCAGCTGGTTCTGCATGGTTGTGAGCGATGCAGTGACGATTACGACCGACCAGACTGTGCCCAGAAAATACTTTTTCAGACCGGTAAACGTGTCCTCCGAGATAAAGATCGCAAGACATGGAAATACATACAGCAGAATCGGATAATAGTAGCGGGCAATATAATCCATGTGGACATACGTAAAGGTGCTGAACAAAAAGCTTACCGTGGTGAAAAGCACTATGCAGCGCCGGGGTTTTTCCAGCGGTTTTTTTAATACCTGCATAACATACACGGCAAGCATGGCAAGCGCACAGTACACAAGCACATTGATCACACCTCCCGGAGTCATGACCGCAATGTTTTCCTGATAACCAAACAGCTCCAATATGCCGCGCAGAATGTCAGTGAGCGTAATGTCGCCGATGGTATTGAAACTGAGCGAATTCCATTCGGAAAATGAATAGAAATGCCGCAGAATCAGATTATTCGCTACATAGCCGAGACCGCTTGAGAGCAGTCCTGTTACGCTGTAAAATACTGCCGGATTATGCAGCCAGAACGCAGGACGTTCCATGCCCGCTTTTTTTTCTTTATCCGTCTGCTCCATGATAAGCACCGTTATGAGCAGCGGCAGCACATAGTTGAGCACATACCGCAGGGTAGAAAAACCGCTTACGAACGCCCATGCAAAAAAGAATACTCTCCATGCCTGCCTGCGCCTCAGTGTGTCCTGACGCCAGACAAGCTTTATAAAGGTTGCAACATAGATAAACGACATGGCTGCATGGGGAATGTAATAGTTGCCCCATGCGCCCACATACCATGCGATCCACGAACAAGGACAGATGCTCAGTACTCCGGCCCAGAATTTGATCCAGAACTGCCTGATCGAAAGCTGGCCCAGCAGATACCACATGCCTGCGAACAGCACCAGGCAGGAAAGCACCGACTGCCATGTTTTTACGGTATTCCAGTTCTGGGTGAACAGAAAAACAGGTGCCGTGAACAGCTGCGTGTTCAGCAGTCTGATTTCTGTAGAATAATGCCATCCGACAGGCCAGAATGATTTTTCAAGCACACATTCCTTTGCCAGAAGAATCTCCGCCGCAAGGTCTGAATTTACGTGCTGCATGGTACGTGTGGCGGTGGTGAACGTTATCATGACCATGATGACGATCAATGCCTCTGCAAGCAGAATAATTTTAACTTTGGCCGTGTATTTGAAAAAGATGCAGGCATTGGCAAAGATGACAAGAAAAGCTGGAATCATAAAGAAAGACTCTATGGATGCCTGCCATTTTTCAAGCGAGAATTCCCGGTGGAACACCTGCTGCGACAAAAAGGTATAGGCTGCCTGTATAAATGCATTAGAAAACAGCACGAGCAGGCATCCTGCGATCAGCAGAATCGTAGTGGAGATGAGCAGTATAGTGGTTGTTTTTTTTGAAAAATAGTTCATATGACCTCGAATATATAGATACGTCGCCGCATATGCTAAAGCACGTAGATGATGATACCCGTGATGATTATGAGCATGGCTGCAATTTTTCGCAGCGACAGGGATTCTTTTAGAAATACCCGGCTTAGAATGAATACAAAAATATAGTTCGTGGTTTCCACTACAGGGATAAAAGATACGGGAACCTTCCGCAGTGCAAACACGTCAATAAAAACGCCCAGACAGAAGAGTGTGTATGCGGTGATGACCAACGGGTTCAGATATTCGCGTAGCAGGGTTGCATAGGTTTTGAGCGCTGATTTTTTAAGAAAAAGCTGAGAAATGGCTCCTATAAAACTTGAAAGTACAATCAGCAGGGAATATAGAACTGTTTCATTCATGTTTCATATCTCCCTGAAGCACAAGCAGTCCTGTAAGTACGACCAGCGCACCTGCAATCATGTTCCACTTTATCTGTTCTCCGAAGAACAGCCTGCCGTAGATAATTCCCCATAGAATAACGATCGATTTGTTCGGCGCGGCAATCGACAGCGGGATAACTTTTAGTACCTGCTGCCATAGTATGGCATAGACAAACAAAATAAAAAAAACAACTGCGTACAGACAGATGAATTTAGACGACAAAAACTTTTCATGGGCGGCAAGTTTACCCACAACGGAATAGAACGCAAAAAGAATAAAACCTGCGTGCATGAGTATAAAGTAAAACAGTGTATTTTTTTTCTGCATAGATTTCCTGACAGTGTGTAGTGTTTGTCTGCTTACAATAGCATTAAAACAGTATAAAAACAATGACGATGCAGAAAATTTATGTGCTTTCCGTTAAATCGTTTTCTATAGCACAAATACTGCTTTTGCTGTATACTATGACGAACTTAAACGGTGGGTTAGTTTTGTATGATACCTTTTAACATTCCGCCGGTCACCGGCAACGAACTTACGTATATCCGTCAGGCAATCGAAAGCCACAAAATCTGCGGGGACGGAGCTTTTACAAAAAAATGCTGCGCCTGGCTTGAGGAGCGCATGAACCCGAGCAAAGTGCTGCTTACCACCAGCGGAACGTCCGCTTTGGAAATGGCAGCGCTTTTATGCGATATTCAGGCGGGCGATGAGGTTATTATGCCGTCGTTTACCTTCTGCTCTACCGCGGATGCATTCGTCCAGCGCGGCGCAAAAATCGTATTTGTTGATATCAGACCGGATACACTGAACATTGACGAGCAGAAAATTGAGCGGGCTATTACACCGAAAACGAAAGCAATCTGTGCGGTGCACTATGCAGGCGTGGCGTGCGAGATGGACACAATCATGGATATTGCACGGCGCCATAACCTGAAGGTGGTGGAGGACGCCGCGCAGGCAGTCTGTGCTTTTTATAAAGGAAAACCGCTCGGTACGATCGGAGATTACGGCTGTCTTTCATTTCATGAGACTAAAAACTTTTCTATGGGTGAAGGCGGTGCCATTGTTATAAATACAGGAATCGCTGATTTTGAGCGCGCGGAGATTATTCGTGAAAAAGGAACCGACCGCTCAAAGTTTCTGCGCGGCCAGATTGACAAATACACATGGCGTGATTACGGCTCAAGCTATCTGCCGAGCGATCTGAACGCCGCATATCTGTGGGCGCAGCTTGAGCAGGCTGATGACATACAGCGTTTCCGCATGAACGTGTGGAGTGTTTATCATGATGCTTTGCAGGAGCTTGAGCAGAAAGGGCTGGTCAGACTTCCCGTCATACCACAGGACTGCGTGCACAATGCCCACATGTTCTATATGATTACAAAAAGCCTTGCGGAAAGAACCGCGCTTATTGCTTATTTGAAAGAAAATGGAATTGCAGCAGTTTTCCATTATGTTCCCCTGCATACGGCGGCGGCCGGTATTAAATATGGCCGCTTTGACGGTGCGGATGAATTCACTACCAGTCTTTCTGAACGGCTTGTCAGGCTGCCGTTTTATTATGGCATGGCGGACAGCGATCAGGCTGCGGTGATCGATGCGGTAAAAAAATTCTACAGCGGGCGCGCATGAAAGAAATCAGTATTGTAATTCCCGTATATAACAGCCATGAATGTGTCGCGGAGCTTTCCCGGCAGATCGCTGATGCGTTGGATGGTATTGACTATGAGCAGATTATGGTGAATGACTGTTCAAAGGATTCCAGCTGGGAAGAAATCAAAAAAGCCGCCGCCGAAAATCAGCGGCTGATCGGTATTAACCTGCGTAAAAACTGCGGGCAGGATTCTGCAATTCTTGCGGGGCTCAACTATGCCGGCGGAAAATGGTGCGTTATTATGGACGATGATCTGCAGCATTCTCCGTATGATATCCTTAAGCTCTATAAAGAGGCTCAGAAAGGCTTTGATGTTGTGTACGCTGATTTCGGCGAAAAAAAACAGAAACTTTGGAAAAACCTCGGCAGCTGGTTTAACGGAAAAATAAGCGAGATTGCCATACAGAAGCCGCGTGAAATCTATCTTTCTCCGTTCAAAATCCTTTCCGGTGATATTGTCCGTGAGATGATACGATTCGAAAATCTGTTTCCATATATAGACGGTCTGATTTTTCAGGTGACCAGAAATATTACGCAGATTCCCATACAGCATCATAGCAGGGAACTTGGAACATCGAATTATACACTGATTAAGTCCATAAAAGTCTTTTTCCGGATGTTGTTCGGTTTTTCCACTATGCCGCTTAATCTTGCCTCGTATATAGGTTTCTTTTCTGCGGCTGCGGGCCTTGTGCTTGCCGCGGTATATGCTGCGCAGTACTTTATGGGCAAAGCAGATGTTACCGGTTGGACAACGATTGTTATTCTGCTGCTGATTTTGGGCGGACTTATACTGGTGTCGCTCGGAATCATTGGCAAGTATCTGGGGCAGGTGTATCTGACGGTCAACCGGCAGCCGAAATTCATTGTAAAGGAAACAACGTCAAAAGAAACAGCGTAACGGAACCTGCGGCGAGCAGCTTATGGTTGGATCGCCGCAGGAATGCCTCAGTCTATGCAGTACTCCTTTACCTGCGGATTCTTTAATTCTACATAGAACTTAGTGCCCTGCCCGTAGATGGTGTGGTAGTATGTATCCAGCAGCATCGGCAATTTTACATATTCCGCTGCTTCCTCTTCGCTGAGCGCGCCGTCATAGGACTCTATGGCGGCAAAATCAAAATTCATATTTTTATACTGAAGCAGATAGCTGGTCCAGCCTGCCGTCTTGCCTCCGATGTTTTTACCATAATTCATGTATTCCCGATAACCGGCTGCCGCCGCCCCCGGCACACCGTGCAGGTAGATTGAGCAGGTTGTGTCGGCCGGAATGATCCGGCTCAGATCACCGGTGAGCAGCGTGTAGCGGAAATCCTCATATTTTGCCTGCTTGAGAAATAAATTGCCTGTGACTGCAACGTGTATAAAAAGACCGTAGAATAATCCGGCAAGCGTCAGGCCCGCAGTGTAGGTGAGACGGGGTGCTGCGGAAAGCGCGGTAATGTTATAGACTGCGGCAATGGCAAGCAGCGCGTCGAATCCCATGAATGCCCGGTGCACAAAACTGACATTACCGATTGCCAGATATGCGCCGAATGACAGCAGCAGCATAAGCATAAGAACCGCCGCGGCAAAGGCTGCGGCGGCCATAGGATTCCGTTTCTGCATTTTGGCAGAGACGGCTGCTGATACAGGAAACAAACAGAACGTAAGTCCGGTAAAAAACTTCATCCATAGATTGCCGTAGGTTTCAGCAACCGCCGTGCAGTAGCCTGACAGATTGCTCAGAATAAGCTGCAGTATGCCGTTCGTAACATGCATGTCCTTGCTGTCGAAGGTGTCGATCATAAGGGCGTATTTAAAATAAAGCAGGGATAGCAGATAGCAGACGATTGAGACTGCCGCAAATATTCCTATGTGCTTCCACGGCTTCTGCTGCTGCCAGAACATAAATGCCATAAAGATCGCCAGAACGATATAGACGCTGTTTGCCGCCTGATATGAGGCGCAGACCAGCAGCAGGGAGATGACGGAGGCCGCGGCGTAGGCCTTAATGTTTTTTATGAATAAAAACGGCATGACACCGAACAGCATGGCGAATGCCATGTATGGTGAATCGAATTTATAGGCAAGGTTTTCAACGTAAAACGGACTGATTCCAAGACATACTGCTGCAAACAGC
This sequence comes from uncultured Spirochaetaceae bacterium, assembly GCA_902783245.1. Lineage (GTDB taxonomy): Bacteria > Spirochaetota > Spirochaetia > Treponematales > Treponemataceae > Treponema_D. Next base: position 6,630 of record CACZQF010000137.1, on the reverse strand, counting down.
ACTCGTTTTGTAATCCTTCCGTCCGTAATAACATAGGCAAGAATATAGGATGCCGCAGCCAGCTCTGCAAGTGCGTACAGCTGCGTAAAGGGGGAAATATCGCTGATATAAAACGTAGTGTGCAGGAAAACTGCGGCAATTTCTGAGACAAACCTGCTTGTGCCGACCCATGATTTATGACCTGAGATAAAACGTCTCAGGTCATCTTCATAATTGTAGTCCGCTCTGAGAACCGTAAGGTAGCACAGTACATAGAGCGTAAACAGTACCGCCAGCTGCTTCCATGCACGGCGCGCGCAGAAAGCCTGCCGTACTGTATCCTTGAGCGAAGTATATATACCTTTTCCCTGTTCCGTATACCACAGACCGTACCAGATTGCGGCAAACGTGGCGAACAGCGCCAGCGTATGCATGATCACCTGGTTCCATTTTGTCAGATCTCCGAGCTTTCTGCCGATGGCATGTTCTCCCATGGTAATGACAAGATTTCGGCTGAAAGGACATATACCGATAAGACATCCAGTAAAAAACAGGATGAGCAGCAGCTGAAACGGCTGCAGTTTGCTTCTGGCAGTGTCTTTTGATGACATGGATTCCTCCTGTATGGATTTTTAGTGTGTTTACGTATATAATTTTCACATAGTAGTAAATTTCTGAGGTTGTGTAAATGTCATTGCTTTCGATAGTAGTTCCCTGTTTCAATGAAGAAGAGACCATTGTTATTTTTTATAACGAAGTCCTTCGGATCGCGCCTGAAATCAGTGCTGATATTGAATTCCGGTTTGTGGATGACGGCAGCAGGGACGGAACGCTGCAGGTGCTGCGGGACCTGAGCAGGCAGGATGCTCGTGTGCATTATGTTTCGTTTTCGCGTAACTTCGGCAAAGAAGCTGCATTGTATGCAGGGTTGAAAAGCGCAGCTGGTGATTTTGTTGCTACTATGGATGTGGATCTTCAGGATCCTCCTTCGCTGCTGCCCGAGATGTGGCAGCTTGTGCACGGTGAGGATGAAACAGATTGTGTGGCTACCCGGCGGAAAACTAGAAAAGGTGAGCCTGTACTCCGTTCTTTTTTTGCGAATCTGTTCTACCGGATTATAAACAAGATGTCCGATACTAAGATAGAAAACGGCGCCCGGGATTTCAGGCTCATGAACCGCAGGTTTGTGAATGCCGTGCTGGATGATAAAGAATACTGCCGTTTTTCAAAAGGAATTTTCAGCTGGGTGGGATTTAATGTAAAATATCTGGCATATGAGAATGTAGAGCGCAGCGCAGGAACGACAAAATGGTCGTTCTGGAAGCTGTTCCGCTATTCCATAGACGGCGTGCTTGCCTATTCATGCGTGCCGCTGTACTTGTGCTCCGTTGCAGGGCTTGTTTCCAGTGTGTGCGCGGCATTTGCGCTCGTGTTTGTCATCGTACGTGCGGCGTTGTTCGGTGACCCGGTGGCGGGCTGGCCGTCAATGACCTGCATCATCATATTGCTCGGCGGACTGAACCTGCTGGGCATCGGCATCATTGGCCTGTATGTTTCCAAAATCTATCTGGAAACAAAAAAGCGCCAGCAGTATATAGTCCGGGAGGAAAACTGACAGCCGCCTTTCAGCCCTGCGCCGCAAGCCTTAGAAATTCTGCGTTCACCGTATCCCACCGGCGGTTGCTCAGGTCAAATGTGTATGACCGCTCTTTTTCCTGCATAGCCTGTGTCACTGCGTTAATAAAATCATCATAGGTGTATGTTGCGCGTACACCGATATCAAGCAGCGCGGGGGTGTCTGCATAAGAAACGATCGGCCTGCGGGCTGCCATGGCCTGGTAGTATTTTGCAGTAATGCCCAGATACGGCCGGGCTTTATAAAAGTCAGTCTTATACGGTACCATGATGACGCGGCTGTTCGTTACCCATGCGGGCACTTCTGACGGGGAAATGCCGCGTATGTAGTCCAGATTCTTTTTTGTCTGTACTTTTTCTATGATTCTGTTGTCAGGATAGTTCGGACATACAACGACATAGTTGAAATCAGGGGTTGCGTCGGCTGCCGTGAACAGCAGATCCCATTCTACTTCCCATGCGCCGATATACACGACTGTATTCGGTTTTTGCAGCGGCTCAGGTACCGGATACTGCGTTTCATAGGATTCTATATCAACGCCGTTCGACAGCACGGTATACCGGATGCTGCGGTCAAAGTCCGCTATTTTTTTTCTGTACAGAGCAAGGCCGGTATCGTTTACAATAATGTTCAGGTCTGCGTTACGCATGATATGGGTTTCATTCGTAACGTATCTGGATGGCGCTCCGTCGATCATCATGGGGTCGCTCGGCCGGTATATAAACCGGGCGTTCGGGTACATGCGCTTGAGACGGTCAAAAAAGATAATGCCGTCGCAGGATTCAAAGACAAAAATATCGGTACCGTCAATGTAGGTACGGCAGAGTGCTGAGAATGAATGAAGAGATGTACGCTCAAGCGCATTGAGCAGGCTGTCGCTCAGAATCCTGCCGGCAGCGTTCGGCAGCTTGAACGTTGGCAGCGTGATATTATGCAGTACGCTGCGGCCGGTTTTATACTCAATTCCACGGGTCAATGATTGTATGGACTTGCGGTTGTACAGCTCTTGTTTTGTAAAGTAATTGTAATAGGGGCGCGGAAAGCTGAAAAAAACGGTCTCAATGCCGGCATCGCACGCGGCTTTTGCGAACTGATGGAAGCCGCCCTGCCGGTTTGTGTGCCAGCTGTGCCCGGTCAGAAATGTGATTTTTTTTATATCTGCCATGTAGTCAGTATACAGGAGTCCTTGCATATTGAGAAGACGTACCTTTTACAAGGAAAACAGTTTTGCCGCTGACAGCTGCTTCCGCCGGGGGCTACCACGCAAAACGGCTTCACCCCTTCGGGGTTGCAGATGTTTTGCCGCTGACAGCAGCCCCCGGCTCCGCAGCTATCAGCGGCAATTTTGATTTCTGTGTTCCTTGATACCTTTCTACGATGCGCTTTTCAAGACGATTGTACCATGGTATAGTATGTACTATGAAAGGAATAATTTTAGCAGGAGGTGCGGGAACCCGCCTGTATCCTCTGACACGTGCTGTTTCTAAACAGATGCTTCCGTTGTATGACAAACCGATGATTTATTATCCGTTGTCTGTCCTGATGCTTGCCGGTATACGGGATGTGCTTATTATTTCCACGCCGCGCGATACGCCTTTATTCAAGGAGCTGTTCGGTGACGGCGCATGGCTCGGCATGCATTTTTCTTATGCAGTGCAGGACAAGCCGCGCGGCCTGGCCGATGCGTTCATTGTCGGCAAGGAATTTATCGGAGATGATTCTGTAGCGCTCGTGCTCGGCGATAATGTTTTCTACGGTCAGAATTTTACTGCAAGCTTAAAAAACGCGGCTGCCTCGGTCAAAGCAAACGGCGGTGCGGTCATTTTCGGATATTATGTCAAAGATCCCACCGCTTACGGTGTAGTTGAATTTGATGCGCAGGGGCATGTGCTTGGCATAGAAGAAAAACCTGCAAAGCCAAAAAGCAACTACGCGGTTCCCGGACTGTATTTCTATGATAACAGCGTAGTTTCTATTGCGGCTGACGTAAAGCCGAGTGCACGCGGGGAAATTGAAATAACCAGCGTCAACAATGCCTATTTGGCAAAAAAAGCGCTGACGGTTGAGCTGCTCGGACGCGGTATGGCTTGGCTTGATACCGGCAGCTGCGACAACCTGCTTGATGCGGCTAATTTTATTGCGGCCATAGAAAAACGGCAGGGACTGTATGTGGCATGTATAGAAGAGATTGCATATGTAAACGGATGGATTTCTAAAGCTGATGTACTTGCTATGGCTGCAGGGTATAAAACCGAATACGGCCGCTATCTTGAATATGTGGTGAACAGCAGGGGATAAGAGGCGGACCATGGCATGTACATTTACTCAGTGCAAAAAAAACGGTGTGGTATTTGAAGGTTTGTATGAAATCCAGCCGCGTGTTTTCGGTGATGACCGCGGTTACTTTTTTGAAGCATACAGTAAAAAAGATTTTGCAGATGCAGGTCTAACGATGGAATTTGTGCAGGACAATCAGTCTTTGTCATCCCGCGGTGTGCTCCGGGGGCTGCATTTTCAGACCAGACATCCGCAGGGAAAGCTTGTACGGGTGGTGTCCGGCAAAGTGTATGATGTTGCGGTGGATCTGCGGAACGGCTCTCCTTCATTCGGTATGTACTACGGAGTGGTGCTCAGCGGTGAAAAACAGAATCAGTTCTATATCCCCGAAGGTTTTGCCCATGGGTTTTATGTACTGTCCGATACTGCGGTGTTTACCTATAAATGCACAGACTTTTATGATCCGCAGGGTGAAGGAGGACTGCCGTGGAATGATCCTGTTATCGGAGTTGACTGGCAGGCTGCCGCAGCGGACTGCGGCAGCATAACTCCGCTTTTGTCTCCAAAAGACGGCACGCATCCTGCGTTCAGGCCTGATGCTGCCTATTTTGACCGTAACGGCCGGTGGATAGGCAGAGCCTGACCATAGCTGTGGCTCAGCGGCGGTCAGCGTAGTTTTTTTCGATCCAGGACGCGTACTCTCCTGACTGGATATGCCGTATCCAGTCAGGATGGCTCAGATACCATGAAACCGTTTCCTGAAGCCCCTGCTCAAAGGTCATGCACCGCTGCCAGCCGAGCTCTGATTTGATTTTTGAGCAGTCGATGGCATAGCGGCGGTCATGTCCCGGACGGTCTTTTACATAGGTGATCGTCTTTTCTACGTCTGCCGCTGATTTGCCGGTTGCTTTTGCCGTAAGCTCAATCACTTTGTGCAGCAGCCGGATGTTTTCCCATTCATTTTCACCGCCGATATTATATTTTTCGCCGCATACGCCATGCTGCATGATAAGCCATACGGCACGGTTGTGGTCTTCTACATAAATCCAGTCGCGAATATTTTTACCGTCGCCGTAGACGGGCAGCGGCTTGCCGTCTTTTATATTGCTTATCATGAGCGGCAGCAGCTTTTCCGGGAACTGGAACGGGCCGTAATTGTTGGTGCAGTTGGAAAGCGTTACGGGCAGTCCGTAGGTATGGCTGTATGCCATGACCAGATGATCGCTGCTTGCTTTGCTTGCAGAATAGGGACTGCGGGGATCATAGGGTGTTGTCTCCGTAAAATAGCCGGTTTCTCCGAGTGATCCGTACACTTCATCAGTACTTATGTGGTGAAACAGCACGTCGTCACGCATGGAACCGTCCGGAAGCTTCCAGTAATTGCGCGCGGCATCCAGCAGGGTAAACGTACCCATGACGTTTGTCTGGATAAAAGCCTGCGGCCCCAGAATGGAGCGGTCTACATGGCTTTCGGCCGCAAAATGGACAATGGTATCGATGTCATATTGTTTGAGAATACGTTCAACGGCTGCGCGGTCGCAGATGTCGGCTTTTTCGAATACGTAGCGGGAAGCAGAAGCACCATTCGTAATGTCGGCAAGGCTTTCCAGATTGCCGGCATAGGTGAGACAGTCAAGATTAACTATGGTACCGTCGAATCCAGCATCAGTAAATGCACTGCTGCCGGAGGTGGACTGCCCCAGCAGATAATGAATGAAATTGCATCCGATAAAACCGGCACCGCCGGTTACGAGGATATTGTGTAATTTTCTAGTCATAGTGTTTGTATAGTACTGTAAAACCTGTAATAATGCTAGAGCTGGAGCAGGGCGGCGTCCGGCAGTGATGTGTCTTCTTTTAAAATTGTAAGCGTACCAGTTGCGGAAACCGTGCCGAGTACATACGTACCGCCGTTTATACGCTTTGCGCGGAATGTAATGCTGCCGTCGTCTGCGCTGGTTAAGGACAGTACGTCATAGGCTCCTGGCGGCAGCACGTTGTCATACTGTCCGTTGTCCGCGTTTACACGGACGGCGACAGATGTATCGTTTTTATCTTTTGCCGCAAAATAACAGTATGTGCCTGAGCTTGCTGCGGCAGTAACATGCTGCAGCGGCAGCGATATTGCGGCGGGTACAGTTTTCGCGGTACTGTATACGGTGTGCAGACTGATATGATCCTGTGCGTCAGACACTGACGCTATAGCAAGCTTGTCCGCAAGCGGCAGAAGCCATGCGCTTTCCATGGTGATCTGCTCCGCGATGCTTGTATCTGCAGCTGTGAATGAGCTTGTATAATCTTGCTGTATGGTCAGCCGCATGATATTGGCCTTGTCATCGGCTCCGGCAGTCTGATAATAGATGCTGCCGTCAGGCGCAGTCCAGTAGGCTGTGCAGGTTTCAGAAAGCGTTTCGCCGGTACCGTTCGCCTTGAGAATATACGTATGCTCTGCCGTATGATACATGACGGTACCGTCCGGTGCTGCTGTAAAACCCTTTACTGAAACTGATTCCGGCGTAACCGGAATAGTCATGAGTCTTGTGCTTGAGGTAACCGTCTTGTACAGCCGGGCGGGCAGGGCTGCGCTGTCTGAATGAATGAAATACAGGCTTCCGCTTGCATCAGTCTGTATGATCCTGCCGTTTATAAAACCGTTCTGTATTGCGTCCGGAGCGGCGGTGAGCGTATTTACGGAGCCGTCCGTTTTCCGTACAAGATACACCGTACCGGAATTTTTG
>CACZQF010000136.1 GCA_902783245.1 uncultured Spirochaetaceae bacterium | reverse complement strand
GCAGCAGCCTCGTCGGCAAGGCGTTTTTCTTCCGCCGCCTTTCTTATGGCAAGCTCTTCCTGCGCTTTTTCCGCCTCAAGCTTTTTCTGTGCTTCGATAGCCTGCAGCTCCGCTTCTTTTGCCGCAACGGCGGCCTCTGCTGCCTGCTGTTCCGCTATGATGTTGCTCTGCGGCCGCCTGGCATATTTTTCCAGTACGGCAATCATGCGGGGTTTGCCGAGCGCATAGTCAAAGGCCGTTTTGCCTTCGGAATCCGTTTCCAGCACGCGCTTGCCCGTGCCGATCTTAAAGACGGTGCCTGATCGGATCAGCGTATCCAGCAGCCCGGTGTCTTCAGTATAGGCGCACAAGTACATGATGGGCGTCTGCCCGAGCGCGTTCTTTTTCATCGGCTCCGCGCCGAAAGACAGCAGATCTTTGATAATGTCCGCGTCACGGCGGGCTTTTATGGCTATGTGGAGAATCGTATCCTTCGTCTGGTCAGGGGTGGTGTAGTGCAGCGCTTTTGAATGTTTTTTCAGATATTTGCTGATTTCTGTGCGGGTACCGTCTTTGAGTATTTCTTCTACTGTGCGTTCATCCTTGTCGGAGCTTCCCAACGCAAAGGTGAGAACGGGAACCGCCGCGGAAAGTACCGCTGCAGCTAAAGGAACAAAAATCAGTTTTTTTAAGAACATATGCTGTTAAAAACCCTTCCGCTTGGTATTAACGGCGCTTCGGAAAGCCTGTACGGCGTTTCCAGAATCCGTCTGCATTATTATAATGAAAGCTTGTCAGTTAGTACAGGGAACCTCGAAAAACTTAAGTTTTTCGAGGTTCCCTACATATAACGGCTCCTGTATTTCCGCCGTATGCCGTTACATTCTGTATATCGGGATAGCTGATATGTACCTGAATAGTGACACAGAATATTTTATGGTAGTTCCGTTGTGTAAAAATTCCTCTTTTTTATTCGATCGGTTTGTGCTATAATATGGAGACATGGGAAACGGACTTTGCAGCGAGAATTTTAGCCGTTTTTTTTACCGGCTACAAGATAATGTCTTTTCTTTGGATGATACCGTAAACCGCATAAATGAAGAGCTGCCGGGCGTGGCGGAAGAAGTTTCGCTCGGAAGGCTTGTGACGGTGTTCAAGGCTCCTGTTTCAATTTATGAGCCGGGCGGCGTGAACGAATCATATATCGGCTATGAAAATCCTGCCGGATACGAGCCGGAACCCTATGAGCGCAGCTTTGTGACCGGAGAAGGCGGTGAGGTGATTCTTTCTGCCTATCCTAAAAAAGGCTGCGTGTGGAACGAAACTGATAAACGCAGCATAGATTTCCTGCTGCAGAACCTGTTCATTTTCTGCAGCCGTGCTCGCCTTATGAAGCTTATGAAGCTGGTGGAGATTACCGATGCGCTTACCGGCGCATTGAATATGGTCGGGTTCATGCAGTCCGTCGGGCGGATCTTTGCCATGCATAAAGGGCAGGAGTATATAGCCGCTTTTTCCAATATCAAGAACTTTAAGTATGTAAATAAAGAGCTCGGGCAGGACGCGGGTGATATTATCCTGCGCACCTACAGCATGATGACGCTGAAGCTGTTTGGTAAGGACGGCTATTTCTGCCGCCTGGGCGGCGATAATTTTATTGCCATGGTCAAGGCTTCGCGCCGTGATGAGTATGTGCACTTTCTGACCGACGTGCGGATTCCCGTCAAGCAGAAGGGCGTGACTACGGTGGTCAGAATCAGGCTTAAGGTTGGCCTGGTGGAGCTTACGCCTGAGATTTCGCAGTCAGAAATGATGACGTTCGCTTCTACCGCCATGACGGCGGCAAAGAATTCGCGGCTGCAGGATCTGCTGTGGTTTAAGCCTGAAATGCAGGAAAAATCAATGCGTGACAAGGGAATTTCATCGGTGTTTCCGACAGCGCTTGAGCGCAATGAATTCCTTGTGTTCTATCAGCCCAAGGTGGACATCAGAACGAACACGCTGTGCGGGTGCGAAGCTCTGTCGCGCTGGTATCAGAAGGGAAGACTGGTGCCGCCGTCGGAGTTTATTCCGGTGCTTGAGCGGGAAGGCTCTATACGGAACCTGGACTTTTATATTTTTGAGGAAATCTGCAAGGATATTCGCCGCTGGCTTCAGAAGGGGATTGAGCCGGTGCGTATTTCCACTAACTTTTCTAAAATCCATCTGTCTAACGACAACTTTAAGGACAAGATCCTGAAAGTGCTTCAGGATTATGCCATAGATCCCAAGTATCTGGAAATTGAGCTTACGGAATCGTCCGATTATGAGTATTTTGACCGGCTTATTTCGTTTGTTTCTGCCATGCATGATGCAGGCGTGCATATTTCCATCGATGATTTTGGTACCGGCTATTCGTCCATGACGCTGATCAAAAACCTTAAGGCCGATGTGATCAAGCTTGATAAATCGCTTATAGATAACATTCAGCCGGGCAGCAAGAATACTCCCGATGAGGTGATCAGCCGCGCCGTTATTAATATGGCGCGTGAGCTTGGTATTCAGGTGATTGCAGAGGGCGTGGAGTCTGTGTTCCAGATGGAATTCCTGAAGCAGGCCGGCTGTTCTATGGTGCAGGGCTATCTGTACGACAAGCCGCTTTCGCATGATGAATTTGAAAACCGGCTGGCCGGCTCCCGCCAGTACACGCTGCCGGCAGCGCAGTAGCGGCAGTCGTGTATGGATTACGCTCCGTCGCTTTTATATGAGCAGTCGTATGCCATCAATATAAACAAGCCGGCAGATCCGTTTTTTTATTATTTTGACTATGATGAGCGCAACTACGCCATCAATATGGAATTCCAGCATTTTCATTCGTTCTATGAACTGTTCATCCTGCTGGATTCTGAAGCCGCCCACATTATAGAAGGAAAGTACTATCCGCTGAAGATGTATGATATGGTGCTGCTCAAGCCAGGGCTGCTGCATAAAACAGAGTATCCGCCCGGGCAGTCCCGTAAGCGGCTTATTATTAATTTTAATATTCCGCGCGATGAGTCTCCGCTTAAGCTTTCTATGAGCCGTGTTTTTTCTGTATTTGATGCTTCTCCGTGCGTGTTCCGCTTTTCTGCCGAAAAGCAGCAGCCGCTGTTTACGCTGCTGAACACGGTGTTTAATCAGGGCAAGGATCTGAGCCCCATACGCGACCTGACGATTCATACAAAGTTTATGGAATTCCTGTATACGCTGTACGACGAGGCCCGCTTTAACTGCTACAAGGCCGACAATCTGCCCGATACGTCCGCATCGCGTATCTATACGATTACGGCGTGGATTCATAAGAACTACCGGCAGGAAATAACGCTGACAAGCCTTGCCGATCAGTTTAACGTGAGCGCGTGCTATCTGTCGCATCTGTTCAAGCAGATTACGGGCTTTACGATTGTGGGCTACGTGCAGATGACGCGTATCCGCAACGTGCAGCAGATGCTTCTGTATACGGATAAAAAGATCACCGACATTGCGGAGGAATGCGGGTTAAGCAGTTTTTCACAGTTTAACCGTACGTTCAAGGCGCTGTGCCATGTGTCACCGTCCAGCTACCGTGTGTCGCCGCAGAAGTCAAGCGCGCTGCCTGCCGCTCGGCTGTAGTTCTGTTCAGAAGATGAAATCGCAAAAAATGCAATACAATTCTGTATATTCAGCAAAAAATGCGTTGTTTTTATGAAAATGTGCCCTATACTTTAAACTATGCAGAAACAGATTGCGGAAAGTATTGAACAAAAATTCGCTTTGCTTGCTGAAAGCTTTCAGAAAGTCCTGTACGAGGACGATGTGACCTTTATTGAGAACATGCGTAAAAAAAATGTTCCCGAGCAGGAGATCAAAAAGTATGAATTCTGGGAGTGGACTCAGGGAGTAGGGCTCTACGGATTCTGGAAGTATTTTGATTTTACACATAATACCAAATATCTTGATATTCTGACCGAGTACTATGACCGCCAGCTGAAGGTGGGGCTGCCCGGAAAGAACGTGAATACGGTGGCTCCGCTGCTGCCGATGTCGTATGTGGCGGAATATACGGGCAATGCCGCATATATGGCGGTGTGCGAGGAATGGGCGGAATGGATTATGAAGTCATTTCCGCGTACGCTTGAGGGCGGTTTTCAGCACATTACGTCCGACAGCGTGAATGAGCAGGAGCTGTGGGACGACACGCTGTTTATGACGGTGCTTTTTCTGGCCAATATGTCCCGTATTAAAAAGAATGATGCATACCGCCAGGAGGCGGTGTATCAGTTCCTTGCCCATGCCAAGTATCTTGCGGACGGCCGCACGGGACTGTGGTATCACGGCTGGACTTTTAAGGATATGAATAATTTTGCGGGCGCATTCTGGGGACGCGGAAACTGCTGGATTACGGCGGCTATCCCCGACTTTTTGTCCATGGTGGAGTGCACTCCCGCCGAGCGGCGGTATCTGGTGCAGCTGCTCCTGCGGCAGGTTGATTCGCTCGTAAAATATCAGGAGCCGAACGGCATGTGGCATACGCTCATAGACGATCCTTCTTCGTATGTTGAGTCTTCGGCTACCTGCGGCTTTGCGTACGGCATTATGCGCGCGGTTGCCATGCACCTGATTCCTGAGTCATATCGTACTTATGCGGAAAAACCGCTTGCGGCCATACTGCGGAATATTGATGATGCAGGCGTGGTGCAGCAGGTTTCATACGGTACCCCCATGGGTCGTACCGATAAGGATTTTTATAAGCAGATACCGATCAAGGCCATGCCCTACGGCCAGGCCTTGGCGATATTATATCTACTGGAAGTTATAAAAGGAGGTCTTAAATGACAAAAATGAATGTGAAAAAGGCTGTGTCTTTTTCTCTTATGTCAGTTTTGGCTGCGGGTTTTGCTTTTTCGGCTCCTTCCTCAAAAGAGGCTCCGGAACTTGCAGCCTTGGTAAAGGCAGGCAAGCTGCCGCCGCTTGAAAAGCGTATTCCCGGCCCGGGTGAGGTGATGGTATCCACCATGGATACTGCAGGAAAATACGGCGGAACGCTGCACTATGCGTCCTACGGCCGCAATTCACGCTGGACTATCGGCAAGCAGACCGAGGAACCCATGTTCCGCTTTAAGCTTGACGGTTCCGTGGAGCCCAACGTTGCCAAGGGCTATGAAGTCAATTCCAACAACACGGTGTACACGATCTATCTGCGCAAGGGCATGAAATGGTCTGACGGCGTTGACTTTACGTCTGCCGACGTTGTGTTCTTCTACAATGATATGTGTGTTCCCAAGTCATTCGGCAAATCGCTCTATGACTGCTTCTATTCCACCAACCCCAAGACCGGTGAAAAGACTCCCTGTAAGGTTGAGGCTCCAGATAAGTACACGGTAAAGGTTACGTTCAAGGATCCGAACGCCACCTTCCTGCAGACGCTGACCAACGACAGCAAATGGTTCTTTGCGCCCGCGCACTATTATAAAAAACTGCTGCCCGCCTATATCGGCGAGGAAGCTGCAAAGGCAAAGGCAAAGCAGCTCGGCTATTCAGACGTGAAGGCCATGGGTAAAGAAACCGGCTACTACTACTGGGTTCTGCCTGACCGCCCCACGCTGCGTCCGTGGGTTGCAACCAACAACATTGATGACAATCTGTTCATCCTGAAACGCAATCCCTACTACTGGAAGGTTGATGCAAAAGGCAACCAGCTGCCCTATATTGACAGCATGGAGTGGACAAAGATTTCTGATCCTGAGCAGGAAACGCTTAAAGCGCTTGCCGGTGGCATTGACTTTGCAAAAATGCCGCTGAGCAAATACACCGTGCTCAAGCAGAATGCTAAAAAAGGCGGCTACGAGCTGCTGACCTGGCAGGGCACCAGCTGGGCATACCGCCCCACGGTTGTTCAGCTGAACCAGACCATTAAAGATCTGAAATACCGCGCGGTATTCCAGAACCCTGATTTCCGCCAGGCGCTGTCAATCTGCGTGAACCGCGATGAAGTTTCTGAGCTTGTTTCTGACGGCTTCGGCGAGCCTGCACAGGCATCTGTTGCTGAAGGCCTGCTCGGCTTTGATCCGAAATGGAAGACCCGCTGGACTAAATATGATGTAAAAGAAGCCAACAAGCTGCTTGACAGCGTAGGCCTGAGCAAGCGCGACAAGAACGGCTTCCGCACGTTCAGCGACGGAACCCCCTTTGTGCTTGACTTTATGCTTACCGACATCGAGGACGTTAAGAACTCCGAGAAGACCGCTGAGCTTCTGACCAAGTACTACGGAGCGGTCGGCATCAAGACTACGACAAAGACATACAGCCGTGACCTGATGACTGAGATCTGCAATGCAAACAACCACACTGTGCTTATCGGACCGATGAACGCTATCAATGCATTCAACCCGGCGCTGCGCCCGAACGCTATCGTTCCGGTGGGCATCTATTCTCCGTGGGCAGGTGCATACGGTGAGTATACGGCTACGAAAGGTAAATCCGGTGTAAAGCCTGAGGGCGATGTTGCAAAGCTTATTGAGCTGTACGACAAAATCAAGAGCGCAAAGAATGGTGCTGAGATCAACAAGCTTGCGGAGCAGATCCTGCAGCTGCATGCAAAGAATATCTGGGAAATTGCCTACTGTGCTGATACCCCGGCACTTATTCTGAAGAACAAGAATCTGATGAACATCGGCAAATCGCTGATATTCTGCGAAGAGTACCGCGATCTGGGCGTGGCTCACCTTGAGAACGCCTGGTTCAAGAAGTAAGTGAATTTTTGAACCGGCAGGCTGGAAGTCCGTACGGCGGATTTTCAGCCTGCTGTCTGCCTGCCGGTTCTGCCGGCAGAACCGGTTCTGACAATAGAACCTTGATTTTAATAAGGGAGGAATTATGCTCAAATATATATGGAAACGCATCCTGATAATGATTCCGACTATCTTTGTCATATCTCTGGCCTGTTTCTTTATTATCCAGCTGCCGCCCGGCGATTTTATCAGCAGCTATATTACTACAATGCAGTCTGAAGGCGAGACTATTACTCAGGAAGTAGTTGCACAGCTGCGTGCCGAATACGGAATGGACAAGCCGTGGTTTGTTCAGTATATATTGTGGATGAAAGGCATCATTCTGCACGGAAACTGGGGCTATTCTTTTGAATATCAGCGCCCCGTAATCGACATCGTCAATGAGCGCATGGTCCTGACGGTCGTTATTTCTCTTATCACCATGCTCTTTACCTATCTGGTATCGATTCCCATTGGAATTTACAGCGCACTCAAGCAGTATTCTGCTGGCGATTATATATTCACCGCGTTTGGTTTCTTAGGTATGGCTACGCCTAACTTCCTTCTGGCGATTATTCTGATGTACCTGTCGTTTATCTGGACGGGTGATCCGCTTATAGGCCTGTTCTCTGATGAAATGCTGCAGAACGGATTCAGTCTTGCGTATACGGGGGAATTCCTGAAGCATATGATAATCCCCGTCATCGTTATCGGTACGGCGGGCACCTGCTCGGTCATCCGTACCGTACGTGCCCAGATGCTTGACGAAATGGTGAAGCAGTATACGCTCACCGCACGCGCAAAAGGCGTGGCTGAGAACCGCATCACTTATAAGTACTGCGTCCGTGCGGCGCTGAACCCGGTTGTGTCCGGACTTGCCACGTCGCTGTCACGTATTTTTACCGGTTCTACGATATCAGCCATCGTTATGAACCTGCCGATTCAAGGACCGGTGCTGTATACGGCACTTAAGAGCCAGGACATGTATCTGGCCGGTTCAATTCTGTTCATCATGGCATTCCTGGTCTGTGTGGGAACCTTGCTTTCCGATATCGTTCTGGCATGGCTTGATCCGCGCATCCGTTTTTCTGAGAGGAGCTGAGTATGATATTTAAGAAAAAGACAATTTCAGAAGAAGATTATTATCTGGCTTCCCAATGGAAGCTCATGGGACGCAAGCTGGTCAAGCACAAGCTTGCCCGCGCGAGCATGATTATTCTCGGTATATTTTATTTCTGCGCCATATTCGCTAATTTTATTGCTCCGCAGGGACTGACCGAGTATGACAGCAAGTCAAAGAATCTGGGCCCGTCGCATATCCATCTGTGGGATGAATCTGGTGAATTCCAGGGACCCTTTGTCTACGGCATTTCCATCAAACGCAATAAGCTGACGTTTGAAACTGATATTACTGAAGATACAAGCCAGATCTACAAGATCAAGTTCTTTGTAAAAGGCGAGGAATATAAGTTTCTGGGCCTTATTCCGTGCTCACGCCATCTGTTCGGCGCTGAGGAAGGCGGCCATGTGTTCCTGATCGGAACCGACTCCATGGGCCGGGATCTGTTCTCACGCCTTATTATCGGCAGCCAGGTGTCGCTGTCCGTTCCGCTTGTGGGCACCGCCATCAGCTTCCTGCTGGGTATTCTGCTCGGCGGCCTGTCCGGCTATTTTGGCGGCTGGATTGATATGGTGATCCAGCGTGCCATTGAGGTTATTACATCGTTCCCGTCCATTCCGCTGTGGATGGCGCTGTCGGCGGCAATTCCTCCGAACATTCCGATCGTGCGCATGTATATTTTGATTACTATCATCATGTCGTTCATTTCATGGACAAGCCTTGCCCGTGTGGTGCGCGGTAAGTTTATATCGCTGCGCAAAGAGGACTTTGTTATGGCGGCCCGTCTGGCCGGTGTGAGCGACTTTAAGATCATCATGACGCATCTGGTGCCCGGTTTTATGGGTTACCTGATCGTTAATCTGACGCTTGAGATTCCGAGCATGATTATCGGTGAAACGTCCATGAGCTTCCTTGGACTCGGCATGCGCTCACCGGCAACCAGCTGGGGCGTTCTGCTGCAGGAAGCGCAGGATATTTCCAATATCGCGCTGTATCCGTGGAAACTGA
Source organism: uncultured Spirochaetaceae bacterium (assembly GCA_902783245.1). Lineage (GTDB taxonomy): Bacteria > Spirochaetota > Spirochaetia > Treponematales > Treponemataceae > Treponema_D. The sequence continues at coordinate 10,635 of CACZQF010000136.1, read as the reverse complement.
TACCGCTGGTGTTCGTAATTATTGCGGTTCTGGCGTTCAACTTTTTGGGTGACGGCCTGCGTGATGCGGCTGACCCGTATAAATAATGCAGGAGGTACCGGACATGACAGATGATACGCTGATAGAGATAAAAGACCTCCATATCGACATTAAGACGGATGAAGGCGTGCTGACCGCCGTACGCGGCGTGAACCTTGATATTAAGAAAGGCGAGACGCTCGGACTGGTAGGTGAGTCCGGCTGCGGCAAGAGCCTTACGAGCAAGGCGATTCTGGGCATTAATAATAAGAACTGCTCCGCACGCGGCAGCATTATGTTCCGCATGGCAGGTACTTCACAGCCGGTGGATCTGCTTACGCTTAAGCCGCAGGGCCGGGACATCCGTGCCATCCGCGGCAAGCATATTTCCATGATCTTTCAGGAGCCTATGGCTGCGTTTTCGCCCATGTATACCATCGGCAACCAGATAAACGAGTGCACTCGGCTGCATATTACGCCGGACAAGGAGCAGTCTAAAAAGATCACGATTGAGATGATGAAGAAAGTGGGTATTGCCAATGCCGAAAAGCGCTATAACCAGTATCCCCATGAATTTTCAGGCGGTATGCTCCAGCGCTCGCTCATTGCCATGGCGCTTGTGTGTAAGCCCGAGCTGCTGATCGCTGATGAGCCGACAACCGCGCTTGACGTGACGATTCAGGCTCAGATTCTTGAGCTGATGAAACAGCTGCAGAAAGAGATCGGTATGTCCATCCTGTATATCACCCATGATCTGGGCACCGTGGCCGCCATGTGCGACCGCGTAGCGGTTATGTATCTGGGCAAGGTAGTGGAACAGACGTCCGTTCAGAATCTGTTCAAGAATCCGCTGCACCCCTATACGCAGGGACTTATCGGTTCTGTTCACAAGCTCGGTGGCGCAAAGAGCGAGCGGCTGTTTTCCATTCCGGGCACCGTGCCGCTGGCGCTCAACCTGCCCAAGGGCTGTACGTTCTACGACCGCTGCTCACGGCATCTGGAGGGCAAATGTTCTGTATGCGAGCCTGAGCTTATGCAGGTGGAGCCGGATCATAACGTTGCCTGCGCTTTGTATGGAGGAAACTGATGGCAGAGCCTATTCTTGAAGTCAAAAATATTTCCAAAGAATTTACGTCAAAGGGTGTTTGTGTAAAGGCCGTTACGGATGTCAGTTTTTCGGTGAACGAAGGCGAGACTGTCGGCATTGTGGGTGAGTCCGGCTGCGGTAAGACTACGCTGGGCCGCTGCATTATCCGTGCCATAGAGGCCACGAAAGGTTCGGTCATGTACCGTGCGGCCGACGGCAAGACATACGATTTTTTGCAGATCGATAAAAAGCAGATGAAGGACATGCGCAAGGAGCTGCAGATGATCTTTCAGGATCCGTATGCATCGCTTGATCCCCGCATGACCGTCTATGACATTATCTCCGAGCCGCTGAAGGCAAACTTTAAGCTGTCAAAGGACGAGCTTGCCGCCCGTGTTATGGATATTGCAAAGAAAGTAGGGCTTAATACTTCATACCTCAAGCGGTATCCGCATGCGTTCAGCGGCGGCCAGCGGCAGCGCATCGGCATTGCCCGTGCGCTGGTGCTGACTCCGCGTGTTATTGTGTGTGACGAGGCTGTGTCCGCGCTTGATGTTTCTATCAGGGCGCAGATCATAAACCTGCTGAAGGACCTGCAGAAAGAATTCCGGCTGACCTATCTGTTCATCAGCCATGATCTTTCTGTGGTTGAGCATATTTCCGACAAAGTGGGCGTCATGTATCTGGGCAAAATGGTGGAGTATGCGACCTCCCAGGAGCTGTTCGCGCATCCGCTGCATCCCTATACGGAGGCGCTGCTTTCTGCCGTACCGGTAGCCGATCCTGACTACAAGATGGACCGGATTCCGCTTGAGGGCGAGATTCCTAACCCTGCGAATCCGCCGTCAGGCTGCTATTTCCATGAGCGCTGCCGTTACTGTAAGGAAATCTGCCGTCAGCAGGCGCCCGCCTTTGAGGAGCTTTCTCAGGGGCACTTTGTGGCCTGCCACTGCGCCAAAGAGCTTAAGCTCCGCGGTTTTGCGGACATCATGAAGTCATAGGGTTGCGATATGAAAAATCTGGTTATCTTTTTTGACAGCGGCGACACCATCGTGGATGAGTCCACCGAGGTGCGTGATGACCGCGGTATAGTGGTGCGCGCGCAGCTTCATGACGAGGGCGGCGCGCTGCTCAGACAGCTGCATGAGGACGGCTTTACGCTGGCACTTGTTGCCGACGGTGAGGTTGAATCCTTTAAGAATATTTATGAGCAGCACGGACTGTCAGACGTGTTTTCGGCCCGTGCGATATCCGAGGCGCTGCCCGACCGTAAGCCGGCGGCGGTGATGTTCCAGACCGCCATGGATCAGCTGCATCTGACTGACGCTGATAAAAAGCGCGTGGTGATGATCGGCAATAATCTTATCCGTGATGTGGTCGGTGCAAACCGTTTCGGTATTACGTCGATTCTGTACGACTGGTCGCCGCGCTACGATATGAATCCTAAGAATCACGAGGAGACTCCTGATTATACCGTGCATACCCGTCAGGAGCTGTATGCGCTGCTGCAGAAGCTCGACAAGGAATGTACGGCATGAACTGCGGGCGTGAGCTGTGGCTGCGCTACGCTCCGGAACTGTGGTTCGACCGTAACGAGCCGTTCGCAGTAAAAGGCATCGGCTGCACCGTGTTTGAGAAGGCGGGCAAAAGTCCGTCGTTTCCCGGTGCGGTATCCCGCAGACGGATTGTGGATCCTGCCGCAAAACACGCCCGTTTTGCTATCGAATACGCCTATTCGTATGACTATGATATTCAGCATCTGTACGAACTTGAGCATGCATGGGTGTATGTGGCCGATGACGGCAGCGTCTGCGGCTGCGAAGGCAGCTTTCACGGAAAATATCTTAATCAGATGATCCCGCGGTTCCCGGTGCTGGACGCAGGCTCAACACATGTGCGCCTGTATGTGCAGCCCGGAAAGCATGCGTTTTTGCCGAATCCGGAGCTTTTTGCCCTGTATCCGTTCTGCGATACCTGCTGTGGTGAGGAGGCGGGCAGCGCAGGGCTTGATCTGCCTGAGATGTTCAGCATACCGGTGCCGCTTACGCCTGAGCTGCATGATAAAGTAAGATCATATATCCGGGCACACTACAGCTTTACTCCTGCGTGGAGTTTTACGCCCGGAAGGCTGCCGCCTGAACTGTATACCGGCTGGTCTGAGCTTGCCGGTACGGTACCGGGACGGATTATGCAGGAACTGCAGAAAGCGGGCGCTGCTGCTGGCGGAACTATCTGACCGCGCAATGCGCGCCGATGAAAAAAAAGGAGATACTACCAATGCTTGGCAGGCAATGGCTTGAAAGAATAAAAATCTGGAAGGAATATCTTCCGAAGCTTTTTTATACGGAATGCGGATCGGTGTCCGCAGAATACGCTGTTACGATGGAGCATCTGACGCTTGCGCTTGCGCAGGCGCTGCCCAAAAAGCTTATCCGTGCAGGTACTGCATGGGGTAAAAAGTGGGAGTACGGCTGGTTCCATTGTACGGTGTCCGTGCCTAAGAAGACAGCCGGCTGCCGGCTTGTGTGCTTTTTTCCTACGGGCGGCGAAAGCCTTGTATTCGTGAACGGTGAGGCGGCCGGTGCCATTGATAAAAAACATTCGTATATTACACTGACACGCTGCTCCAAAGGCGGCGAGCGGTTTGATATTTATGCTGAAAGCTATGCCGGTCACGGCCTGCGTCCCGAGAACGGCGGCCCGTACGGACCGGATGAAATACCGGTTCCGGAGCCGTCCGCAAAACAGGCGGTTACTGGTACAATAAGCTGGGGCATCTGGAACGAAGCTGTGTTCCAGACCGCCGTTGATTTTGATGTGCTGTACAGCCTGCTGCAGGTGCTGCAGCCTAAATCGCTGCGCTACCAGAAGGTTGCGAAGGCGCTGCAGCAGTTTACGCTTACCGCTGATTTTGAGCTTGATGAGCCTGAGCGCACCAAGAGCATTCTGGCCGCAGGCAGCTTCCTTAAGCCTGCGCTTGCATGCGTGAACGGTTCTACTGCGCCGGTCATGTCTATATTCGGGCAGTCGCATCTGGATCTGGCATGGGAATGGCCGCTTGAGGAAACGAAGCGTAAATGCGCGCGCACCTACAGCACCCAGCTTGCATTTATGGATGAATATCCTGAATACAAGTTCCTTGCGTGCGAGCCGTATATTTTTACCATGCTGGAGCAGTATTATCCTGAGCTTATGCAGCGCGTTAAGGAAAAGACTGCGGCCGGGCAGTGCATTGCCGACGGCGCGTTCTATGTGGAAAGCGATACGAATATTCCCTGCGGTGAAGCGCTTATCAGGCAGCTGGTGCGCGGAAAACGCTGGTTCCGGGATACTCTGGGATCGCGTACGCTTGTGGCATGGCTGCCCGATACGTTCGGCTTTTCGGCGGCGCTGCCGCAGCTGCTTACAGGCTGTGGTATTCCGTACTTTGCCACCCAGAAGCTTTTGCGTTGTGATCCTGAATGTGATCCGTTCCCTTATAATAATTTCTGGTGGCAGGGCATTGACGGCAGCCGGGTACTTTCGCACATGTATAAAAAGAACAATGCCGTCATTACGCCGCAGGCTGTTGCTGAACGGTGGAATCAGGATCGTATCCAGCAGGATAATATAGAAGGAATGATGTTCCCGTTCGGCTACGGAGACGGCGGCGGCGGTCCTGACCGCCAGATGCTTGAGACTGTGCGCCGTATTGCCGACCTTGAGGGAATTCCGCGTACGCGCATGGAATCGCCTGCGGCGTTCTTTGAGCGGCTTAAGAATGGCGATGAGCCGGTGACGGAAACCTATACCGGCGAGCTGTATCTGTCATGGCACCGGGGAAGCTATACGTCTGGTGCCGCCATTAAGCGGCTGTGCCGTAAGGCGGAGATTGCGCTTCATGATGCGGAATTCTATACCGCAGTGTGCAGTTCGGCGGGCGGTGCCGATTCTCTTGATGCGCTGTGGCGCAAGCTGCTGCTGTGCCAGTTCCATGATGTGATCGCCGGTACATGCATCCAGAGGGTGCATGAGGAGGCTGAGCGGGATCTGCAGGAAGTGCTGGACGGTGCCCGCGCAAGTGCGGATACGGCCGTGCTTGCTGACGCGTCAGCGGAACGTGCCGCTGACGACGGGCAGGGCGTGCTTATCAGCAATACTATGGGCTGGGAGCGCTCTGTACTGGTCCGCAGTCCTGACGGCAGCGGATATGCAGAGCTTACGGTGCCGCCGTGCGGCTGGACTGTTGTACCGTACCGTGCTATTTCTGCCGCAGCGGGCAAGGCTGTTCGTGCAATTTCATGCACCATGGTGCATGACGGCGGCAGCTGCTACCTGAAGCTTGAGAACAGCTGCCTTATTGTGCGGATCGGAAGCAACGGAACGCTTGATTCCGTGTTCGATAAGGAATCGGGTACTGAATTCGCCGCGGCTCCGTGCAACGTGTTCCGTATGTACAAGGATGTTACGCCGTTCTATGACGCATGGGAAATTGCGCCCATGTACAAAGATCAGCCCGTGGAGCTTACTGCTCCCGCAAAGATTACGATTGAAGAAGCTGCTCCTGAGTGCGTACGTATTCATGTAAGCCGTGCGCTGCATGATTCTACGCTTGAGCAGGTCATCGTGATACGTAAAGACAGCCGCCGCATTGATTTTGAAACTTCGATTGACTGGCATGAAAAGCATAAGCTTTTGAAGGTGGACTTTCCGCTTGCGGTCATGGCGGAGCAGGCTGCAGGCGAAATACAGTTTGGATATGTCAGGCGGCCTACCCATACGTCGCGGCAGTTTGACAAGGACCGCTATGAAGCCTGCAACCATAAGTATACGGCAGTATATGACGAGAACCGCGGAGCGGCGGTGCTCAATGACAGCAGATACGGTGTTTCTACCGGCACGGCCGTTTGCGGTGATGACTGTACAGGCACCGTTATCAGCCTGACGCTGCTGAAATCTGCGGTTATTCCCGACATGCGCGCGGACAGCGGCATGCAGCGGATGACATACAGCCTGTATGTATTTAATTCAGGATTCAGCGAAAGCAATGTTGTTCATGAAGCGTATGAGCTGAACAATCCGCTTGTTCCGGTGCCCGTCACGCAGGCGGTGCCTGCGGTCAGGTCATATTTTGCGCTTGATAATCCTCATGTGATTCTTGAGACTGTAAAGCCTGCTGACTGTGCGTGCGCCGGAGATGAAAATCCGCCGGTTGTTCTGCGCCTGTACGAAGCCTATGGCGGTACTGCCGCCGCCGTGCTGACTACGTCGCTCCCTGTGGAATCTGCTTCTGCGGTTTCCATGGATGAGTCGGCGGAAGTACCGCAGGGGGCCGGCGGCCTTGTGCTGGAGTCTGACGAAAAAGGCGGAAAAAAGATCCGGCTTTCGTTCCGGCCGTTTGAAATAAAGACGATTTTACTGAAGCTTGCCCGGTAAACGGTTGTTCGGCAGCGGTTCAGGACTATAGATATAACGGAGGTTGTAGATATGAAGCAGCATTATGCTATGATGATAACGGACAGTGAAGCGCGCGCCCGCAGGGCAATTAAAGAGCAGATTCTTGATACTGGCAGTGAATTTTACGGCGGGTTCTATAATGCGGACGGCCTGACGGAGGCAAAATATGCCGTATATCAGATAACCACCATGACGGCGGTGTATAATAATGAGCAAAGCTGCCTGTATCACGATAAGGCTGTGGCCGGATGTATTTCCCGCGCGCTTGAGTATGTTCTTCGGGTTCAGCATGACAACGGTCTTTTTGATTATATTGACTGTAATTTCTTTTCTGCACCTGATACTGCATTTATTGTAAAGCGCCTGCTTCCTGCTTATCAGTATTTGTGCGCCCATGCTGGCTCTGACGAGGGCAGCTTTGAAAAGGACTGCCGGGAAAAGATGGAGCGTATTATCCTGCATGGTGCGGAAGGTATTAAAGGCGGCGGTTTCCATACGCCGAACCACCGGTGGGCCATTGCTTCGGTGCTTATGCTCTGCGGCAAGCTGTTTGATCGTCCTGATTTTACGGAACGTGCGCGTCAGTACCTGAATGAGGGAATTGACTGTAATAAAGACGGCGAGTATGCGGAAAAATCGGCGGGTAATTACAACCGTATCAACAACGATGCTATGATCACCATCGGCGACTGTACCGGTGAGCAGTTTTATTATGACAATGCAATCCGCAATCTGCGTATGATGCTTACATATATCGAGCCGAACGGCAGTATCTTTACTGCCAATTCAACGCGGCAGGACAACGGCAAACTCGTGTATCCGGTGGACTATTATACTGAATATCTGCGCATGGGACATGATTTTAAGATTCCGGAATTCCTTGATATGGCGAATACTATCTTTACGATTATCCGTACCAATTCGCTTGAGGCGCCCGATTTCCTTATGCATCTGATGAACCGGCCTGATTTGGTTGAGCTGGAGCATGAAGGTGAGTATCATCAGCCTGATTTCCAGAAGTTTTATGAGGAGTCCGGCATCTGCCGTATGCATAATGCGGATGTAACCTGGACGCTCATGAAAGGTAAATCAAATTTTCTGTATATTACGAATAAATCTATTATCCTTGAGTTCAAGATCGGCGGCAGTTTCTGTGAGCACCGTGCGTTCCAGGCCGAGACGATGAAGCGTTTTGCGGACGGCAGCGGTTATACGCTTACGCAGTCCATGCGCGGCTGGTATTATCTTCCGTTTGAGAATAAACCGGATACGACTGACTGGTGGAAGATGGACAACGCGAGCAGACAGAAGCTGCACGGGCCGAACCTTGACATTAAGGTTTCGGTCCGCGAGGCGCACGACGCAGATGGAAACGGTGTGGATGTACATATTACCACCGGCGGTGTAAAACCGGCGCCGTTCCGTGTTGAGATAAGCTGTGCCGGCGCGGAGCGTGTCTGCGGCAGCGAATATGAGATACCTGCGGAGGCGGGCGGAGTGATGATAGGCCGCAGCGGTACCGTCAGTTTTGAGAACGCGCATGACTGTATTACCGTGGGTCCTGCGTTTGCGTCGCATAAATACATACAGGGAAAATTCGGCAGCGAAAAAGCAAGCGGAAAAAGCTTTACTCTGTATTTTACCGACTACGTGCCGTTTGACCGTGTTATAAAGATCAGATCAAAGTAGTGCGTGCGGTATGAGATGAAACGCACAAGTAGATAACTTGTACTTTGTTCATGTATACAATAGTATACACTGTATATTATATGTGTATACTATTGTATATTTTATTATACGTGTAGCAGAATATACCGCTGTCGTTTCATACCTTGGCGGGCAACGGCAGATTGCGTTATACTGAATACATGGCTAAAGTTTTTTTTGTAAAGTTGCATAATGGTGACCAGCTGAAAGGTACCTATTGCCAGTGTACGCCTGAGTGGCTGAACGGCCTGCAGCCCGGTGATTATGCGTTTGTCATTTCACAGCGGATGGTGACGGATTTATGGCAGGCTTCCTGGCTGGATTCTGACGGTGCGGACGTAGAAGGCGAGGTCATCATGAATTTTGATCCTGTCTTCAAAGATCCTGCTAAACTGTTTCAACCGTTCCCCATACGTAATCTTGTCAGCATAAAGGCGTTTGTGCTCAATCAGGATCTGTTTGTGAATTCTTCGCGAAGTTCACCGAAAGGTTTTTACGAAATACGGCTTATGCCTGGCAATACACCTGAAGAATTTCTGGAGCCGTCGCATCTGCTTCAGTATCTGAAAAATCCTGAGAATTATAGATGCATACGGCTGCTGAAAAACAAGGCTGCTGTTGATCCTGACAGCGAGGATATTCAGTTGTATCAGGAACATGATACGCTGTTCTTGTATAAGCCTGCATTCATTGATCCGACTGTGTCGGAGACTTTTCAGGATAGAACAAAAATTGTATCAGATTTTTATAAAGACGTTCCTGCCGGCGACATGAACAGGATGCAGAAGTTTAAGACGGTAAGCACTATTGCATCAGGATTACTTTCTGGACAGCCGCTTGATAAGGATACGCTGTCGCTGCGTGAATTTTATGACCTGTTCTTTTCAAAAAGACCTCTTATACTTCCGAAAAAGCTGCGCGGTGTTTCCGTTTCTGCGGAACCGCATGCAGAGCGCACAGCTCCGCATGCAGAAGCCGACGATGAGCCTTCGGATGATGCTGCAATTCCTGCGGTGCCGAATGATATAAACTCTATTCTTTTCGGACCGCCCGGAACCGGAAAAACGTATCTGACTAAGCGTAAGGCCGTGCAGGTGTGCTGCGGAAAGCATGATGAGCATACGCTTGCATCCGATTATGAACGGCTGTGCCAGAGCGGGCAGGTACATGTTGTAACGTTCCATCAATCGTTCGGATATGAAGAATTCATTGAAGGAATTAAGCCGGTGCTCTCTGATAAAAAAGCGGATACTATCAGGTATGAGGTACAGGACGGAATTTTTAAGCAGGCTGCAGTTGAGGCTGCCTATGAGTATGTGCTGCTTAAGAACGGCGGAACTGCTGCGCCGTCATATGATGAAAAAAAGAAGGCTGTCTTTGATTTGACGGATACGGATTATCGTATTGCGGGAGCCCGTCCTCATATTATTATCATAGATGAAATTAACCGCGGAAATGTAGCGCAGATTTTCGGTGAGCTTATTACGCTTATTGAGCGGTCAAAGCGTGCCGGTCAGCCCGATGCGCTCAAGATTGCCCTGCCGTATTCTGGCGAGCAGTTTCAGCTGCCGCCCAATCTGTTTGTTTTAGGTACGATGAATACCGCGGACAGAAGTGTTGAAAGCCTTGATGCTGCGCTGCGCCGCCGTTTTGTATTTAAGGAGATGGCGCCGGTTCCTGAGACTTTGAGCGAAATTTTGGTGGTGGATGAGACCGGCGATGATCAGAATGTTGATCTGACGGCAATGCTGAGCATGATCAATGACCGTTTGGAGCTGCTGCTTGACCATGACCATACGATCGGACATGCCTATTTTCTGCCGTCCGTGATCAAAGACGAAGACGGAAACCTGACGATTCCGTTGGCCAGCCTGAGGAGTATTTTTAAGGACTGTATTATACCTCAGCTGCAGGAATATTTTTACAGCGACTGGAGCCAGATCCGGGCCGTGCTGAGCCGGCAGTTTATAGCGGAGCGGAATGAAGTTCGTGCCGATACGCTGTTTTTTGATGATACGGACAGTCCGGTTGACGTTGATAAAAAGCTTTTCCGCATGACGGATCCACGACAGTGGACTGCGGAGACTTTCCGGTCGATTTATATCCGGTAGCTGTATGCAGCAAACGCTTATCTGCTATGAACATGACCGGCTTCTGGTGTGCGAAAACTCTGCCTTTACCAGGGAACATCTGGACATGCTGGAGAAATGGCTTGACTGCCAGAAAAAGGAAAATGGCAGTGTGGCATTTTTTCAGCCGGTCTACAAAGGCATTAATTTTTCATCATGGGTCGGCATGCTGCAGGTGGGGGATCTTTCTATAGAAATTCTGCCCAAGGTTTCACGCACTGCCGCGGATGATCCTGTCCGCTGGAAATCGCTTCTGCT
>CACZQF010000135.1 GCA_902783245.1 uncultured Spirochaetaceae bacterium | reverse complement strand
TTCAAAATCATTCCGCATTATCAATGCTGACGATCCTGCGTTTGCAGGCGTTAACGTACAGGGTGTGGATGAGCCGTTTTATTACGGCTGATACGGAGTCTTCGGCATCTTTTGTTGTGTCTGCATCAAAAGATGCCGGATTGCTTGCCCGCATGAAAGCGCAATGTAAAATATTCTCAGTGATCATTGTTTTAGCGTATCGCTTAACTCGACATACTGTATAAAAATAGGGTATACTGGTACAATGAAGGATTTCGAAGTTATCGGCTTTGACATTGATGGAACACTGTACCCTGCATGGCGGCTTAATATACGGGTTCTGCCTTATGTCATCCGTCATCTGCCTTTTTTCCTGCATTATCGCAAAGTCAGAAAAATCCTGCATCGCACGGCGCCCTGTCCTGATCTTTATGAATATCAGGCAAGACTGCTGGCGCTGGAGATGAACATTACCGTTGCGGATGCACGTGAGCTCCTGCGAGTATACATTTATGATGGTCTGAAGCCTTTCTTTGAAAAAATCAGGCCTTTCAGCCATGTGGCGGAAACCATCCGTGCATTCAAAGCGGCGGGATATAAAATTGTTCTGCTGTCAGATTTTCCTCCTGAGCAGAAAGGTGCGATGTGGGGAATCCCCGGGTCGTGCGACATGATGCTCGGTACCGAGCAGATCGGCGCGCTCAAGCCGTCCAAATATCCGTTCGGTATTATGGCTATGGCGCTGGATGTGGCGCCCTCTAAGATTCTGTATGTTGGCAACAGCATAAAATACGATATAAAAGCTGCCCGTAATGCGGGAATGAGTACTGCATATCTGCTGCCGTGGTGGAAGCGGCTGCTGCATATACGCTGCCCGCTGGCAGATATATCTTTCGGTACCTATCGTCAATTGCAGAAAATAGTGTTAGAATAATAAACAGGTGTGCTCCGCCTGCGGCGCATGCTTGTTTGTTACTGATAGGGTGGGAAAAAAAGTGAATATTTTATCAATCCTTGTCTCAACGGCGATCACATTTATTATTGTTTTTATATTCAGGAATTTGGACAGAGACTCCAATACCCTTGCAAAAGTTCGTAAATATGCGGACTCCCGTTTGGCTGAGTTTAATACCTATTTTGCGGAGCGGTCCCGCGGCCTGACCAGTACGGGCGCCGATCTTGACACCAAGCAGACTCAGGCGGTTGCAGCCGTAAAACGTCTGGAAAAACAGCTTGATGATTTTCATCAGATGATTGCGACGATGGACGGCAGTATCAACACGGTCAACCAGCTTGAGGATAAAATCAAATCATACAGTGCCCTGCTGACAAATCTTACGGAGATGACGGCGAACGTTGAGGAAAATCTTGTGCGTGTACGCAAGGAGTCCGGTATTGTGGACCAGCTGAATAAGCGGCTTGACTCCCAGACCCGTTCGGTGGCTGACATCGAGAAGCGTGTGCCGGAGATCACTGCCAAATTTACGCGTATTAACGCCGATCAGCTCAAGGCTGTGGGAACGGAGCTGTTGACTCAGTATGAAAAGCGGCTGCAGGAGTTCACCGCGGCTACGGATGCGTCAGTGCATCGGAATGAAGAACTGCAGGCAAAGATCGAGCAGGATATTGCGTCCGCCTACAGCAGTGCGGCTGAAAAGGCGAACCGGCTTGAAAGCGCCGCGTTGTCATCGCTGCGTCGCCAGATTGATGAAAATGCCGTTCAGATCAAGCAGATTGCGGATCAGGTGGCCGAGCAGGCCGACGGCCTGACCCGTCAGGTTTCTGACGTGCAGGATAAATACACCCGCATGTACGATGAGGCCATCAGCGCCGCCGATGCCAAAGAATCCGCCGCCATGGAGCGGTACAACGAGATTGCCCGCCAGCATTCCGAAGCATACAAGGCTGCTGTGGAAGAAAAAATGCGTGCCATTCAGGATACGCTCAAGAATACGATTGCGGAGATGCAGACTCAGATTACCGCTGCGGAAGAAAGCGCCGCAAAATCAATCGAGCAGCTTACGGCATCATATACCGACGTTTCCTCCAAAGCCGAGGCAGACTCCGCCGAGCGGCTGCGCGTTATGCAGGATTCTGTCAAAGCTTCTGTGGAACACATGCAGGAGCAGATTTCTGCTGCGCAGAACAGCGCGGATGAAGCCGTATCCCGTCTGACAGAACTGTATACCGAAGCCTCTGCAAAAGCTGAGACTGCGTCCAACGAGCAGCTGCTGGCCGTGCAGGCGGCGGTAAATGATTCCGTGGGTAAGATTCAGGAACAGATTGCTGCCGCTGAGGCGGGAGCAGGGCAGGCCGTGGCACGGCTGTCTGATCTGTACGAAGCAGCATCATCCAAAAGCGATGAGCTTTCTACCAAACACCTTAAGGAAGTACAGGATGCGGTGGACGCTGCAACGGCAAAAATGCAGGAGCAGCTTACTGCCGCTGAAAAGTATACTGATGATGCAGTTGCCCGCCTGACTGATGTCTGCAATGAGACTACTGCGCGCACTGAGGAAGCTTCCGCGCAGCGGCTTGAGGAAGTGCAGGCTTCTATAAAGACTACGCTTGAGACTATGCAGGCCGAAATAACGGCTGCGGAAAAAAGCGCGAACGATGCGGTTGCCCACCTTACGCAGGTGTGCGATGAGGCATCTGCCCGGGCTGAGACATCATCCGCCGATCTTACTGCTAAAACTGCAGCAGTCAATGAGCGCATTGAATCGTTCAGCCGCGAAATACATGAAAAAGTGGATGCGATCGACGCGCTTGTGGCCGGATTCCAGCAGCGTGTCAATGCAGCCTGCGACACGCGGGAATCTGCGGTGCTGGAGCAGCTTGATTCCCAGCTTACTTCATATAAAAAAGATATTGAGTACCGTCTGTCACAGCTTGCCTCCGTGGGCGGCGATGCAGATGTGCTTGAGCAGACGTTGCGCGATATGATGGCGCATGCGCAGGATGCGGTCAAAGCTGATTTTGACACGTTCTGTATGGATCAAAAATCACGTCAGTCCGCATTTGAGCAGTCGATACGCACGGAATCCGAGGCGCTTTCAGGTCAGCTTGCTGAGCTTGAGCGCAGCATGGATTCTATGAAGGATTCTGCCATGGGCAGTATGGGCGCCAAGATCCGTGATGTTGAGAACCGCTTTTCCGCTGATCTTGCCGACCACGGCAATAAGGTCAAGCAGGACCTTGCGGAATGGAAGCAGGCCTTTGCCGACAAGCTTAACGATCTTATGGGCGAATATGAGACTGAAAAGCTTAAGATCGAGGAAGCCCAGAACGGCGTTAAGATGGATTTTGAAAAATTCTGCGCCGACCAGCAGGACCGCGAGCAGGAATTCGCCGCAACCGTACATGCTGATGCTGACCGCTTGAACGGCCGTCTGGCAGACATTGAGCGCGATATGGACGAGCTTAAGGAAGCCGCGCTCGGAAGCATCAGTGCCAAGCTGCAGGGGTTTGAGGCACAGTTCGATGCCAACCTGCAGGCACATGGCGATAAAGTCAATGAGGAACTTGAGGTATGGAAACGCGATTTTGCCTCGAAGCTTGCCTCCATCAATGAGGCATATGCCGCGGAACGCCAGCGTATTGAGCAGCAGAAAGACGATATAAAGCGCGACTTTGATTCCTTCTGCGAAGAGCAGCAGGCGCGGCATAATGATTTCTCCGCTTCAATCAAAAAAGACTCTGACGAAATTGCGGGCCAGCTGGCAATCCTTGAGCGGAATATGGAGGAGCTTAAGAATACCGCGCTCGGCAATATGAGTGTAAAACTCAAAGGCTTTGAGGATAAGTTCGATGCTGATCTGGTGCAGCACGGAACCCGTATTGACGAAGATATCATTGCATGGAAGCAGAGCTTTGCCGTAAAGCTCAGCGAACTTACGCGCGAGTATGAAGCTGAAAAAGAAAATATCAGGCAGTCACAGCAGGCTGTCAGGGATGCGTTCGACCGCTTTGCGGAAAATCAGAACCAGCGGCAGCAGGAGTTTGCTGATTCTATCAGGCAGAAGTCTGATGATATTTCCGGCGAGCTTGCGGTTGTGCAGGGAAATATAGACGAGCTTAAGGAAACTGCGCTCGGCAACATGCGGACTACGCTCAAGGGCTTTGAGGATAAGTTCACCGAAGATCTGCGTCAGCATAATGATGCGCTTGCTTCGGATATAGCTGAATGGAAGCAGGGATTCTCAGACCGTCTTGAGGCACTGAACGGCGAATACGAGGCTAAAAAGCAGGACTTTGCGGCTAAATGCGCCGATCTTGACGGCGAGTATGCCGCTTGGAAGCAGCGGTGTGATCAGGCCGCCGAAGAAGTTCGCGGTAAGTTCGAGACATTCAGCCGTGAGCAGCGTCAGGTGCAGGCGGATTTTGCCGAGACCATAAAGCAGAACTCCGGTGCGCTGGAGGAGCATCTCTCTAAGCTGGAAAAAGACATGGAGGCGCTTAAGGAATCTGCCATGGTCAGCCTTTCGTCCAAGCTGCAGGGGGTGCAGGATACGTTTACCGCGGAGCTGCAGTCTCACGGCAACAAGCTTAATGACGAGCTTGCGCAGTGGAAACAGGAGTTTGCGGCAAAGTTCCATGCGTTTACTGATGAATATGAAGGCGTGCGCCGTGAGACGGAATCACGCTATACGGAAGATATGAAAGAAAAGCTTGCCGCGCTGCAGAAAAAGAGCGGCGAGCAGATGGAGCTGTTCAACACCAATCTTGAGGAATCCAAACGGAGCATACAGCTGCAGCTTGACGAGGCGAACCGCCGGCTGCAGGAATTTGTGGATCATTACCGCGGCGCGCTTCAGCAGGCAACCGACAGTTCCGATGCGCTGCTGCGTAAATCAACCGATTCGTATGCACAGCGTATAACAGAACAGCTTTCAAAGACGCAGAAAGAGCTCACCGACAATCTTGTTGCATTCGAGGATTCTATGACCGCCCGGCAGCAGACAAGCGCGTCTACCATTGATGCGGCGCTGGCTGAGTTCACCGCATGGAAGCAGCAGCTCAAGCAGCAGCTGGATGAATCCAAGGCTGTGTTTACGGAGCAGCTTGAAAGCCTCAAGCTTTCAGCCGGTAAGAATATTGAAGATACCCGCGCAACGCTGAATGATCAGGTATCTGCGTACTCCGTTTCTGCACGTGACCAGATTGCATCGCTTACAGAGCGTATTGCAGGCCTAAACGGTCAGACCGAAGCGTCCGTCAATCAGTACGAGGCAAAGTCACGCCAGATTATCGAAGAACTGCAGAAGATGTACGATGACATGCTGCGTCAGACAAGACAGCAGATAAGCGACCAGACCGGCACCACTAAGTCGCAGATTGACCAGCTGCGCAAGGACATAGAGTCCGCCACCAATGACAATATGTCGCGGCAGGCGAATATGGTGCTGAAAATGCAGAATGATGCCAATGAAATACAGAGCCGCATGAGCGAACTTGATAAGGAAGTAAAGGCTGTGGCCGCACAGATGCAGATGTACGACAAGGCTGACCAGATGAAAAAGCAGCTTGACGATAAGGTGTCCGTTCTGCTTGATGATTTCAGCAAGCTTGATTCGTACCGGGAGGCTGCCGACAAGATGGCCGCTGAGTACGGCGATCTGCAGCGTCTGGATTCCGAGATGAATGACAAGCTTGCCAAGTTCCAGGCAAAGAAAGCGCAGATTGATTCAATGGAGCAGCATTTCAGCTCGCTCATGACGCTTTCATCATCTATGAATGCCAAGATTAAGGATCTGCAGACTACGAGCGATGATCTGCAGGAACTGCAGATAGCCGTAAAGAATTTTCAAGAAACGCTTGCCGGTATTTCTATGCGGTATGACCGCCTTGAAAAGAAAAATGAGGTTATTGACCGTGTGGCTGCTGATGTGGACCGCTCGTTCGATAACATGCGGCAGCTTGAGGAGAGGCTTTCTGCCTGTCTGCGTCAGTCCGATTCTCTGCCGATGGAAATCGCTGGCATCCAGCGCAGCGTTGACACGCTGCTCGGCAACGGTGACCGCATCGATCAGGCGGTGGCAAAGCTTGAATCGCTGCAGGACATCCTTAAGGACGCTGATGCCCGTGTTGACGCCATTAAGTCGGAGCGCGACGGAATCGGCAGAAGTGAGGCTCGCCTGCAGCAGATGGAAAAAGAAATCGATGAAAAGATGAATCTGCTTGCCAGAATCAGCAGGCCGGACGAGCGGCCTGCTGGCGGCCGCGCCGCTGGAGCTGCCGGAAGTATCGGGCCGCAGGACCGGGAGAACGTAAAGCGGCTTAAACGGCAGGGCTGGGATATCGCTGCTATTGCCAAGGCTCTTAAGCGCTCTGAAAGTGAAATTGAGCTTCTGCTGGAGCTCCCTGACTGATATAAAAAGCCCGCGCATTGCGCTGGCTTTATTGTATTATAAAGAGTTATATACGGCTGTTACTTTTCCAGCAGGCAGGTTGCCCAGACTTCAACGGCTTCGCCCCTGCCTATTTTACCGAGCTTTTCGCCGGTCTTTGCTTTTACAAATATCTGTTCTGGTGACACTCCGAGTATATCGGCGATTGATTCCCTGACCTGATCACGCCAGGGAAGAAACTTAGGCTGCTCAAGCGCGATAACGCAGTCCAGATTCCCTAGCTGCCACCGGTTTTCCGTGATACGATCCCAGACTGTTTTTAGCAGTACGGCGGAATCCGCGTCCTTCCACTGCGGATCAGACGGCGGAAAGAACGCTCCGATGTCGCCCATGCCGGCTGCTCCGAGCAGTGCATCGGTTATAGCATGCAGCAGAACATCACCGTCTGAATGACCGTCCTCACCTTTGTCAAAAGGAATGTGTACACCGCCGAGCATCAGCCTGCGGCCGGGCGTAAGCCTGTGCAGATCATAGCCGAGTCCGATTCGTGTCATAGTCTCTCCTTGCGTATCGTTTCCGGCGGGCATATCCTCGGGATACGTGATTTTTTTATTACAGCTGTCGCCGGGCACAATAGCCACCGGACCAGTATATGCGCCCCAGATCTCGGTGTCGTCAGTGTATGTCCTGCCGTCTCCGGCGGCTTTGTGATGCGCTTTGAGCAGCGGCAGAAAGGTAAAGCCCTGCGGTGTCTGTACCGCGGCAAGCCGGTCACGCTGCAGGTGACGGATGATAATACCGTTCCCGTCGGTTTCTTTCTGCGTATCAGTGGGCTGCAGCGCAGGCACAGCGGCGCCTGTTTCCGCTGTCTTTGCAATAACATCTTGGATAATGCGTGGTGTAACAAAGGGGCGTGCGCCGTCATGGATAAGAACCACCGCATCGCTGCCGGCCTGCGGCCACAGCTCCTGCAGCTTATCCAGCGCGTTGCAGACAGACTGCTGTCGTGTACTGCCGCCGTCAACGAATGTTATGGCTGTAGTTCCTGAAATAGTACCGAGCGCCTTTTGAGCATCCTGCTGCCCGCCTGCGGGTACTGCGATTATAATATGTGTGAAATGATATGAGAGTATACAGGTCTGTACGTTTTTAGAAAGTACGGTACCGCCGTCAAGCGGCAGGTACTCTTTTTTTATGCCTCCGCCCATTCTGGTGGAAGCTCCTGCGGCCACAATAATGAGTGCCGCAGGAATTACGGCAGACGTAGAAAGCTGCGGAGCAGATGATTTATTCGTCGTCTTCGTCGTCATCTGCGTCGAATCCGTCGTCAGAATCATCTTCGTCCTTGTCTTCATCATCGGCGTCGTCTATTTCGTCTTTGTCCGTCTCGTCTTCATCAAACTCATCGTCGTCATCATCTGCATCATCAAGTATATGCTTGATTTCACGTGTAATGCCGGCGGGCTCCAGCTTGGCATGAAGCATGGTCTCGACTTCCTTTGAGGTTTTACCCATGGCAAATGCGATCTCATCTTCAAGCAGCTTTTTTGCGTTGTCATACAGCTTGCGCTCAAGAATCGGCAGCTCTTTTACCTTGCTGCGATGATACAGACAGCGCACGATAGTAGCAATATCGGAGATGCTGCCTTTTTTCAGCAGCTCCAGATTCATCTGATAGCGGAGTTTCCAGTCCGTAGTGACCGGTTCGTAGGGTTCACCGAGCAGATCAACAGCTTTCTGAGCTTCTTCAGCGGAGACAATGGAACGGATTCCAAGCTCCTCTGCCTTTTCCGTGGGAACCATTACAATCATGTCCGAAACATCAAGATATATTTTATAGTACGGCAGGACCTTATCGTTGAATTTCTTTTCAAAAATCTCAATGATTTTTCCTACACCCTGACTTGGATAGACTACTTTTTGATCAACCTTAAACTTAGTGTCGGCACTCATAAATACTATTATACCTCAAAAACTCTCTAAAATCAACGAATTATACGGTCCAGCTACTGCAGCTGACGCTGCAGCGGTTTTTTACCAGGCGGCTTCCTGTCCGGTTTTGTGAGCATATTCCAGCAGCCAGTGCTTTACCGGCACCGTCCAGTCAGCTTCCTGACAGCCTTCCAGAAACAGCCGTTCATACATATAGTGGATGTAATCATTCACCTCTTTTTTGTCCTGTGCGCTCATATCGTCCGACGGCACGAACATATCATTGATGAGTTTTACAGCGTCATCGGAGGTGAACAGGTCAGGAGTGATGCGCGTCATCATATACAGCGCGGCGGGAACGCAGTGTACGCTGTGCTGCTTGATGTACAGAACTGATTCCGCAATGCGTACAGTTCCTTCGTACAGCTCGCCGTTCCACTGATCCCGCTCTTCCTGTGTGAATTCATCGGACGCGAACAAATTTCTAAAATAGAAGCAGCACAGCACGATGATCGCTATGTGCAGGCTCGGAACGCACAGCAGATGGGGATCCCAGCGGTGTATGTTCCTGAATTCTTTCATGTCGTTATAGTCCGGGCGGTCGGTGGTAGAAAGCCTGAACCTGTAGATACGGCCGGCCTCTGCATACACTTTTTTGATCAAGTCCAGAAATTTTGTACAGTAGGGTACTGATTTCTTTATACCGAAGCGCGTCATAAGCATGGACAGCGGCTCCAGCCAGAAGTTTACAAAATGCAGGTATGTATGCACCCGGTACGGGGTAAATGGAATCTTGTCATCGACCGAAGTCTGCACATTCACTACCGGTATGCGCAGAAAACCCCATTTTTTAAGGAACTGCAGTCCAAGGTAGTTTTTTGTGACTGTGTATAAAAACGAATATGCGGATTTTACGGTGTCGGGGCGTGTCAGCAGCACAAAATAGCATCTGAGCCAGCTGAATGATGACAGCGGCTTTCCAGTCGTCTTTTCTTTGCCGGATTTATGCACTGGTTGCTCCGTTGCTTGCCGCAAGAATACTGTCTATGTTCTGCATGATCGCACGCGCGATGCTGGGACGGTTCATGGTATAGATATGGATACCCCGCACACCGTTTGAAATAAGGTCAATAATCTGTTCCGTAGCATAGGCGATTCCCGCCTGCCGCAGCGCTTCTGGACTGTCCTTGAACCGGTCGCACATAGCGAGCAGCTTTTCAGGCACGAATGCATCAGACAGCTCGATCATACGCTTTATCTGGTTCGGGCTGGTGATGGGCATGATGCCTGCGATCACCGGCAGGCGGATACCCGCTGACTGCAGACGATACAAAAAACTATAGAACATGGTATTTTCGAAGAACATCTGGGTGGTCAGAAAGTCCACACCATTGTCAACTTTGTATTTCAGGTTCTCTATGTCCTGCATGCGGTTCGGAGACTCGGGGTGTCCTTCAGGATAGCAGGCACCGCCTACGCAGAACCCTTCTTTTTTAAGAACTTTTACCAGATCCGATGCATGCTTAAAGCCCGGAACGGTGGCGTCCGCATTGCCGTCGGGCAGATCGCCGCGCAGCGCAAGAACATTTTGTATGGACCGCGCTTTGAGTCCCTGTATGGCATCATATACTTCGTCTTCTGAATTACCGATACATGTCAGATGCGCAAGCGATGAAGTAGAAAGCGACTGAATATGCGCCGCTATTTCAGCGGTATTCACGCGTGTGGAGCCGCCCGCACCGTAGGTAATGCTCATAAAATCAGGGTGCAGGGCAGCAAGCTCTTCTGCTGTCTGGAATATCTTGGTGCAATCATCCGTCTGTTTGGGCGG
>CACZQF010000134.1 GCA_902783245.1 uncultured Spirochaetaceae bacterium | reverse complement strand
ATGATCGTTTCAAAATATGGATTCCTTGATCTGGTAAAAGACGGTGTGCCGGTAAACGGTATCCGCGGTGCTGATCCTGCCCGTCTTGCGGCTCAGGTAGTCAGCGGCGTAAGTTTTTTGGGCGCCGGCTCTATTTTCCGTCACCGTAATGTTGTTATGGGACTCACCACTGCAGCTGGTATCTGGGCTACTGCCGGTATCGGCCTTGCGATCGGTTCAGGTCTATGGGTCGTAGGTATTTTTGCCACGATTTTGGTTGCCTTTATACAGGCGGTCATGCATAAATTTGTTATCGGAGCTGATGCTTTTACGAACAACTTCTTGGAATTTATCGTTGATAACCCTGCAGTCTTCCAGCGTACGCTGGAGGAATTTGCTAAGGCAATGAATACAAAGATTATTGATTACAGTATCAGCAAGGAATCAAAAAAACTGACAAAATATAGCGTTACCATGAAGACCAAGCAGCCTATTACGATGGAACAGTTGAATCAGTTTATTTCACAGCACGAAGAGATTCAGTCTGCGACTACCAATAATCTATAAAAAGTGCTTTTTTGCAGCATATAATGCTGTATGCAGCGAAATACTTTATAAAAACAACGGCCCTGACGCATGTGTCGGGGCCGTTGTTTTTTCAGGAGGATTCTATATGATGGTCACCTCGAAAAACTTCAAACATCGTAGATGTCAATATTGAAGATGTACTTTTTCGGGGTGCCCTGATAAAAGCTGGTTAATCAGCTTTTTTTACAAAAATACGTGCTGCTTCAATAGTTTTGGTGTCGGTATCGAATGCTCCTACCATGATAAAGCTGCCGGACTGTATATTCTCAATGGTATTCTGCTTTTCAGGTGTATCCGTATTTCTCTGATCACGGAACGCCGGAGTCCGTCTGTCAGGTACAGAACCGTCGTCAATCAGTATACGGGTAACCGGTGAAACATGTACGGTTACGTCCTTGCCGTCCGCGTTGGTGACGGTTATCGTTCCGGACTTCTGGTTTACGGATGATACGGTGCCTATGGTCATTTTGTCATTCCGTCCGCCCGGCATTCCCATGCCCATACCCATGTGACGCGGGCCCTGCTGCATCATGTGCGGAGCTTGTCCCTGCGGTCCCTGGCCCCATCCGTCCATGCACGGTGCTTCATTGCTGTACATGCGGCCCGGCATGCGGTTGTTATCATAGCGGCCCCATGACTGTGCGAATACCGGAACGGCCGTTATTGCTGCTGCCGCTGCGATTACTGTAATCCGTCTGATCATTGTCTTGTTCATATGTCTATACTCCTCCGGCCTGCGCCGTTTTGTGTGATGCAGGGCTGCGCTGCCCTGTGATGGGTCTACTATACCAGCCTGTTGCTTCGGAATCATGAAAACCGGATTGGAGCTTGATTAAAAAACTCTAATCTTTTATCAGGCCGGTTTGAAGGACAAACCGGATAAAATGGCATATACTGTACGCATGATAAGAAAAAGCCGCAGAGCCGGCATGCTGATCTGTATGATGATAGTTTTCTCTGCTGCGGCTTCGCTTTGTACCGGCCAGCCGGAAGGTTTCCCGGAGCATCATGCCATGCCGTACCATGGAATGCGGATGATGCGTTCTGCCGGCGTGTTCGAAGTCCGGCGGCTGCAGATCCGGCAGGCTTCTGCCGGGAACATACAGGTAGATATTTTATTCAGCGGACCGGTTGATCCCCGGACAGTGGTACCTGCATCAGTGAAGATGAACGGTATTGCCTTGCCGGAGACTACGCTCGTTCAGTTCAACAGGGCGGGCAATGCCATGCGTCTGGTACTTCCGCTTGAATTTGAGGTTGTGGATGCGCAGGTGATAACGCTGGAGCTTTTTGATATAAAAAGCTTTAATGGTACGGCTTTGACCCGAACCGGATTTGACGGCCTGACGGGATCCTGTATGCGTGTTTTTGGATCGGAGGAACATAATGGAAACGTCAGGTAATACGGAAACGGTTCTTATTGTTGAGGATGATGCCGGGATTGCGGACTTTGTCCTGCTGGAGCTGCAGCACGAAGGTTTTGAGGTACATCATGCATCGGATGGGCGGAAGGCGTTGGAGCTGTTTGAATCCTGCCGTCCTGATATTGTGATTCTGGATATAATGCTTCCGGAACTGAGCGGCCTTGAGGTATTGCGTCGTATCCGGCGTACCTCCGTTGTCCCTGTGATTCTAGTTACGGCCCGTAATGAAACCTGCGACAAGGTGAACGGACTGGATGCCGGAGCAGATGATTATATTTCCAAGCCGTTTGAAATTGAGGAACTGCTGGCGCGTATGCGCGCGGTTATGCGCAGAAGCGCGCAGGCCAGAACTGATGCCTCTGCTGCGCAGAATTCTTCTATAATCTATAAGGCGCTGGAACTGAATCCGGGCAGCATGTCGGTTTTTTTACAAGGAAAAGAAATCAGTCTTTCACGCACGGAGTACCTGCTGCTTAAGACGCTGCTTGAGCACCGGAATACGGTGCTGTCACGTGATACCATCATCTCTCTGGTATGGGGCAGAAATCACTATATCGATGAAAACTCCGTTGATGTATATGTGCGCTATCTGCGGGCTAAAATCGATGATGCGGTTGGTGAGCCGTATATCACTACGGTGCGCGGCAGCGGCTACATGATCAAAGACTGAACGGAGTACCTGATGGAGCGTATAAAACAAAAATGCTGCAGGATTGGTTTTTCTCAGAGGCTGGCGCTGCGTTTTTCGGTGATGCTGGCCGCATTTATCCTTGCGCTTGCGCTTACGCTGGTTTTTGTTGCCAGATATCGTGTGCGTTCGCGCAAAGTTTTTGAGCTCCGCCATACGCTGGAAAAAATTGCCGATATCTATATGGGAGGAAAACTGGAGTCGCGGCTGCCGGGTACAGAACCGGTGCCGGGATTCAGACGGCCTCCGGAATCCGGTGAGGTACCCTACTATATTTTGTTCACCGTGTATGCATCTGCGGCTCATGGTGGCGCTGCCGGTTCTGCTCTGCCTGCCGCCGCCATAGTGGAGACGAACGATCCGTTTTTACCGCAGCTGCCGCTGACGGACGGCTCGCCACGGCGCTATCGCATCAGAGGGTTCTTTACCGACGGTGACCTTGACGTATTGTACTGTGCAAAAGATTACGGAATATATACAGTTCAAGTAGCTATGAATATGGATCAGGACGGCAATGAGCGGCGTATGGCAGGAATACCGATGGTCATTCTGTGGTCTCTTGTACCGCTGTTGATTTTGTCATATGCCGCCGCCTATCTGATTACCCGGGGTACGATGAAGCCCGTGGAGCGCATGACGCTGTCAGCCATGCATATCGGCAGTGAAAGCCTTGATCAGAGACTGCCGCTTACCGGCCGCGGTGATGAGCTCGATGTACTTGCAGAAACGTTCAACCGGCTGTTCAGCCGCTTGAAAAGTGATTTTGATCGTGAGAGGCAGTTTACGTCAGATGTTTCTCATGAGCTCAAAACTCCGCTGGCGGTCATTCTGGGACATGCGAACCTGATCAGACGCTGGGGGAAATCGGATCCGGTACAGTTGGAAAAGTCACTCGGTATGCTGATTACGGAAGTTCATTCCATGGAATCGGTTATAGATAATCTGCTTGAATTGTCACGGCTGGAGAACGGGCGTAAGCCTGCAGTGCTTGCGCCTGTGCGGCTCAGGCAGCTGTTCAGCAGGCTGGTGGAGGATACGAACTCATGGGCACCGGAGATTGTTTTTACTGATAAAACCGATATGGCTGCCTGTGTTATGGCTGACCGTGAGCTGCTGTATCAGGCATGTACTATCGTGGTGTCGAACAGCGTTAAGTTTGCAGGCCCCCGCGCGCACATAACGTTTGAGACCAGATCGGGCTTGGATATGGTAGAAATTGTGCTTGCTGATGACGGCCCCGGAATCGCGCCTGATGTGCTGCCTCATGTGTTCGAACGGTTCTACCGCGGAGATGCGGCCCATAACCGGGCACGCGGCGGCTCCGGACTGGGGCTTGCCATTGTAAAAAGTATTATGACGGCCATGGGCGGCACTGTCCGTGCGGAATCACCCGTACAAGACGGCCGCTCAGGTACGGCGATTGTGTTTACTCTGCCAGACGGTTCCCGCTTTTAACGTCTATCCGGTTACAGAGCGGCTGTCCCGCCTGATACCGTGTAAGATTTTTACAGCAGATATCCAGAATGTTGCACAGCGTCTGGCTCAGATGGTAGCTTCCCGCAATATGTGGTGTGAGAACCAGATTTGGAAGTTTCCAGAGTTTTGATTTGAGCGGCAATGGCTCCGGTGTCGTGACATCGATGCTTGCGCAGCAGATAGTGTTCGTATACAGCGCTTTGTACAGATCTTCCTGTACTACGGAGCTGCCGCGGCCTACGTTGATAAACATAGCGGTCTTTTTCATGGCAGCGAAGCGCCGTTCGTTCCAGAATCCGTCGTTTGCTTTGGTTCCCGGAAGAATGGACAGTACGACATCCGCCTGCGCAAGCTCCGCATCAAGCTTATCCGGAGTGATAAGTTGATCCAGACATTCCGGGCAGGCAGCGGCGGTGCGCTTTACGCCGATCACATAGGCGCCTGTCGCTTTACATAATTTTGCAAAATGGGTGCCGATATCTCCGAATCCTACGATGAGAATCCGGCTGCCTACCGGAGTGGTGACCATGCCGCAGTCCGCCCACAACGATTTTGCCTGATTGTCACGGTACAGATGCAGATTTTTCATCATCATAAGCATGACAGCAAATGAATGTTCACCTACGGATTGTCCGTAAGCACCTGTCGCTGATGTCAGCAGTACGCCGTCGGGCAGTCTGTTGAGACCTGTATAGTTGTCTGCGCCTGAAGAATTAAGCTGCAGCCATTTAAGGTTTACGGAATCTTTGATCATGTCATGGGGAATGTTTCCAAAAATAATTTGTGCGGCTTGTGCCTGCTCCCAAGTAACTGTTTTTATAGATGCAAAAGTAAGTTCACATTCTTTTCCCGCTGTCTGTATAAGCTGTTCCTTCTGCTGGTCATCCAACGGCAACAAGCATAGAATTTGTGTTTTCATATATAGCTCCCTCTTTTTTTTAATCACCCCGCAGGGATGAATATACGGCAATAAGTTTGTCAAGCGGCCATCTGCCTTGGTTGGCGGGACTCGGTGACGGCAGGCATACCGCAGGTATGTGCGTTATCGGCAGACAAAGCCTTGTATAGAGTTTATACGCAGTTTGCCCGGTTGTAAATATTTTTTTTATGTTTGCGGTCTCAAGAATCACGGAAAAATCATTCGGTACCGGATTCCTGATGGAGCTGTCCTGTGCGCCGGAGATCTCGCAGTCTGCAAGCACATCCCAGACGGCCAGATGATGCCTCAGCAGAAGCTCCGTCCGTTCCTTACGGGCTGCGTCCTGCTGGTCAGAACTGTTGGGGTAGTTCAGCGGCTCATTGAATACGGCGCTGAGTACTTTCCAGAACCTGTTCTGCGGATGCATATAAAAGAATGCGGCTTTTCTGGAAGCCGGGGAGGGCATAGTACCTAGAATAAGAGCGGTGCAGTTTTTATCCCATACGGGTGCAATGGTGTGGCTGATATGTTCCTGCATATGCTTCTCCTTTAAAACTCTAGCGGCAGATGTGCGAAGTTTTTTTCAGTTACCGTAAAAAAGTCCGTATAATTACTTGTATAAATATAAAATTCCTTTGTATGATTATGATGATTACTGATTTGTTATGGAAATCTCTGAAGCCGCGTGGTTTTAGAGCTGCATTCATTATAATAGGAGAATACAGAAATGAAAAGAATCACTATGGTTGCCGCAGCCGTGGTTATGGCCTTGACGGCATTTACCGGCTGCTCAAAAAACAACAACAAAAACTTTATACTTGCCACCGGCGGTACGAGCGGCACGTATTATCCCTTCGGCGGTGCCATTGCCAATATATGGAATACCGGTATTCAGGGCATGAATGTAACGGCTCAGGCCACCGGCGCATCAGCGGAGAATCTGCGTCTTATCAGCAAAGGTGATGCGGAGTACGCTATTGTACAGAACGATGTTATGGATTATGCATATAACGGCAGCGATATGTTCGCTGAAAAGCTTCCGAATCTTGCAACGATCGGTACGCTGTATCCTGAAGTAGTGCAGATTGCTGCGAGCAAAAAGAGCGGTATAAAAACAATCGCTGATCTACGCGGCAAGCGTGTTTCTATCGGAGATGCGGGAAGCGGTGTTGAGTTCAATGCTAAGCAGATTCCGGAAGGCTACGGTATAACCTTTGCCGATATCCAGAAAAACAACCTGTCGTTCAAGGAGTCTGCGGAAGGTATCCAGAACGGTACGCTTGATGCTTGTTTTGTAACGGCGGGTGTTCCCAATTCTGCGCTGCAGGAGCTTGCGTTTACCGCAGGGCTGATTCTGATTCCTGTTGACGGAGAAGCGGCTGACAAAATCTGCGCTGCATATAATTTCTATACCAAGACGGTAATTCCTGCCGGTACATACAGCGGTACTGATATTGATGTTCCTGCGCTTGCCATAAAGGCAACGCTTGCGGTGAGTGCAAAACTTGACACCGATACTGTATACGAAATGACTAAAGTGCTTTTTTCTAACCTTGAGTCGTTGGGCAATGCTCATGCCAAGGGTAAAGAAGTGAGCGCTGCATCTGCTGTTACAGGCGTGTCCGTGCCGTTCCACCCCGGTGCTGTGAAATACTTTACGGAAATTGGTCTGAAAGTACAGTAATCAGGCCTCTGTTCTTTGCATGATAGTGCGGAGATATATTCCGGCGGCTGTCGCATTTTTTTTGATGGGGATTGTGCTGTGCGTGCCTGCGGTACGCTGCCTGTCCCTGAGCAGCCGCCTGCGCCCGTCTGAACGGGTGCTTTCTAGAAAAGCTTTGGGCGGTTTTTGTATTTCATACACCCATTCCGTGAATAAGGGGCGGGTGCATGACTATTACCGTACTGATGGTACGGTGCTGGTTTTGGACAGAACCTCATTCGTTTCTTACGGAGCCGGAATTCCCGAAGCATATGAGACCGAAGGCGCGGTCTTTTCCGTTGACGGCGGCAGCTATGAAATCACGAACTTAAACCGCAGGCTTCCACGGCTGCTGATGGCAGTCGGGGTAATTGCTGAACATGCGATTTCAATCGATGACGGTGAAGTACCGTTAAAAACGTTGTTTGTCCCGCAGACAAGCGTGGTTTTTGAAGTAAAAACTGTTCCGCTTATTTTTTATCTGATTTCGCGCCGTATATAGCAGTGCCGCTGTGGCTTTAAAGGAGGCTATAATGAAAGAGAAAAATACTGATTTTGTTGAAAACATTCTGCCTACGACGAATGAAGATGAAATGAAAGAACTCATGAAGGATCTTGATCGGGAGCAGGCATACCGTGAGCATAAATGCTGGCGTCAGTATATTACAGTAATTATCTCCGTTTCGTTTGTATTCTTTCAACTGTATGCCACGCTTTCCGGCCGTATTACCGCTCAGGTGCTCCGTGCTACGCATCTGGCCTTTGTGCAGGCGCTTGCGTTCCTGCTTTTCCCGGCCGCAAAGCGGCTGCCTCGCAATACGCTGCCCTGGTATGATGTGCTTCTGGCCGCTGCTGGCAGCGCATGCTGGCTCTATATCGTCATCAATTTCCAGCAGCTGGTCAGACGTACCGGTGCATATACACCCCTTGATATAGCGGTAGGAACGGCAGGTATTCTTGTTCTGATTGAAAGCTGCCGCCGTATTGTCGGCCTGCCTATCCTGATTATAGCCTGCAGCTTCATTGCGTATGCGTTTGCGGGGCCGTACCTGCCGGGATTCCTGAGTCACCGGGGCTATTCATTTGAACGGGTGGTGAGCCATCTGTTCTTTAACACCGAAGGTATTATGGGCACTCCCATCGGAGCCTGCTCAACATTTATATTCCTGTTTATTCTGTTCGGTGCGCTGCTGGAAAGCACGGGTATCGGACAGTTCTTTATTGATGTGTGCAACGCGATTGCCGGCGGCGCATCGGGCGGCCCTGCAAAAGTTGCGGTGCTTTCCAGCGCGCTGCTCGGTACGGTATCCGGCAGCTCTGTCTCCAATACGGTCGGGTCAGGCAGCTTTACCATTCCCATGATGAAAAAACTCGGGTATAAGGGAGAGTTTGCCGGGGCGGTGGAGGCTGCAGCGAGTACCGGCGGCCAGCTTATGCCGCCGATTATGGGTGCAGCCGCATTTTTGATGGCGGAAAGTCTCGGTCTGCCTTATATTACGATTGTAAAAGCTGCGGTAATTCCTGCGCTGCTGTATTTTACGGGGATTTTTATTACGGTACATTTAGAGGCAAAAAAGCTCGGTCTGAAAGGGCTGCCCCGTGAGGAACTTCCTCGCTTTCTGCCGCTGTTTTTACGCAAAGGGTATATGATCCTGCCTCTGCTTATAATTATTGTGTTCCTGTGCATAGGACGCACTGCAGTATATGCGGCGCTCATGGGAATTGTGAGTGTAGTGATCATCGGTATTGTATCTTCGTTCGTTGATATTGCTCATGGCAGCAAGCCGCGGTTTACCGCTGACCAGCTGGTGAGCATTATGTGCAGCGCCGCCCGTAATGTTATCAGCGTGGCCATAGCCTGTGCTATGGCGGGCATTATTATTGGAATCGTTACGCTCACTGGAATCGGACTCAAATTCGGCGCAGGTTTGATTTCTATTTCCCAGGGTATTGTGTTCATAACCCTGCTGCTGACGATGATATCTTCTATTATTTTAGGTATGGGTGCGCCGACCACAGCCAACTACCTGATCACGTCTACTATCACTGCCGGTGCCATTATCGGTCTGGGCATAGAGCCGCTTGCAGCCCACATGTTTGCATTTTATTTTGGTATTATTGCTGATGTTACACCGCCTGTGGCACTTGCGGCCATTGCAGGTGCGGCGATCGCACGGGCCAAGCCAATGCGTACAGCGTTTCAGGCTACCAAACTTGCCATCGGGGCTTTTATCATCCCCTATATGTTCGTGTTCAATCCTCAGATGCTTATGATCGGTGCAAGTGCGGGCAGACTGGTATGGATCGTGTTTACGGCGCTCATCGGTATGTTCGGTATCAGCTCCGGTCTGGAAGGCTGGGCGTTTAAAAAAGCTGGTATCGTAGAGCGGGTTCTGTTTATTGTAGGCGGTCTGCTGTGCATTATTCCGGAAAGCCGTTCTGATATTGCCGGTCTTGCAATAATTGCCGTGCTGACCGGATTCCAGCTGATCATGCGGCGGCGGGCAGCGGCATAAAATCCTTTCTCAGTACAACAGGCAGGCCTTCGCAGAAATGATACATGTGTTATTTCTGCGAAGGCCTGTTTTTTATCTTCAGACTGCTTCTGAGCAGCTGCTCCAGATGCTTGACAATTTTTGTAGTTATGTTATTCTTATACTATCAGATATGACATTTCGACAAGTTTTGTCATTTATAGATCAAGCATGAAGAGGTTTTCCATGGCAAAGAAATATGCTTTTTTATTTCCGGGTCAGGGTGCGCAGGCTCCCGGCATGATGAAGGATGTGTGCGAAGCTTTTCCTGAGGCACGCAAAGTTATTGATGATATTTCTGCCATTACAGGCGTTGATATGCCCCGTCTGCTCTGGGATACGGATAAAGAGGTTCTGAGCAGGAGCGACAACAGCCAGCTCGCTATAACTGCGGCTTCTCTGGCCGTTTCTGCGGTTCTTGCTGAAAAAGGAATAAAACCGTCCGCCGTTATGGGATTCAGCCTTGGAGAATTTCCCGCACTGTATATGTCAGGTGTGCTTTCGTTTGAGGATGTGATTAAAGTCGTGCAGCAGCGCGGCAAGATTATGCAGGCTGTGTGCGAGGAGATTGCCTCCCGGAATGAAGGCCATGCTCCCGGCATGGCGGCTGTCATAGGGCTTGAGCCGGAGAAAGTGGTGCAAGTTGCCGCTGCTTGTACCGGTGCCTATGCCGCCAATATGAACAGCCCTCGTCAGACGGTTATTTCCGCTACGTTTGACGGACTTGCACAGGCAGAGGAAAAATGCAAGGAAGCCGGTGCCCGTCGGTTCATCCGTCTTGCTGTAGCTGGACCGTTTCACAGCCCGCTTATGCAGAAGGCCGCCGATGAGTTTGAAAAAGCCATCGCAGGCGTTACCTTCAAAGATCCTTCTATTACGTTGTTCAGCAATGTTACCGGTAAGCAGGTCACTGCGGGCGCGGAGGCTAAGGCTTCCGCCGTGCTGCATCTGACGCATCCGGTACTTTGGACTGATGAAGAAAAGGTGCTCGGCGGCCTGATGACTGCTGACACTGATAATGAATGGCAGGTGCTGGAGCCTGGTCCCGGCAAAGTGCTGAGCGGCCTGTGGCGCGACAGCGGCTTCGGTGAAAAATGGGAGTCTCTGCCGGTAAATACTGCGGAAGGTCTTTCCGCCCTGTAATGAGGAGGATGTATATGGATATGCTGAAGAATAAAAAGGCGCTGGTAACCGGCTCAAGCCGCGGTATCGGCCGCAAGATTGTAGAAACATTTTTAGCCGAAGGTGCGGAAGTGTGGGGTCTGTGTACCCGTCCGTCTGCGGCAAAAGCTGAAATAGAGGCGCTTGCAGCGTCACATGGCACGCAGTTCCATGAAATCTGTGCTGATGTGGGTGATGCTGCGGCTCTTGCACCTGTTATAAAAGATGCGTTGGCTCAGGCCGGCGGATTTGACGTGCTGGTCAACAATGCTGGCATCACTAAGGACGGCCTGTCATTCCGCATGAAGCTGGAGGACTGGCAGAGCGTCATCAATATCAATCTGACGGGTGTGTTCGTCATTACGCAGATTGTTTCCGCCGACATGATCCGCAAAAAGGCAGGATCTATCATCAATATGGCAAGTATTTCCGGCGTGCACGGAGAGGGCGGCCAGGTGAACTATTCTGCAAGCAAGGCCGGTCTGATCGGCTATACAAAGGCGCTGGCAAAAGAAACCGGCAGTCGCGGCGTACGCGTTAATGCGGTTGCGCCCGGTTTTATCGACACGGACATGACCCGTGCGGTGCCGCAGGAAATCCGGGACGGCTGGGTAAAGCAGATTCCGCTGCGCCGTGCCGGTCAGGTTGAGGATGTTGCCAATACAGTTTTGTTCCTGGCGAGCGATTTATCTACATATATTACCGGCCAGACCATCGGCGTTGATGGCGGTCTTGGTGCATAATTCATAAGGGGGTTTGAGTTAGTATGGAAAAGAGACGTGTTGTTATTACCGGTATCGGTGCGGTTACCCCGCTTGGAAACAGCGTTGATGAAACTTGGGCAAATGTAAAGGCCGGAAAAAGCGGCATCGGTCTGATCGACCGCTTTGATACATCTAACTTTGCCGTAAAATATGCGGCTGAAGTAAAGAACTTTGAAGTTGAAAAATATATGGATCCCAAAGCTGCCCGCAAAATGGCTATGTTCACAAAATATGCCATGGCGGCGAGCAAGATGGCGCTTGATGACGCCAAGCTTACGGACAACAAAGAGGTGCTCGACAAAACATCGATCATCCTCGGCGTCGGTATCGGCGGATTTGAGGTGACTGAGGCTAACTGTATCAAATACTATCAGTCAGAATATACCCGTATGCCGCCCATGACTATTCCCGAGCTTATTCCCAATGAGGCTGCTGGTAATATTTGTATGGCATTCGGCATTCATGGTCTGGCACATACGGTTTCTACCGCGTGCTCCAGCAGCACCGATGCGCTCGGCGACGCGCTTGACCTGATCCGCTGCGGACGCGCAGATGTATGTCTGTCCGGCGGTGCGGAAAGTACGATAAACGGCTATGCGGTTCTGGGCTTTGAGATGCTGCAGGCGCTTTCCAGCGGCTTTGTCGATGATCCTACAAAGGCAAGCCGTCCGTTCGACAAGCAGCGTGACGGATTTGTTATGGGCGAAGGTGCCGGTATTCTGGTGCTTGAGGAATATGAGCATGCAAAAGCCCGCGGCGCGCATATCTATGCTGAGCTTGCCGGTTACGGTGGAACGAGCGACGGTTACCACCTGACGGCTCCTAACCCCGACGGTGTATGCGGCGCACGCGCCATGACGCTGGCCATGGAAGACGCAGGCATTAAGCCGTCTGACGTGCAGTATTATAATGCACACGGTACATCTACCCATCTGAACGACAGCGGCGAGACAAAGATGCTCAAGCTTGCGTTCGGCGAAGAGCAGGCACATAAGCTGCACATTTCTTCTACAAAGAGCATGACAGGTCACTGTCTTGGTGCCACCGGCGGTATTGAGGCCATTCTGTGCGTAAAAGCGATCGAAGACAGCTTTGTTCCTCCCACGATCAATCTTGAAAATCCCGATGTTGAGGGCGGCTGTGACCTTGACTACACTCCCAACAAGGGCGTGGAATGTAACATCGATTGTGCCATGAGCTCTACGTTCGGATTCGGCGGCCATAACGGCGTAGTGGTGATCAAAAAGATAAAGTAAAGTGAACCCCGATATTTGAGGTTCCCGTGATTTTACAAACTGCCGGCTCCGTGCGTCTGCAGGCCGCAGGCTTCCTCGAAAAAGCCACGAAAGTGTTTTTATCGAGGTGCCCTTTAGAGAGGATTTTATATGTCAGAGACAACCGATATTATGTCATTGCTTCCCCACCGCAGTCCGTTTCTGTTCGTGGATGAGATTGTAAGCTGTGATGATGAAGGCAGCGTAAGCACCAGAAAGTTCACGGAGAATGATTTTTTCTTTAAGGGACATTTTCCTGAATATCCTGTAGTGCCGGGCGTTATCCTTATCGAGACCATGGCCCAGGGTGGCGGCGCCGCGCTGAGCTACCAGAAAAAGTTTAAAGATGGCAGCCTGTTCTTCCTTGCCACCGTGGACAAAGTAAAGTTCCGCCATCAGGTGCGTCCCGGCGATACCGTGCGCATGGAAGTGAAGAACCTGCGTGTTACCCCGAACATGGTAAAGCAGGCCGGTAAGGCCTATGTGGGCGACACGCTCTGCGCCGAAGCTGAATGGCTGTGCTTGGTGGGCAGCGCAGATTCCGCTAAATAACTTTTGCAAAGTAACTGACAGGATAAAAACTTGAGGGCACCTCGAAAAATTCTATGAAACTTTTTCGAGGTGCTCTTAAAAAAGTCGGCTTTCATACCCAATCGGATTATGTGGCTAAAGTGCCTGAAGGTGTTTTCTTGTAATATCCTCAAATTATGCATATACTAAAAATATGCTCAAGCAGAAACATTGTAGGGCATTCAGCATAGTTGTCATTTTTCTACTGTTTTGGAGTGTCGGTACACTCATTGTAGCTGAGGATATTGTTTACATCGACTCGTACAGCGTGAACAGTTCCAGTAATAAGCCCATGTTTATGCTCAGATTTTACTGGAACACCGAAGAACGGTATGATCAGCAGCTGACCGCAACTGAAAAAAAAGAAATTGCTTTTTCACTGCGCTATTGGGCTGATGTGCTGAGCACGGACAGCTGTAATACAGGCTTTATTCCTATTATTGTATTTAATAATCGGACAGATAATGCGGGCAACGCATCTGGTAGTAGTGAAATCCTTACAAATAATAATACAGCTCTTGCAGAGGCCGTTATAAACGGCAATTATAATGCGGATGATGAGAAAACATTTATTGTCATCGGGGATGACTGGGATCGGATACCGCACAGTTCTCAGCTGCCCTTTGCAGGAACTGCTTCAGGCTGCCTCTTTGACACTACCATCCATGAGATGACACATGCGTTGGGTATTTTCAGCAATCAAACTGAAGGTGAGCGTGCCACTGAGCCTACTGCCTTTGACTCTCACCTCTGGTCGTACTGGACGTGGAACTCAAATTCATCAAAATGGGAGCTGCCCAACACACTTTCACCTGATGGCGGCATTCAGCTTACAGCAAGTTCAATTCCTTATACAGATACCATATCCGAACAAGAGGATGACGCAGTTATTGTGGGGTTTCGGCAGGAAAGCGGCGTATACTTTAAAGGAAATAATGTTAAGGATGTACTTACTATTGGAAATGATGTAGCAGTTGTTCAGCCCGGCTACCAGTCAATTCCTGACTCCCCGGCAGGCACACTGCCTGTCAATGGGTATGAAGATAGAATCGAACTTTCGCACATAGAGCTTGCGCACAGCATGATGAGCCATCAATCCTGGCGTAATTATATGATTATGATGGAAGCCGAACTTGCCGTGCTGCAGGACATCGGCTATAACATCGACCGCCGCAACTGGTACGGTTTTTCGATTTATAACAGCGGCCTCACCCATACGAACAACAACCCGTATTACTTACGCCGTTATAACGAAGCGGCGGATACATGGGAATTCGTCACCGGCGAACCTAATACCGCGCTCATGGGTGTGGGCCTGCATGTCTACGGATCAGATAACACGATTACGCAGGCAGCGCCGCTCCTTGCCGACGGAGAGGCTGCCATCGGTATCCGTAATGACGGTAGTGGCAACACCATTACGGTAAATACGACCGTCACCGCTAACGGTGAGTACGGTACAGGCATCCTCATGTCGTATGGCGTGAACAATAATCTGACTATCGAAAGCGGTGCAAGCGTGCGGGCAACCGGTACTGACGGCGTAGCTGTCCGCTTTGATTTTGGTCACAACGCGCTCGGTGATAAACTGCAGTACCGCGGTTCCTATATGCTCTGCTTGCAAGGAGAAAAACTGAACCTCTCAAATTATACCTTTGGCGAAGGACATAGACTCAATCTTTTAGGTCCGCTTGTAGATACGTTTACGGTTCGGGGTGCGCTCAACGGTACGACCTGCGCTGTTTATATTGCAGACAATGCGTATGTAAAGATCATAGACTTTAAAGATGGGGCAGCTGTTACCGGAGCCATCATCTCCAACTGGAATCCATACAATCCGCTCATTAATGAGGACAACCAGGGTAAAACAACGGCCATCAACGTTAATGCATCATCACTTACGGTTAACGGTGCCATACAAGGACCGCAGTCTCTTGCCATGACCATTAATACTGGTAAAGGCCTCACCGTAACAGGCCCTGTTGATGTACTTTCCCTCAACAATGCAGGCACATTCATTGCGCAGGATAAAGCGATTCAGGTAAACGGTACATTCACCAACCAAAGTACAGGTACTGTTACGCTGAGGCTTATGGGCGGCGGACTCACCCCGCTTTCTGCCAAAAGCATCGACATACAGGGCGGTACACTTTCCGTATTCCCTGTGCACGGAACCTTTTACCGCACTGGTGCCCTGCCGCTGCAGTTTACCCAAGACGGCACTCCTGTAGCAGCCGCCGGCTTTGGTAATTATACTGTCACCGGTACGGAAGTTCTTGCTGCTTCGCCTACGCTTAAAAGCATGAGTATTACAAGTGATTCCGGCTCAGGGGCAGCGGTAGCGGTGGAACGCTACGAAAATGCATACAGCCGTTTTGCGTCTGGTTCTTCCGGTGCTTCCGGTGCAGGACGTGCATTAGACAAGATTGCCGCTGTAGCAGAGGACAACAGCGCTCAGAATGCATCACGTTCCGTGTCGTCCGCGGAAGCACGGACAGTATCAGCTGCCTCTGCGGGCATTACATCACTCCTTTCAACGCTTGACTGGTCAAGTCAGGATGGCAGCGACATTACCGCGGCGCTCGAACGCCTGACTCCGGGAGCTTACAATGCGCATGTACGTGCACAGCTTGGCCGCCAGCAGCATATCAGCGACGTGATTACTGCCCGTATGCATGCGCTCAAAGGCAGCCGTTTGTATTATCCGGCAGCAACACCTCAGTGTATTACCGGTTCACATGATGTCTGGGTTGAGCCGCTCGTAACGCATGACAGGCAGCAGGGTGACGGCAGCTCAAATGCTACCACCGGCGGACTCATTGCCGGGTATGAGCATTGGTTTTCACCGCGGCTCAACGGCAGTATCCATCTGGGTGGTTTTACCAGCCGTGATACGATCGGAGGTGTGCATGATGCGCGGGCTGATGCTGCCACCGCCGTTGCAGGAGCCGGCGTCATGTATGAGCTGCCTCAGGTTGACGGACTGTATCTTTTTGGACACAGCACGGCCGGATATGCGCATAGTACGCTCAAACGTGATGTAACCGCAGGTTCGAAAACTTTTTCAGCAGAAGGTACAGCAAACAGCCTTATGCTTTCTAATACGATCGGCGCGGGCTTTGATTTTGAGCTGACGAATGCCGTCAGCTGGGGGCCTGATCTGGTGCTTGACTGTAACCTGCTTTATCGATTTGCCATGAGCGAATCAAGCAGCCCGGTAAGCCTTGAGCTGAACTCTCAGACCTATTTGAGCCTGCCGGCAACGCTTGGTGTGCATGCGTCATACTGCACAAGTGCGGGAACAAACCGGTTGATTATAGCTTCCCTTGCCGCCGGATACCGCAGGGAACTGACCGGCGGTACCGTTAAGACCACCGCAGCATTTACGGGATACGGTGATTATACGTTCACCACAGAAGATACGCTGACGGCCAGTAACAGCTTTGTATTGAATGCAAGCAGCAGGCTGATCATCGGCAGACGGTTCTGGACACAGCTGTCGCTCGGCGGACAGTTCGGCTCAAAGCGGCAGGCATATACCGGCGGAATAAAGCTTGGCTGGAAACTGTAGCAGCGGGAAGTTATGGTCTATATGTCATCTTTGTAAGCTGCTGTTTTGTCCCGACCAAGGTCGGGGGGGCGGACTGTAGGGCGGCCGCTCCCCGCCCGCCCTACAGTCCGACAGTGAGCTTGGAACGTTCAAACGGCTGGACGTCATAGCCGGGCTGTTCAGCCGTTCCCTGTATGCTGCACCGCTATGCTTCGCAAAAACCATACGGCGAACGGAATGCTCGTGAGCACGGTCAGGCAGTCTGCTATGGCCTGCGTCAGCTCTATGCCGGTGAGCCCGAACATGCGCGGCAGCAGGATGATGAGCGGCAGAAAGTAAATGCCCTGTCTGAGGCATGCGGTGAACGTGGCCTGATTCGACTGGCCGGTGGTCTGGAGCATCATGTTCGTGCCGAAGATGAGTGAATGAAACGGCAGCAGCAGGCACTGGAACCGCATGGCGGCCGCACCTACCAGAATTACAGCCGGATCGTTTCTGAACGATGCGACTATCTGCGGCGCAAAGACAAAGCAGGTTACGGCGCACACCGACATGATGGCGGCGCATAGCTTTACCATAAAGAAGAACGCCTGTCGTACCCGGACGTATTTCTGCGCGCCGTAGTTCATGGCGCATACAGGCTGGAATCCCTGTCCGATTCCTATGGCAATGGCCATGATGAACATGAACACTCTGTTGGTGATGGACATGCCTGCCACCGCGGCATCGCCGTAGAATCCGGCCTGGCGGTTCAGTGCAATGACCGCAAGGCTGGCAATGCCCTGCCGTGCGAACGACGGCAGGCCGTTTTTAATGATTGCGGCATAGGTGCCCGCTTTGCGGGAGATGCATGCTATTGACAGCTTTGTGGACGGAATACGGCGCAGGAAGAATGACAGCAGGATGCAGAAGCTTGCGCACTGGCTGATGAGCGTCGCGATGGCAGCTCCTGCAATGCCGAGCTTGAGTACAAAAATGAACAGCGGATCAAGCAGCATGTTCAGAATGCCGCCTGCGGTCAGGCCGATCATGGCTTTTGCTGCCATGCCCTGAAAGCGCAGCTGGTTGTTCATGACGAATGACGTGGCGATGAACGGAATGCCCAGAATAATATATCTGGCGTAATCTTTTGCGTAGGGCAGGATAGTGGGTGTGGCGCCCATGTGCGAAACGATCCTGTCCAGCTGAACCTGTCCGATGACGACAAGCAGACAGCCGGTGGTAAATGCAAAGAAGAACGCGGATGACGCGTAGGTGTCGGCCGCGCCGTAATCTTTTTTGCCGAGGCTGCGTGACAGCAGGCTGCCTGAGCCCATGCCGATGGTAAATCCTACGGCCTGTATGATTGACATGAGGGAAAATATAACGCCCACGGCGCCGCTTGCGCTGGTTCCGAGCCGGGAGACAAAGAATGTGTCCGCCATGTTATAGAGCGCGGTGATCATCATGCTGATGATGGTAGGAATTGCAAGTCTGATGATGAGCGGCCCGACGGGAGCTTCGGTCATCATGGTATAGGTGCGGGAAGAATCTGTTTTTGACATCATGGCTCTATTGTGGCCGTTTATTTGATTTTACGCAATGGTTTTATGCTCGGTCCGTATACACTTTGCGAAAAAAAACGGCACCGCAGAGCCCCTGCGGTGCCGAGAATTTCAGGAGATGTCCCCTCACACGGAACACCCAAACTTAGTATAAGCGGGAATCTGATACCGGTCAAGCCGGGATCCCCGTTTTACGGTTAAACCTGCTTATTTGTTTACAGAATCTTTGAGCGCCTTGCCGGGCTTGAATTTCGGCATTTTAGCGGCCGGAATGGTGATGTCCTGTCCGGTTTTGGGATTGCGGCCCGTGCGGGCAGCGCGCTCGCTTACGCAGAAGGTTCCGAAGCCTATAAGCTGAAGGTCCTCTCCTTTTGCAAGAGTGCGGGAAACGGTGGCTGTAAA
Source organism: uncultured Spirochaetaceae bacterium (assembly GCA_902783245.1). Classification (GTDB taxonomy): domain Bacteria; phylum Spirochaetota; class Spirochaetia; order Treponematales; family Treponemataceae; genus Treponema_D. The sequence continues at coordinate 3,846 of CACZQF010000134.1, read as the reverse complement.
GGATTTTATAAATGCCTCCGCGTCCTTTTTGGTGCATTTTGTATCTGCCGCAATGGCATCAACCAGTTCTGCTTTGTTCATATGTTACTCCTGTAAGATAATTTTAGTATAGGTGTATCATTATATGGATATACGTGATAATGGCAAGACGTACATGCGCAGAGCATGGAAAGCATTTTTTGTGCCCGGCTGCCGCGGGAGCGGCTGCCGGATGAAAAAATTGATTTCTGTTGTCTGACAATTACCTACCTTGCATATATTTCCGTTGCGGTCTAAAATGTCACTTATATTGTAAAGGGGGTTTACTGTGAATCAGTTTAATACGGATATTGCCAAGATCGGCATTGTACCGGTCATAAAGCTGAACAATCCTGAGCGGGATGCGGCCCCGCTCGCAAAAGCACTGTGCGCGGGCGGCGTGCCCGTAGCAGAAGTGACGTTCCGGGCAGCTGGCGCCGACAAGGCGATCAGCCTGATGAAGAAGGCGGAGCCTTCTATGGTAGTTGGTGCCGGTACGGTCACCACAACGGCTCATATCGACGCGACTATCGCGGCCGGCGGACAGTTTATTGTTACGCCCGGTTTTGATCCTGAGCTTGTTGCCTATGCCCAGAAAAAGAATATCCCGATCTTCCCGGGATGCACGACGGCGAGTGATTATCATGCCGCGCTTAAATTCGGTCTGGAGCTGATTAAATTCTTCCCTGCGGAGCAGTCCGGCGGTCTGGCAAAGATCAAGGCGCTGAGCGCGCCGTTCCCGCAGTTCAAGGTTATGCCCACAGGCGGCATTTCCCTGAAAAATCTGGCTGAGTATATCAAAGCGCCGGTCATAGCGGCCTGCGGCGGTTCTTTTATGGTCACCGCTGATTTGATTGACAATCAGAAATGGGATGAAATCACTGACCTGTGCAAGCAGGCACGGGCAATTATCGAGCAGGAGCGCGCTAAATGAGCAGAATCGTAACTTTCGGTGAAATAATGCTGCGGCTTGCACCCAACGGGTACTACCGCTTTTTTCAGAATGACCAGCTGCAGGCTACCTTCGGCGGCGGCGAGGCGAATGTGGCGGTGTCACTGGCAAACTACGGCGAGGATGTTGCTTTTGTGACCAAGGTGCCCAAGCATGCCATCGGCCAGGGCGCGGTGAATTCTCTGCGGATCCTCGGAGTGGACACTTCCAAGATCGTACGCGGCGGCGACCGTCTGGGTATTTATTTCCTGGAGAAAGGAGCCTCTCAGCGCGGTTCAGTCTGTATCTATGATCGTGCGCACTCAGCCATTCAGGAAGCGCAGGCTTCTGATTTTGACTGGGACAAGATTTTTGAGGGAGCAGAATGGTTCCACTTTACCGGCATCACTCCGGCGCTGGGCCCCAATCTGGTGGAGATCTGTAAGCAGGCCTGCCAGGCAGCCAAAAAGCACGGCGTGAAGGTGTCCTGCGATCTGAACTACCGCGGTAAGCTGTGGACCCGTGAGCAGGCACGTGAGGCTATGACCGAGCTGTGTAAGTACGTGGATGTGTGCATCTCCAACGAGGAGGATGCCAAGGACGTGTTCGGTATCGAGGCCGAGAATACGGATATCTACGGCGGCAAGCTGAACAAGGAAGGCTACAAATCAGTGGCAAAGCAGCTTGCAGACAAATTCGGTTTTGAAAAGGTTGCCATTACGCTGCGTACTTCTATTTCTGCAAGCGACAATGACTGGGCGGGCATGCTGTATGACGGCAAGGACTACTGTTTTTCAAAAGAATACCATCTGCGGATCGTTGACCGCGTAGGCGGCGGCGACAGCTTCGGCGGCGGACTTATCTATGCGCTGCTGAACGGCAGAACCACGCAGCAGGCCATTGAGTTCGCCGTGGCGGCTTCTGCGCTCAAGCACAGTATTGAGGGTGATTATAACCGGGTGACGCTGCAGGAAGTTGAAAAACTTGCGGGCGGCGATGCCTCCGGCCGTGTACAGCGGTAGCTGTTTATACGGCTGATCGGATCAGACGTGCCGCTCCGGTACGGGGCGGCCTTTTTTAGAAGAGGCATGATAAAAAGTACATGCATGTACTTTTTATCATGTGCACTTGCATTCTAAAGCCTGCTAGTGCTGTTCGCGCCATCCGTGGCGCGCGACTACCGCCGTGGCTTTAAAGGAGTGTATATATGAAACGTAACCTGTTTTTTGCTGCGGCGGCAGCGCTGGCATTGTCCTTTTTTTGTGTGCATCCTGGATTTGCGGAGCCTGTCACGCTTTCTGCGTCCAAGGTGAGTATGGACACACTGCGTCCGCTCATCGACAAGGATGTTGTCCAGCATGAGGTGGACGGTGACGGCGACCTGAAAATTGAAAAAGATGATATTGTGGCATATGTGGAGGTGGATGCCGAGCGGAATCTGATCCACTTTTTTGCGATTGCGCAGGGCTCCAAGTCAGTTTCTGACAGCCGGGCTATGAAGCTTGTGAACAATTGGAATTCCAAGAAGATTTTTACTGCAGTACACTATGAAGTACCTTCCGACAGAAAGTCTGAGGGCGGTTCGTTTTGGATTGAATACTATATGAAATATACAGGCGGGCTCAATTCGGTGAATCTGAATGACTCCCTGAGCCTGTTCTTTGATATAGCCGATGAATTCTTTGATTATTTGGATACAGAAGATGCGATGTAATATGAAGTTGAGCGATTTTATCCGGAACGTATGCAGTTGTATGCGCCGGCAGTATTTGTCCCGGCTGGTGCTGCTGGCCGTGTTGGTAAGTCCGTTGTGTGCCCCGCTGTCTGCGGATACATTTTCCCGCGAGACGGAGAATGCTGCCCGTAAACTGACCGCAGGGCTGAGCCGCGGAATGGCGCAGGCTGTCGCGGTGGTTAAAGTGGCAAGCCCGTGGCAAGGGGTGTCCGACGCGGTGGAGCAGGCACTGTACAGCGCCTGCGTGCGTAAATTCGGCGACAAGGCTGTGCTTCCGCGCCGGCAGAACCCCGCTGCAGCGACGCAGTCAGGAAGCCTTGAAGCTTTGCGCGAAGCTGGAATACGGCTCGGCGCGGACTGCGTGATATACGGCGAGTGCTATAAAACGGGAACGGACCTTACGGTATCGCTGCGGGCAATGCGCGTGAGCAATAAAGAGGTGCTTGCTTCCTGGAGCACCGTGATTGACGGCTCTGACAGTGAGCTTGCCGCCTTGATGCGTGGGACTTCTGTCCGAACCAGTTCCGTCCGTGCATCTGGCAGTGCGTCCGGATGGGCTGCGTATAATGATACCGTGCTGCCGTTCCAGGAAAAGGGCGGCGGTGTGCATACGCGTACCATGCGTATTCCGAACAAGTTCCTTGACGATGAGGCGGAGAACGGCATATATGACAGCCGCTCAAATCCTGATGAGGCTGCAGGATATACGGAAACTACGGTGACGTATAAGCTTGACGATATGGATCTGGTGCTTCAGTCTGATCTTGTACTGTTCGGAAAGCGTGTGGCAAAGAAAGGCGCGCTGCTGTTTACCTACGATAAGTCCGACGTGCTTGATTTTGACGGCATTGAGGAATACTGGCCGGACAACTGTCAGTACATCTATACGGACGTGGCCGACAATGAGGCGCATGACTGCTTTGTGTTCGTCACTTCCGCTGATGATCCGGGCACCATTATTCTTTGGGGGAAATTCTAGGCAGCGGGAGGTTGCTGCCAACATGTCATCGTTGTAAGCTGCCATTTTGTCCCGACCGAGGTCGGGTGGGAGGGCCGGAAGTCTCCGGTATCTTCCTGTAAATAACAAAAAAGCCGTCGGATAAAACCGGCGGCTTTTTTGTTGTGCGGGCTCATGAGCCCGGGTGGCTATGCCGCCCTATGT
>CACZQF010000133.1 GCA_902783245.1 uncultured Spirochaetaceae bacterium | reverse complement strand
GTTTTGATTCGTGCGGAGGGTTGCATCCTCCGACGCATTGCGGCGAGGGATGTTGATTCGTGCGTATGCCTTTGGAACCTTGTCTGAAAAGAACTTATAGGGCACCTCGAAAAAGCCATGGAAGTGTTTTTTCGAGGTGCCCTTATACTATAGACCGGCCTGTTTCTGACTACAGCTTAGAAAGCTCTATGGCTGTCTGGCAGGCAACTTTTACATTGTTGAACACCAGCTTGATGTTGGTGGCAAGGCTGTCGCCTCCGGTGATCTCAGCCACTTTTGCAAGCATGAACGGTGTTGCCGCTTTGCCGTGAATACCTTTTTTATTCATTTCGGCAAGTGCTTCATCGATGGCTTTGTTGATTACTTCCGGCGGCATCTGGAATTCTTCCGGTACCGGGTTGCCGATGACCATACCGCCCTGCAGGCCAAGGTCGTGCTTTGTTTTGATAGCTGCGGCAAGCTCTGCGGCAGAGTCAACGCGATAGTCTACGCCGAAACCGCTCTTGCGGGTGTAGAAAGCCGGAAGCTCGTCCGTTCCGAATCCTACGACGGGCACGCCCTGTGTTTCCAGATATTCCAGCGTAAGCCCGATGTCAAGGATTGATTTGGGGCCGGCACAGATAACGGCTACATCGGTGTGCGCAAGCTCCTGCAGGTCCGCAGAAATATCCATCGTTTCCTGTGCGCCGCGGTGTACTCCGCCGATACCGCCGGTAGCGAACACTTTGATTCCGGCCATATGAGCCATGATCATGGTGGTGGCAACGGTGGTTGCGCCGTCAAGTTTCTTTGCCACTACAAAGGGAATGTCGCGGCGGCTTGTTTTGGTTACTTTCTGGCCCATGCGTCCCAGATAGTCGATTTCTTCGTTAGTAAGGCCCACCTTGAGGCGTCCTTTGATAATGCCCATGGTTGCAGGCACTACGCCCATGTCACGGCAGATTTTTTCCACTTCAAGAGCTGTATCCTTGTTCTGGGGATAGGGCATGCCGTGGGATATGATGGTTGATTCAAGGGCGATCACCGGTTTTCCGGCTTTTACCGCTTCCGCTACGTCAGGTCTGATGTCAAGATAGTCGTTTTTCATAAGAAACTCCTTATATATGTAGTTTGTATTCCGTTATCGGATTGTTTTCAGTATGCTTTCAACCGAGAGCGCCGGATTGATGGTGTTCTCGTGCTCAAGCGTCATCTTTGACGCGCCCTCTGCAAATGCTGCCGCCTGCTCCAGGCTCATGTTGTGGAGCCAGCTGTACACCAGGCCAGCCATAAAGGCGTCTCCTGCGCCCGTACAGTTCTTTATGCTGACCTGCGGGGCAGGGCGGAAGAATGATTCCTGTTCGTTGCAGCAGAACAGGCCGTCCTCGCCGCGGCTGATGACCACCTGCTTTACGCCCTGATCCAGCAGCTGCCTGCCTGCCTGCTCCAGCTCCTGTATCGTCTGCAGCTTTCTGCCGACCAGAACCTCCGCTTCCAGAATGTTCGGCTTGATGCAGTACAGCCGGCCGATGCTGCTGATAAGCTTATGGGCTTTGGTAACTGACACCGGATCGGCAAAAAACACGGTGTCCGGGAATGATGTAAGCAGATAGGTGATCACTTCCTGCGTAAGGTTTGTATCAAGCACTACGGCAGCGGCATTTCTGATAACGTCAGCCTTTGTTTTTATGATATCCACCGTAAGCTTATTGAGTATTTCCATGGATGCCAGAGCGATCTCCATGTCGCCCGTGGTATTCAGTATGCTTAGATACGTTGAGGTAGTGTCGTTATGGACGGTGATGCAGTTCGAAATGTCTACGCCTGCAGCCTGTGTTTCAGCGCGCAGCTGGCTTGCAAAGGCGTCATCGCCCAGTATGGTGATAAGCCTGACGTCGCATCCGAGCCGTGCCAGGTTTTCCGCAATGTTTCTGCCCACACCCCCGCAGGAAAGCTTTATGATGCCGGGATTTGAGTCATGCATGATGAGCGGGCTGAACGGAAATCCCTGAATATCGATGTTTGCTCCGCCTATGACCACGACATAGGGAGATTCCTGCAGAATATAGCCTTTGCCTTTGATGTAGCCCTGACGCGACAGGTTCATGATGTGGCCTGCGGCTGCTGAGCGTGTGATGCCGAGCGCATCCGCACACTCCTGCTGTGAAATAAGCGGGTTTTTGCGGATAAGCTCAAGTATTTCTTTTTCTCGTGCTGTCATTATACTACCTGTACAAACAGATGTTTGTTTTACAAACTTTTGTTTGTATCAGTAGCATATACTCCTTTATAGTGCGTGTCAATAGGTTTGCAGATTAGGATCTACGGATTACCGCGCCTTACAGGCCGTTCAGGTACTCTATTGCGTATGCGGTGTACAGCGCCACGGATACAGTCAGACTGTCTTCGTCAATATCGAAGATAGAGTCATGGTGTGCGGCCATGGTTTCTTTTCTGGCCGTGTTTGCCGTTCCGATATAGGCATATACGCCGGGCACCTTGAGTATGTACTCCGCAAAGTCGTCCCCGCCGAGAGAGGGCTTACGGCTCGTGATGACCTTGTCGGCGCCGAACAGACTGCGTGCCACCCGGCATGCTTCCTCTGTGGCGGCCTCATCGTTGATGAGCGGCGAGGTAAAGTCCTTGTAGGTGACTTCAGCTTCACCGCCGTACATCCGCGCGATTGTTTCCGCGAGCTCCTTGAGCTGTGTTTTTACCTGTGCACGGAGCTCCGGTGTAAGAACCCGTATGGTTCCTTCTATTTCGGCATGACCAGCTACGATATTATACGCATCGCCCGCGGTGATTTTTCCGATGCCGATAAGTACGTTTTCCATGGGCGAGGTACGTCTGGTAATGAGCGCCTGAGCGCTCACTACGATCTGGCTTGCAATATATGCGGCGTCCGTACCGAGCTCCGGGGTGGAAACATGGGCCGGATAGCCTTTTATGGTGATTTTGAACCAGTCGACGCTGGCGTTGTTGGGGCCGGACATAAGCACTACTGAACCGGCCGGTACATTTGAGGCTGCATGTGCGCCGAACGTTCTGTCGGCGCCGTCAAGATAGCCGCCGTTTACAAATACCCGTGCGCCGTAGCCGATCTCTTCGCCTGCCTGAAACGTCAGCCGGACGGTGCCGCCGAACTTGTCAGTGTTTGCGGCCAGAATGCGTGCCGCGCCTATGAGCGCAGCCGTGTGGGCATCGTGGCCGCATGCATGCATCACGCCGGGCACAGTTGACGTATAGTCACATTGATGCGTTTCCTGTATGGGCAGCGCATCAATGTCCGAGCGCAGGACGATCGTCCTGTCTCCGCCGCGCCTGCCTTTGATCTCCGCGTAGACCCCTGATTCTGCCACACGCTCATGGCTGATGCCTGCCTCATCAAGCTCTGCCTCAATACGGCGCGCCGTGTTCAGCTCCTGACGTGCAAGCTCCGGATGCATGTGAAAATACCGGCGCAGGCCTACGATATACGGATGGTCTTTTACTACCTGATCATACAGCTTTTGTTCCAGCTCGGTCATACGGTTTCTCCTCGGACATGATGCAGCGGCAGCGTCAGAATACCTGCTTACCAGTGGATGGCCGCGTCAACTTTTTTGACGGTTTCAGCACATTCAGCGGCTGAAACCTGCTTGTAGTTGAACGCAGGGAAGAACGCTTCGTTGAATTTTGAAAGCATGTACTCGGCAACTGTCTGGCTCTGGAACGCCTTTACGATCTTTGCATATGCTTCGTTATCTTTATCCGCGGTGCGCGCTACGATGATGTTGACATAGGGATTGTCGCCGGCTTCTGACTGTTTTTCGATGATCAGGCCGTCGCGTGACGGAATAAAGCCCGCAGGAATTGCATAGGTGCCGTTGATGGTTGCGCCCGCGTAGTCATCAAGTGTCTGGGGCAGTGTATTTGCCGTCTGGGGAATTACCTCAACGTTGTAGGTATAGCCGGTAATGTCCTTGAGCTCAGGTGTATAGCCTGCTGCGGGATCCACGGTGATAAGGCCGGCCGCTTCAAGCAGCTTGATATCGCGGCTCAGGTTGGTACCGTCGCTCGGAATGGCGAATTTAAGCGCGCCTGATTTTACTGATGCGGTACCGTTGGTGCCCGCTGCATTCTTAATATCGCTCAGGCTCTTGAATTTCTTTGAATACAGTGTAAGGGGCGCGATGAGCGTATCTCCGATTACGGTGAGCTTGTAGCCGTTTTTGCCGGCATCGCTGTTCAGATATGCCTTGTGCTGGAATGAATTAAGCTGGATGTCGCCTGAGTTGAGCGCTTCGTTCGGAAGGTTGTATGCGCTGAATTCCACCAGCTCAAGCTTAATGCCGGTCTGAGCCTGATCAAGCTCGTACTGCACTGCCTTCCAGTGGTCGTTGGATGAACCGCACACACCGATCTTAATAGTCGTTGATTTTTCCTTTGCGCCGCCCGCAAAGGAAACGCCCGCAAGAACCGCACCTGCAATAAGCAGGCTTACCGCTTTTTTTGTTACTTTCATAAACACTCTCCTTGAAAAGTATAATTTTTCGGCCGGTGCAGAGCACCTGACCGGATAAAACTTATGTGAACCTCGAAGATGCCCTTCTTCGAGGTGCCCCTATTTTGTTGTCCGCTTGGCCAGGAACGAACCGATGAACTGCAGCAGACAGATGAACAGCAGCAGGACAATAATACATGCATAGATGATGTCGCTGTGGTTCAGTCCCTGTCCGTAGTTGATGGCAAAATCCCCGAGTCCGCCCGCGCCTACGGCACCCGCCATAGTGGTCAGTCCCACCAGCGAAATGGCCGTGATGGTGGTTACCCTGATAAGCTCCGGCACGGACTCGTGCAGGTAGACGCGGAATATAAGCCCCATGGTACCGCTGCCCATACTGCGCGCGGCCTCGGCCTTTCCGGGATCTACGTTCTCCAGCGCGGTTTCCACCTGACGTGAGAAAAAGGGCACCGTGCCGAACACAAGCGGTATGATGGCGCCCTTGACGCCTATTGCCGTTCCCATGAATGAACGGGTGAACGGAATGAGGAACACCAGCAGGATCACGAACGGAATCGATCTGAACAGGTTGATGACGATGCTGATGACTGTATAGATGATTTTGTTTTCCCGTATGCCGTCTTTTTTGAACACAATGAGCAGCACGCCGAACAGCAGGCCGAGTACGAACGAAACGCTGCCTGAAATGGCGAACATCTGGAATGTCGCGGCACAGTTTTTAAGGAATTTGAACCAGTAGGGGTACAGGTTCGGAAAGCAGGTCTGAATGAACGTCATATTAGTTGCCCTCCTGTGCTGAGATAGGAAATACCGACACGTGCATGGACTGAAGATATGCTAAGGCGTCCTGAATATTCTGCGGGTCACCCTTGATAACTACAATAATGGCTCCGAGCGGACTTTCCTGTATGATGTCTACGTTTGCCAGGACGATGTTAAGGTTTACGTTGAATTTGCGGGATATTTCCGATATAAGCGCGTCTCCCACGGCATCTTTTTCAAACTGCAGCTTTACCAGCCTGCCGTTGTTGCTCAGGTCTATAAGACCCGCATTGTGGCCCAGCAGATAGCCGATCTTAGACAGCGCAGACTGCGAGTCAATGAATTTTTTTGTGATGGGCTGGACGGGATTTGCAAAGATGGAGTAGACGTCTCCTTCTTCAACCACCCGGCCGTCCTCCATGACGGCAACCTTGTGGCAGATTGATTTAATGACGGACATTTCATGCGTAATAAGGATGATGGTCAGGTGCAGCTTTTGGTTGAGCTCTTTGAGCAGCTCCAGTATGGAGGCGGTGGCGTCAGGGTCAAGCGCGCTGGTCGCTTCGTCCGACAGCAGCACCTTAGGATTGTTTGCGAGCGCACGGGCTATGGCCACGCGCTGTTTCTGACCGCCGGAAAGCTGCGACGGATAGACGTTCGTCTTGTCGGTGAGCCCGACCAGCTCAAGCAGCTCCGCAACGCGTTTTCTGATCTGCTCCTTGGAGTTACCCGAATATTTAAGCGGGTAGGCTACATTATCAAAGACTGTTGACCGCTCCAGCAGGTTAAAGTGCTGGAAAATCATACCGATGCCTTTGCGCACCGTCTTCATCTCATGGTTTGTTTTCCGGGCGAATCTGCCGTTTTCATCTTCCCACGTGATTTTGATGCCGTTCACCGTTATGGTGCCGCTGTCAGGCACTTCCAGCAGGTTGATGCATCTGACTAAAGATGATTTTCCTGCGCCGGAGTAGCCGATAATCCCGAATATTTCACCGTCCTGGACGGTTAAAGAGACATGCTTGATAGCTTCAATAGAACCACGCTGTACGTGATATGTTTTGCATACATCTGTTAATGTTATCACAATCTTTCCCTAGTTAAACGATAGTTTAAGGTTTTTGCATAAATTTGTCAATTTCCCGCAGGTTTTTGTATATTGTTGTAATTGTCGTATTTTCGAAGTTGCCTTAAAAGTACCGGCTGAAGTGTATGCCGCCCGTAATAGTATAAAGTGCTGAGCCGAACTGTTCGTTCAGCGTGAGTGCGGCTGAAAAACCGTCGGTGCTGAAAAGACGTACTGTTTCGTTAAGCTGAAAACGATCAGATGC
>CACZQF010000132.1 GCA_902783245.1 uncultured Spirochaetaceae bacterium | reverse complement strand
GTTCCTATTTTCAGTCTGAACGTGATTCCGTATATGAACGTATGTTCCATACGCTGCAGAAACAGGGGCTTGTATATGACTGCTTCTGCCGTCGCGCCGATCTTTTTGCCGCCGATGCGCCGCATACTTCCGACGGCACACCCGTATATGCTGGAACTTGCAGAGCGCTGACCCCTGCACAGCGGAGCGCTCTGGCGGCGGTACGGCGTCCTGCCAGCCGCATAATGACTGAGGATACGGAATCTGTTTTTACTGACGGGCACTACGGTGTACAGACCTGCAATCTGCTTCACGACTGCGGTGACTTTGTGCTGCGGCGTTCCGACGGCAACTTTGCGTATCAGCTTGCCGTAGTTGCTGACGATGCGCTTATGGGCGTCACCGAAGTGGTACGCGGCAGAGATCTGCTTGCTTCCACCCATCAGCAGCTGTATCTGTACCGCAGGCTCGGCTTTATGCCGCCGCGGTTCCTGCATCTGCCGCTGCTGGTGAGCAGCGACGGCAGACGGCTTTCTAAGCGTGATAAAGCTCTAGATATGGGTGTTCTGAGAAGTCGTTATTCTCCCCGGCAGGTGATCGGAGAAATCATGCATCTGTGCGGTTTTATTCCGGCTGCAGAACCGCTTTCGCTGTCAGATGCACTGAGTGTGTTCAGCTGGGAACAGCTTCCTCATGACGATATAAGGGTATTTCAGACTACCCCTGTTTCTGACAACTGCATGGACATATACAGTTCTATTTGATATACTGTTCGCGCTTTTTGGGGTGCCGGAGTTCCGGCTGAGATTATACCCGCAGAGCTTTGTATAAAGCTCCAACCTGATCCGGATAATACCGGCGGAGGGATCATATGAAAAACTTTTCATTAAAATCCATTCATTTGTATCATGCTATGTTTTTTTCTGCAGCGGTGCCGCTTCTGGCTCTGCTGACTGTTTCCTGTTCTAAGACTGAGCCTGTTTCAGGCGAAGTGACCGTGTACAGCTACGACAGCTTTGTAAGCGAATGGGGGCCCGGTGATAAGATAGCTAAGGCGTTCAACGAAGAAACCGGTCTTACTGTAAACTTTGTGAACTGCGGTAGCGGTGTGCAGGTACTGAGCCGTGCCGTTTCGGAAAAGAAAAATCCTGTGGCTGATGTTATTCTTGGAATTGATAACAATACGGCGCCCAAAGCGCTTGCGGCGGATATTCTTGACAGCTATTCATCCCGCGAAGCTGATGCCATTATAAATCCGATCCTGCGTGCGCAGCTGGGAACGCAGAACAAGCTGATTCCCTTTGACTACAGCCATTTTGCCATAATTTTTGACACCAGGTGCGGTCTGCCCGAGCCGAAAAGCCTCTCTGACCTGACAGATCCGATATATACTAAGCAGCTGATCCTTATGGATCCGCGCACAAGTACTCCCGGTCTGGGATTCGTTGCATGGGTCCGGGCAATCTACAAAGATGATGCTGCGTTTGATCTGTTCTGGCAGGGACTCAAGCCGAATGTACTTACTATGGCTCCGGGCTGGAGCGCGGGCTACGGTTTGTTTACCAAGAACGAGGCTCCGATGGTGATCAGCTATACAACAAGTCCTGCCGCAAACTATGAGTATGACAAAATAAACTACTATAAGGCGCTTGTTTTTGATGAAGGCCATGCCATGCAGGTGGAGGCCGCCGGAATCTTAAAGAACGCGCCGAATAAAAAAGGTGCACGGAAATTCATAGATTTCCTTATTTCAGAAAAAGCCCAGAGTCTGCTGCCGCTTACGCAGTGGATGTATCCGGTGAACGAGAATGTCGTTCTGCCTGAAAGCTATAAAAAAGCGGCGGCTATTCCGGTCCGTACGGTCTCGGCTTCACCGGATGTTATGCCTGATGCTGTTGACCGGGCAGTTTCAATTCTTTCTAAATAAAGCGGAGCGCTGCCGTGATCCGGCTGGTACAAGTCTGTGCATTCACCGTGTTTCAAGCGCTGTGCTCCATGCTTGTTGCGCTTGTTATCGGTGTGTGCGCCGCTTTTTTTACGGCGAACCGCAGGTTCCCCGGCAGGCAGCTGCTGCTTTCGTGCGTTTCCGTGCCGTTGTGTGTTCCCGCGCTGCTTGTGGCGCTGGGATATGTGTCGTTTTTCGGCCGGGCAGGTACGCTGAATGCTCTTTGTGCGCGGCTGCTGGTCGGCAGGCAGGTGGTGCCGGTATCTTTTTTGTATTCATTTTCAGGAATCATCATAGCTCAGGGGTTCTACAACTTTCCCATCGTCATGTCAGGCGTTCACGATTGCTGGATGCAGGTACCGCGCGAGCAGGCTGATGCCGCCCGGCTGCTCGGGGCCGGAGAGCTGCGGGTGTTCTGGACGGTGACCGTCCGCCAGCTGCTGCCGGCCATGGTTTCATCGTGTATGCTTGTCTTTTTGTACTGCTATTTCAGTTTTATGATTGTCCTTATGTTTGGCGGTGCCGGATGCACGACGCTTGAAGTGGAAATCTACAAGGCGGCACGATTTTCGCTTGATTATACTGGAGCAGCTGGGCTTATTGTTGTAGAGACGGTGCTTGCCTGTGCGTTTGTAACGCTCTATGCGCTGTGTGAGCAGGATGCAGCAAAAAGCCGCGGCATGACGTTCGTTGCCGGTACGCAGCCGTGCGGCGTTCGTACAGTTCGTGAGCGTGTGTTTGCCGCCGTCGTTTTTCTGCTCATCGCCGTTTTTTTTGCTGCTCCGCTCTTTTCTATATTGTACAATGCGTTCACTGATGCGCACGATACATTTACATTTGCCGGCCTGCGCCGGATCATCAGCATGAAAGATTTCAACGGTGCGGTGGCGGCTACCCTTGCAACAGGTGCTGCAACTGCGTTTTTCTGCGTGTGCCTGGGGTTTTTGTACGCCGCCTTTGTACGTACCGTTGATGTGCGCGGCAGGAACCTGCTGCTGAGAGTTTTTCCCATGCTGCCTATGGCGCTTTCGAGCGTGGCGGTGGGAGTGGTGGTAACGATGCTTGTTCCGCGTGGAAATGCCGTGTTGCTGATTGCCGCGCAGGTGCTGCTTTTCTGGCCGCTCGCTTTCCGTCATATCTGGACCTCATTGTCAAAGGTTGATCAGGATACTGTTGATGCCGCGCGTCTGCTGAGCGTCAGACCGCTGCAGATCTGGCGCAGGATATATCTGCCTGCCGCTGCAAAGGGGATTATAAGCGCGGCCGGGTTCTGCTTTGCAGTGAGCGCCGGGGACGCGACGCTGCCACTGGTTATGGCGCTGCCTCGGTTTAATACATTGGCATTGTTCACTTACCGGCTGGCAGGATCATACCGGTTTCACGAAGGCTGTGCCGCCGGGCTGCTGCTCGGTGTATTGTGTATGACGGTGTTTGCTGCCGCACGCCGCCTGCAACGGAATGGAGCCGGATATCATGGAAAATAGTATAGAACCGTATTTCAGGGCGGAACATATCCGTTCTTTCTGCGGCGCGTTCATGCTTGATGTGTCGTTCAGCTGCTGTGAGCATACCATGACGTGTATTGTGGGGCCGAGTGGCAGCGGGAAATCAACTACATTGAAAATAATTGCCGGTCTGGTAAAACCTGATCCTGCGGCCGGCCTTGCTTCTCACGGTGATGCAGGTCCGGTAATTATGCTCGGCGGCCGGAATATCGCACCGCTTGCGCCTGCAAAGCGCGGAGTGGGTATGGTATTTCAGAAGCCTGTACTGTTCAACCACATGCGGGTAGATGACAACGTGGCATATGGTCTGCGCTGCCGCGGCATGGGACGTAAAGAAAGCCGTGCGCGCGCTGCTGAGCTGCTTGAGCGGTTCGGACTCGGCGGATTCGGAAACAGACTGCCCGAAACGCTTTCCGGCGGAGAAGCTCAGCGCGTCTGTCTGGCGCGGACTCTGATTGTAGAGCCGGCGCTTATTCTGTTTGATGAGCCGCTTTCCGCGCTGGACGCACCGCTGCGTAAAAAACTGGCGGCTGAGATCCGTGAACGCCAGCAGGAGTCCGGTTTTACAGGTATAATGGTCACCCATGACATACACGAAGCCAAGTCAATAAGTGATTATATCATCCTGATCAAAAAAGGCAGGATTACGTGGCAGGGAGCTGCTGATGATTTTCAAGAGGATATGATCTCCTGATATCATTATTCTGCCGATATCCTCGGACATGAGCACAATCAGCCGAACGCACCGGCTGCATCTGCGACCGGTGCGCCGCTTATTACCAGCGCGCTGACCGCGATTCCTGTTGACACGTGTCTATGTAGACAGTATTCAGGTTATTACTTAGGAAACTAAGTATATTAACAGGGAGCAGATCATCTGATGATTTATAAGCGTATAAGCCAGCTGGCGAACATGCAGCGCCGGCTCATAGATAAACTTGCCAGAGGCAAACAGTACAGCGGTACAGAGGAAAAGCTGATTCATTATCTGTTTGAAAACAGCGGAACGCCGACGTACCAGAAAAAGAAACGGTTTTCGGCCTGCGTGCTGCCACTGCAACGCAGGTACTTGATTCCCTGGAAAAAATGGATCTGATAAAACGCGTTCCGAGCAAAGAAGACAGGCGGCTTAAAGAAATCATTCTTACTAAAAAGGCTGATTCATTACGGCAGGAAGTCTTTCATGATATTGATATGCTTGAAAGCCGGATTATCAGCGGTATTCCTGACGAACAGCTGCAGCTATGGCGCGAAGTGACTGAACGGATGATACGTAATTTAAATGAGGATTGTTGAGATGAACGGCAAAAAAAATCTTGCAGTAAAACTGTTGTTTTACTTTGGCGGGCTGATCGTGATGACGTTCGGCGTTATTTTATCAGTAAAGTCAGATATGGGCGTAACGCCGATCAGTTCGATCCCGTATACAATGACCGTTGTATTCGATATGGATCTGGGAGTTGCGACGATGCTTTTTTCTGCGCTTATGGTGCTGATGCAGATAGTGATTTTACAAAAACGATACAGACTCATACATCTGCTGCAGCTTTCGATCGGAGGTCTGGTCGGCGAGGTACGATGCATGCGGAAAGCTGTTGAAATGATGTCCGCGGAAAACAGATGGATGATGTAATAAAATAAACAGATTTATGTAATAAAACGGACGGATTTATTACATAAAACAGATGATTTTATGCAATAAATATGACAAGCTTTCCTGTGTATACTGTAGTACTACGAAACGTATACAATACTACATCGAAGTGTATACAGTAGGCAGGCGAAAAAAATCGAACTTTGACCTGAGGAAAGGTGTGCTCGAAAAGAACTGACGGCAGAGGCCGCCGTTTCTGCGCACACTGCGCGTATTGCGTGCACTGCGGCATTGCACATATGCTGCCCGGCATGTTACGGCATATACATGCGCTGTTATTTTTTAGTGTTTGAAACGGCGATGCTGCGTACGATTTTGAATCCCGATGATGTAAGGATTTCTTTTACGGCACGGGCTGCCCCCGTAGACTGGCCGCATAGATAATTAAACGGGAACGGTGTGGTGCAGCTTGTAACGACTGCGGCCTTTTTTCCTTTGTGAAGGGGCAGTGGAATGCCGAGCTTGGATTCAGCCATCATTACGCCGACAAGCCTGTCGAAAAGCGATTTAAGCTTGCCGTTCATGTTGCCCCAGTACACCGGCGTACCTACAAAAATCATACTGCATTCTTTTATTTTATCAGCGATCCTGTGCGCATCATCCTGCGGCAGCACGCATGTTCCTTTTGACCGGCATGCCATGCACCCGGTACAAAACGAAAAGTCCAGGTCGCAGACATCTTCCCAGATGACCTCGGCACCTTCATATTTTTTAAGCTCAGCACGCAGGCGTTGAGCAACGTTTCCATTTTTGCGCGGACTTCCGTTCAGAACCAGAATAGTCATGGATATTATACCTTCCTGAAGATGCTTTGCATCCACATCGAAATAAAATGGTCTGTATAAGCGCGGCCGTTCTCCCAGTACGCAACATCACTTTTTTTCAAAAGTACTGATTCAATACATCCCCACAGTCCTGAAATAAGAATGCCTACGTCAAGCCGTGGGTTTTCTGAAAACGCGATGCCTTCTGCTACCGCTTTCTGCAGCAGCTGTTCTCCTGTTCGATGGCAGGTATAGAATTCTTCTATTATTTCTGGCGGTGCGTTGTCAGCGCTTTTGATGCCCTGCATGACAAGCAGTGCTCTGCGGGGATTTTCAAAGCTCCAGTCGCGGAATGTCCGGATTGCGCTCAGAATCTGCTCACGCGTTGTCTGCTGTGTATGTACCCCGTCCAGTATCAGGGCATTCAGTTCCTTCAGGCAGGCAAGGCCCACTGCCTGAAAAAGCGCATCCTTGTCCGTATAATAATGATAGATAGCCGTGGCCGTGATGCCGCATGCTTTTGCTATGTCGCGCATGCCGATGTTGTCAGGATTTTTTTCCATAAGAAGATCGAGCGTACGGGCTTTTATAAGCGGGACTATATCCGGATTTGCGTTTCTCATCGTCTGCTCCTGATGCGAATATGACAATAAATTAACATTGTTACATTATTAAGTCAAGCTTTCTTTCCAATTATCATGGAAATCACTTTTTGTACCCGGCCGCCGCTTCCGCCGGGGCCTGCCCCGCAAAACTACTTACTCGAAGCTGCGCTGTAAATACCTCGCTTTGCTTGTGCAGATGTTTTGCGTTGCAAGTCCCGGCTCCGCGGCTGTGCCGGGTACAAATTTACTCTCCTCATCCTGCATAGAAATATAAAATTGATTTCCGTGGCCAATTATTCCTACGGCCGTGCTTTCAGATATACAAATCAAAAGAATCTGATATACTGTTCATATGCGCAAGGAAAAAAACTTTGGCGGCGAAACAAGCCGTGAAAAAACAATTGTACGTACGAGCATGCTCGGCATTGCCGGAAACGCGCTGCTCGCACTTTTTAAGGCTGCGGTAGGACTTCTGTCCAATTCTATTGCCATAACGCTTGATGCGGTGAACAATCTGAGCGATGCGTTCAGCTCTGTCATTACGATTGTGGGTACAAAGCTTGCCGCAAAACCTGCGGACAAAAAGCATCCGTTCGGTTACGGGCGGCTTGAGTATCTGAGCGCGATGGTTATATCAGTCATCATTCTGTATGCGGGCGTAACTTCGCTTGTTGAGTCCGCCAAGAAAATCTTGGTGCCGGAAACGCCTGAGTACAGCACGCAGTCACTCATCATTCTGGGTGCTGCCGTCATCGTCAAAGTAGTGATGGGACTCTATGTCCGTGCTGTCGGCGAGCGCGTGAACTCTGATTCTCTGGTGGCGAGCGGTAAGGACGCGCTCATGGATTCTGTCATCTCCGTGACGACCATTGCCGCCGCGCTCGTCTATATCTTTACGGGGCTGCGGCTGGAAGCATACCTCGGTGTCCTTATCTCTGCTATGATTATCAAGGCCGGTTTTGAAACCATGCGCGATACTATCAGTGAGATTCTGGGTGAACGGGCTGCGGAAGGGCTTGCCCGAAACATCAAGCATACGATAGCGCAGGTAGACGGCGTCCGCGGCGTCTACGATCTTGTTCTGAATAACTACGGGCCTGATAATTTTGTTGCCTCGGTTCATATCGAAGTGGAGGACGACACGACTGCTGTGCAGATTGACAAGCTGCAGCGGCAGATTACTGACCGGGTACAGAAGGAACAGGGGGTGCTGCTCACTGCAATCGGCGTATATCCTGCGAACACGGGCAATACTGCGGCAGGCGGAGTAAAGCGGCGTATTCTTGAGGTGCTTTCGCAGTATCCGGAGGTTCTGCAGCTGCACGGTCTGTATGTGGATGAGGCGGAACATTCAATCCGTATGGACATCATCATCGATTTTGATACGAAGGACAGGTTGCAGCGGTTTGAAAAGATCAGGACTGAAATAGCCGCGCTTTTCCCCGATTATAAGACGACTGTTCACCTTGACCTTGATGTGACTTCGTTGTAGAAGCTTCGCTGCTCTGCGGCGGGGAATGTCAATTTCTACTTGTAGTACTTTTTACGATACCGTATACTATACGGAGTCTTGTGTCCGGTATTTTGTCGGAGAAAAAGTGCTCCCTATATAGTGGGTAAGGAAGGACGTATGAAAAAAATTGTGTTTTGCATGACGGTTGCCCTGCTGGCAGCAGCATCCCTTTCAGCAGATTTTAATTTCAGCTGGGAACAGGAAGTCACTGTACCCGGGTCGAACGAAAAGTACCATTTTTCGGTCAATGATAAAGACCTGAGGGATGCATATGAAGGCAAAAAGCAGGAGGACTACGGTATCGGAAAACTTACGGCTCCGACAGCAGCTTCAGTAGAAAAAAAAGAACCTGACATAGCCAATATACGCAGACTTGCGGAGCAGGGAAATGCTTTGTTCCAGTTTCAGCTCGGCAGACTGTATGCGCGGGGAGAAGGAGTGGAGCAGGACTGGGCGGAGGCGGTAAAGTGGTATACGCTTTCCGCTGAAAAAGGAAACTCAAAGGCTCAGAATAATCTCGGTGTAATCTACCGTTACGACAGGCAGAACATACAGCGGGACTATGCCAAGGCATTGTACTGGCTGGAGCAGAGCGCGGCGCAGGACAACAGCTATGCGTTTTTGAATCTTGGCAGTATGTATCAGAGCGGTGAGGGTGTCACGACTGACTATAAAAAGGCGATGGAGTATTACAAGAAGGGTGAGAAGGCTGGAGCCGTGCAGTCCAATTATTGTATTGCCGGCTTGTATATGGACGGCCTCGGCGTACCGAAGAACGAAAAAAAAGCATTCAGCTACTTTGAAACAGGAGCGAAAAAAGGTGATGTGCTCTGCCAGTATCAGACCGGTATCATGTATCGTGACGGGATCGGTACAAAAAAGAATGTAAAGCAGGCGGAGCAGTGGCTTTCTCGTGCCGCCGCAAACGGCGATACAAAAGCTGCGGAAGCTCTGCGTACGCTCGGCAACTGATTGAAGGATTTTTTATGAAGCGAATCATATATAGTACCGTCATAGCGATTACCGCTGTTGCCGCGCTTGCGCTTGCCGCCTGCGCAACCGGTTCCGGGGTGAGTGACGATGCCGCCGGTACCGCCGGCGGAAGTCCGTGGCTTGACTCCGATATAAAGGCGAATCTTGCAGGGCTGAAACGGCCGTCACCGCGTGAGGATTTTCATCTATATGTGAACTACGACTGGCTCAAAAACACCGAAATCCCTGACGGAAGGTCTTCGTACAGTTCCCTTGCTCAGGCAGCGGAAGAGATGGATAAAAAAGTACGGCAGCTGCTGACGGATACAAGCGTACCCGGCCACGATGCTGCGCAGGTACGCGCATTATACCGTACTATCCTTGACTGGGATGCACGGAATGCAGCGGGAATGGAACCGGTTATGCAGACGGTGCGGGATATTCAGAGTCTCAGTACGCTTGCAGAATTATCAGACTTTATCTGCGACAACGAGCGCCATCGGTTTGTGCCTGTCCTGATAGGAGTGGAGAACTTTCAGGGGTTTGATGATAGATCAATATATGTTACTGGTATCGTAAATGACGATTTTATGCTTGGCGATGCTGCCGAATATAAAAACCGTACGGAACACGGTGAGCGTATATATAAAGCAAGACTGTATGAATTAAAGGCGCTGCTCAGCCGCATCGGCTATACCGAAGCGCAGGCAGAAGATCTGTTCAAATCGTCACTCGATTTTGAGGCAAAGCTTGCCGAAAAAGCCTTTACGAGCGCTGACTATATGTCCCCTGACTATGTGTCGAAAATAAATAACTCGTATGAGCCCGGCGCTCTGAACGGGCTTGCTGCGTCGTTTCCGCTCGTCCGTTTTATCAAAAATATGGGCTACGGAAATGCTGAACGCTATATAGTCCTGCAGCCGGCGCTTATCCGCAGGCTGGACAGCTTGTATACGGAGCAGAACCTTGCCGCAATAAAGGCTTATATGCTGGTACACTATGTTGCGAACATGGCCTCCGTGCTTGACTATGATGCATTCAAAGTCGTGCTGACCGTCAGTAATATGGTGTCCGGCTCTACGGGCCATGAGTCCGATGAAAAGATAGCTGCGGATATTGTGCGCAATATGCTCCCGATATCCCTCAGCAGAGCATATTTGACCCGCTATGACTTGAGCGGGCTCAAGAAGAGAATAACAGAACTGTGTCAGGATATCATCGCTGCTTACCGGGAAATGCTTGCCGGTGAAGACTGGCTTTCTGAATCAACCAAAGAAAAGATTATAGAAAAACTTGATGCGATTACTATCCATGCGGTATATCCTGATAAATGGATTGACCACAGCTCGCTTAATCTGGAAGGACTTTCGTATATAGATTGCCTGAAAGCCATTGCACGGTTTGAACGTGATCTTGACCGTTCTCATACTAACGGCAGGGTGGACAGGGAGCTGTGGAATGTGGATGACCTGCTGGAAGCAAACGCGTACTATTATCTGCAGGAGAATTCAATCAACATTATTCCCGGTATACTCAATGCTCCGGTCTACTATGAAGATATGTCTCAGGAAGCGTTGTTCGGCAGCTTAGGATCCATCATCGGGCATGAAATAAGCCATGCGTTTGATACGAAGGGCGCACAGTTTGATAAAGACGGCAATCTTGCTGACTGGTGGCAGGAAAGCGACTATGCTGCGTTCAAGATCCGTGCCGATAAGTTGGTGGCGCGCTATGACGGCATTACGATATGGAACGGACTGCAGGCGCGCGGAGCAAATATCCAGACCGAGGCGATCGCCGATATAGCCGGTATAAAGTGCATGCTGATGATTGCGAATCGGATTCCCGGGTTTGATTACCGTGCGTTCTTTGAAGCGTATGCCTCTGTACTTCGTAGTATCGACACTCCGGAGCGGGAGTATTCCACGGCGACTCAGAATGAGCATCCTGTACGCTATTTGCGGACGAATGTTACCGTACAGCAGTTTGATGAATTCCACAGGACATTCGGGGTTCAAAAAGGCGACCGCATGTATTGCGCGCCGGAGGACAGAATCTTAGTCTGGTAACGCAGCCGTGCATTGCTGTGCGGATTTTTATGCAGCTTTTTATACGATTCTCGCTGTAATAGTACGGGAACCTCGAAAAACTGAAGTTTTTCGAGGTTCCCGTACTATTTCTGTTTTTCATAAACTCGTGATATAATTTTTATTATGCGCAAATTAACTAAAAAAGAGAATATGGATTCTCGTATGAATGTTGTACTTAACAAATTCAAAACGAGAATTACATCATACCCGCCGGGAATGTGCCCGCTTGTTCTTTATCGATCGCTATTGCAAATGTCTATGAATCAGAGCTGCGGCAAATGTGTTCCCTGCCGGGACGGTCTGGTAGAAGTAGAACGGCTTCTTAACTCGATTCTAAAGGGCGAAGGTTCCGATGCAACCCTGTCAAAAATGAAAGAGCTCTGCATCATGATTATGCAGACGGCAGACTGTGCGGTCGGTGTTGTTGCGGCAAATATGATCCTGCACAGCATGGAAGAATTTGCCGACGAATACAAAAGTCATATAGCTTCGCAGCGGTGTGTAGAAAATACGGTACAGACTGTTCCGTGTATCACGCTCTGTCCTGCGCATGTAAATGTTCCGGGATATATTGCGCTTATAAACGCAGGCCGCTATGCGGACGCTGTCAATCTCATACGGGACAGAAATCCTTTTCCCGCCGCATGTGCGATGGTCTGTGAGCATCCGTGCGAAAATAAATGCCGCCAGCAGATAATCGATGAGCCGATAAATATCCGGGGACTCAAAAAATTTGCCGTAGATCAGGTTAATGCTCGCGAAGTCAAACCGCCGAAAGCAAATGTTAAGACAGGAAAGAAAATTGCTATTGTTGGCGGAGGCCCTTCCGGACTTACTTGTGCCTACTATCTTGCAATGATGGGGCATAAGGCTGTTATTTTTGAAGAGCATGAAAAACTTGGCGGTATGCTGCGCTACGGCATCCCTGAGTACCGGCTTCCGAAAGAAAAACTTG
>CACZQF010000131.1 GCA_902783245.1 uncultured Spirochaetaceae bacterium | reverse complement strand
TTACGTCGATGCAAAGATGTAACTATACCCCAGACCTGATATACGGCGCAGGAAGAACGAACGGTTCTTTCTGCGCTTTTTTTATTTCCGAGCATAGAATTCTGTAAATATTTATACGAATTTGTGTTATTATCTATAGAATCTTTTGTGCATATGTGATATTGTACATAGTATCAAAGGGGAACGCAGGGTGCTGTTCCCGGCATTACTGACACGGAGATTTATGGAGGAGTTTATTATGAGCACACGGTTTAGTAAGGTAAAGGCGGCCTTTTTGGCATCGGTATTGGCTATGACGGCAGGCGTCCTGTATGCGGGCGGTGCCAAGGAGCAGGTAAAAAAAGTTTCTATCTGTACGCCGTATCTTTCATCAGTTACAACAAAGCAGATGACGGAGCTGATGGAATCAGCGCTGACGGCAAAAGGATATCAGGTGGTTATCAATAATTCCGCCAACGACAACAGCAAATTTGCCTCCGACATCGAAACGAGCGTGGTTTCCCGGTATGATGCCATCGTTATTGTGAGCGCGGATCCGCAGCTGTGCGAAGCCCAGCTTAAGGAGGCCGCTGAGGCAAAGATTCCGGTGTTCGGCTGCGATGCCGGATATGCAGATACCATGGAGATGAACGCAACGAGCGACAACTATGAGATGGGCAAGCTGATCGCCGGGTATCTGTTTGACAAGATGGGTGGCAAGGGAACGTTCGTACATCTTACATACCGTGCACATCCGGGCGTAGTAAAGCGCACCTATGCCATGGAGGATCTGCTGAAAGCCCGTACGGGAATTACGCTGCTGAGCGAGCATCATGTGGATGTACCGAACCAGATAAACAATGCCAAAGAGATTGTGGAGAACCTGCTGACGGCCTATCCGCAGAAAGACAGCATCAATGCGGTACTGTGCGCATGGGATGAGCCGGCTATCGGAGCGGCGCAGGCGCTGCAGGAAGCCGGAAGATCCGAAGTGCTTGTAGTGGGCGTTGACGGCAACGAGCAGGCCGTGCAGCTGATAAAGAGCGGTTCAAACCTGATTGCCACGGTTGCCCAGAACTTTGAGGGTATGGCAAAACGTGTTGCCGAGGATGTGGACAATGTACTCAACGGCAGAAGCATTACGAAAGGTGATGTGTATATTCCTGCCGTTCTTATAGAAAAATAAACAGGTGTCCTGATGGCGTTTCTACTGGAAGCAGACAAACTTTGCAAGCGGTTCGGCGGCATGTATGCGCTCAAGGATGTTTCTTTGAGCATCGGGCAGGGTGAAATCCACGGGCTGGTGGGAGAAAACGGAGCGGGAAAATCAACGCTCATAAAGATCCTTACCGGCGTATACCGTTCGGACGGCGGACAGGTGCTGGTTGACGGGATCCCCGCTGATATTACCTGCCCGGCGGACAGCCGCAGGCTCGGCATTTCAGTAATCCATCAGGACCGTAACCTTGTGCCGGGGTTTAACGGCATAGAAAACGTATATCTTGGTCTGCCGCCGGTAACCGGTGCGTTCGGACATATTGACTTTAAGGCCATGGAGCGGACGGTACGCGATGTGATGGATCGGTACGGCATAGAAGTGCCCTTGCATGTTCCGGCAAAAAAGCTTTCTCCGCCGCAGAAAACGCTGCTGGAGATTGTGCGGGTCATGATGACGGGCTGCCGCCTGCTGATTCTGGATGAGCCTACGGCCTCATTGACTGATAAAGAGTCCGAAGTGCTGTTCCGTGTGATCAGCCTGCTTAACGGCACGGGTACATCAGTGCTGTATATCAGCCACCGTATGGAAGAGATACTGCGTCTTACGTCACGGATTTCCGTACTGCGCGGCGGCGCGCTCGTAGCTACGGTGCGCACGCAGGACACGGATATTGATTCGCTTATACAGCTTATGAGCGGCATGGAGCCGGACGCTGCCGCAGAAACGCCGGCTCCCGGAGCTGCACGCGCATCTGTTGCCACGTTATCTGCGTCCGCAGAATGCAGATCCTGCAGCCCGCTGCTTGAAGTACGTCATCTTGCCACCGCGGACGGTGTGGTCAAGGACGCTTCATTTACAGTGCGGCGCGGTGAGCTGCTCGGGATTTTTGGTCTGGGCGGCAGCGGCCGTACCGAGCTTCTTGAGGGTGTATACGGCTGCCGCGGCGTATCCGCAGGGCAGGTACTGCATGCGGGTACGCCGGTCAAAAAACTGTCTCCGGTATACTGGGTCGCTCACGGCATGACGCTGGTGCACGAAGACCGCAGGGGACATGCCCTGATGACAGGCGGCAGCATAAAGGACAATATCGTGCTGCCGGTGCTTGATACTTTTGTACATCACGGCATATATAAAATCAAACAGGAAAAAAAAGCTGCGCTTGAAAAAATGGCGGAGCTTCATATAAAGGCTCAGGGGATCCGGCAGCCGGTGCGGGAGCTCAGCGGCGGAAACCAGCAGAAAGTAGTGTTCGCCAGAGCGCTTATGAGCAATCCGGATATTATTTTGTGCGATGAGCCGACGCAGGCGGTGGATATCATCACCCGGCAGGAAATACACCGGCTGCTCAGATCGTTATGCGCGTCGGGCAAGGCGGTGGTGTTCGTTACGAGCGATCTTGAGGAAATGCTTGAGACCGCCGACTCCGTGCTGGTGATGTCCGAGGGGCGTACCTGCGGCCTGCTTCCGAACGGCGGACGGAAGCTGACGACGGAGCAGGTGCTGCGCCGCTGCTACCACGGCTGCTGACGTCATAAAGGGGAATGCTATGGAACAGACAAATAAAACTGGTATAAAGGATATGTGCCGTCAGTACGGAACGCTTATGGCGCTGGCGGCAATCTGCATACTGTTCGGCATACTGCGTCCGCGGGCGTTTGTGTCGGCGGTCAATTTCTGGAACATCACGCGGCAGATGGCCATTCTGGCGGTGATCACCATAGGAGCGACGCTCATTATGAGCGTTGAGGAATTTGATCTGAGCGTAGGTACCATCGCCTCGTTCGGCGGCGTGTTCAGCGCGGTGCTTGCCATCCGCGGAATGCCGTTCGGCGCGGCGCTGGTGCTGGCAACCGTGTGCGGCCTGTTTTTGGGCTGCGTGAACGGCTTTATCGTTACGCGGTTTAAGGTCATGTCGTTTATCATTACGCTGGCAATGAGCCGGGTGATCTACGGGTTTACCTACTGGCTCAGCGGCGGTGCCATTATATTTAACGGTATTCCCGCGTCATTTAAATTTGCCGGAACGCATAAATTCGGCCCTGTACCGCTGCTCACGCTTGTGATGATCGCGGCAGCGGGCGTATTCTTTTATGTAACGGAGTACACCGCGTTCGGGCGCAAGCTGTATGCCATCGGCGGCAACGAGCAGGCGGTCAGAATCGCAGGCATCAGGGTGGAACGGTACAAGACCATGGCGTTCGCGGTTGCCGGAGCCATGGCGTGCTGCGCGGGCGTGCTGCTGGCCAGCCGGGTAGGCTCCGCGTCTCCCACTGCAGGCGATGCATATATGCTCAATGCATATGCGGCGGTGTTTATCGGCAAGACCATGCTGCGCGGCGGCGTGCCCAACGTGCTGGGTACTATGGCCGGAGTGGCGATCTTTACAGTGCTTGCCAACGGGCTTACGATCATGCAGGTTCCTGCGTATATACAGAACATTATGACGGGTCTGATCATTGTCTGTGCGGTCGTTGCCCAGAAGCTCGGCAGCAGGGAGCGTGACTGATGATAACAGGAACATTCGATCTGGGGACTACGGCGCTCAAATTCGTTGTCATCGATGATAAGAGCCGGGTATTGTATTCGGCAAAAAAGGATATACAGACGCTTGTTTCGGAACGTCCTGACGACGTGCCCTTTATAGAGCAGGATCCCGCTTCCTGGTACGAAGCGTTCTGCGGCCTGCTGCGCGCATATGACGGCACGGACCGCATAGACGCCGTTATCTGCTCCGGCCAGATGCAGGATGTGATCTGTCTTGACAAGAACTGCCGGCCGCTGTGCAACGCTATTTTATATAACGACCAGCGCGCGCAGACGGAAGCATCGTATGTGAGGGACGAAAGCCTCATGGGTGCGGACCTTGCGGAACGTACCACGGTCAGCTACGACGGTTCTATTCCGCTGCCTAAGCTGTACTGGCTTAAAAAACATAATCCGGCATTGTTTTCCTCACTGGCAAAGGTCGTGTTTTCCGCCAAAGACTATCTGATGGCACGGCTGACGGATCAGGCTGTGAGCGATGTGGTGACGCTTGCCACTACCGGCATGATGGATATACGCCGGAAAACCTATGTGTCCTGTCCGGATATTCCTGAAAGCATACTTCCGCGCATCTGCTGGTGCGACGAAGTAGCAGGGCAGGTTACGGCCGCGGCGGCCGCCGAGACCGGCCTGCGGCAGGGAATACCCGTCTATGCAGGTTCCGGCGATGCGGGCGCCACCACCCTTGCAAGCGGCATCTGCGCGCCGGGTGAGCTCAACATAAACCTGGGTACGAGCGGCTGGATAGCCGGTATTTCAGATGAGCCGCAGCCGGGTGTGTTCAACCTGTGCGCCATAAACCGGGGAAAATATATCAACGTGGTGCCGGTGCTCAACGCAGGAAACGTGCATAAGTGGATATACAATCTGGTGTACGGCGGCAGGGAAGGCAGTTATGACGACCTGGATAAGCTTATAGCCGGTGCCGCGGACATCGGGCGCCGGGAGGCTGCTTCTGCAGGTGCAGCTTCTGCGCTGCTGTGCCTGCCGTATCTGAGCGGCGAGCGGTTCCCGGTTGCCGACGGTCAGGTACGCGGCTGCTTTATCGGCCTGACGGCGGAGACTACGCTTGCGGACATGGCGCGCAGCGCGCTTGAGGGCGTGGCTTTTTCGCTGCGGCAGGGGTTATCCCGGCTTGGCATAACGCCCGTAAAGCTTTCGCTTATCGGCGGAGGCGCCGCAAGCCCGGTGTGGAGCAGCATCTGCGCGTCGGTATTCGGTACCGACGTGACGGTATACGGCGGCAGCGAATATCTTCCGAGCATTGCGCTTGCTTCCGTGGTGCTGGTGCAGCAGGGCATCCTGAGCTCTTATGAATCTTTTATAGCTGATGTACTTACCGGTTCCGGCACGCATGTCTACCATGCTGACAGTGCAGAGTCGGCGCGGTATCAGGAGCTGTACCGCCGGTTCACGCAGATTTATCCAGCCGTACGGTCACTGTTCTAGGGGCAGCCGCCGGCTTATTAAGGCAGCCGTATATTTTAGATATTCCAATAAAAAAAGCCGGTCATGTACCGGCTTTTTTTTCAGCAGCGTAGGATATCTCGAAAAAGTTTTCGAAGTTTCCGTTATTTATTTCTCAGGAATGCAAACTACTGAATTGTCAG
>CACZQF010000130.1 GCA_902783245.1 uncultured Spirochaetaceae bacterium | reverse complement strand
GAGCTTAGTCTGCAGCACCAGCAGCTGCAGGCAGAGCTTGCAGGAATGCATAGCTTTGACCGGATGATCGGAAAAAGCGCGGAAATGCAGAAAGTGTTCCAGCTGATCAACAAAGTTGCTCCCAGCAAGGCCAGTGTTTTAATAACCGGTGAAAGCGGCTGCGGAAAAGAGCTGGTGGCTGATGCCATTCATTCGCTGTCACCTCGTAAAGACAATTCCTTTGTTAAGGTACACTGCGCGGCCCTGACCGAAACCCTGCTTGAAAGCGAGCTTTTCGGGCATGAAAAAGGCGCCTATACCGGAGCCGACACTATGGTAAAGGGCCGCTTTGAGCTTGCGCACGGCGGTACCATATTTTTGGATGAAATCGGAGAGATTAACCAGAATGTACAGGTAAAGCTGCTCCGTGTGCTGCAGGAAAAGACATTTGAGCGGGTGGGCGGCTCGCAGACCATTGAAGTTGATGTACGCATTGTTGCCGCAACAAACAAGAACCTTGAGGAAGAAGTAAAGGCAGGCCGGTTCCGTGAGGATTTGTATTACCGGCTTAATATCATACATATTCAGGTTCCTCCGCTCAGAGAACGCAAGGATGATATTCCGCTGCTGCTCAATGCCTTCCTGGAGCGCTTTTCCCGTGAAAACGGAAAGGACATAAAAGGAATCTCTGCCAAAGCCCGCTCCGCGCTGTATAAATATGACTGGCCGGGGAACATAAGGCAGCTGCAGAACTGCATGGAAAGCGCGGTTGTTATGTGCAGCGGAAATGAAATTACGCTGGACGACCTGCCGCCGACAATCAGCCAGAATACTTCGGATCCTGTTATAACGGTTCCTGTGGGCATCAGTCTGGATGAAGCTGAAAGAATTGTGATATTGCAGAATCTTGCAGCATGCAAAGGAAATAAAAGCAAGACGGCTGATGTGCTTAAGATAGGCCGCAAAACATTGCACCGGAAACTTTCTGAGTATGGTATGAGCGATGAGTCCGGTGAATCGTAATCCAACCGGAAGCGTAAAAGATTCTTAAAAAAAACAGCTTTTAATGCATTTGATATTTGTCAAAACGTACTTTGTGCTTTATACTTATTGTATAGGGCATGAGGCCCTTATGCAAAAATATTTATTTTGAACAGCGAGGGGAGCGGTTTTATTTATGAATGATAGTAAACCTAGAGTATTGGCAATTATCTTGGGTGGTGGTAAAGGAACCCGCCTGTATCCATTGACAAAGGAACGCTCTAAACCTGCGGTTCCGTTCGGCGGAAAATACCGTATAGTAGACATTCCTATCTCAAATTGTATTAACTCAGGATATAAGAAAATATATCTTCTGACACAGTTTAATTCTGCGTCACTGCACATGCACATCGTAAATTCCTTTAACTTTGACCGCTTTTCCGGCGGCTTTGTAGAGCTGCTTGCTGCCGAACAGACATTGGAGCACAGCGGATGGTACGAAGGAACTGCGGATGCCGTTCGTAAGAACTTTATCCACTTTAAATCTCAGAAGCCTACCCATTATATTATCCTGTCCGGCGATCAGCTGTACCGCATGGATCTGAAGGATTTTGTAGACAAGCATATAGCGAGCGGCGCTGATGTTTCTATCGCGGCCATTGCGGTAAACCGTCGTGATGCATCCGGTTTCGGCATCATGAAGACGAATAAATCGCACCGGATTACTGCATTCATGGAAAAGCCTGCCAAGGATCTGAACATTGATGAATGGAAGATTCCTGAAAGCGCACGCGGCAACCTGCCGCCGGAAAAAGAATATCTGGCATCCATGGGTATTTATGTATTCAATGCCGCCACTATGGAAGAGATGCTGGACAATGAGTACACGGAC
The DNA here is from genome assembly GCA_902783245.1 of uncultured Spirochaetaceae bacterium. Taxonomy (GTDB): domain Bacteria; phylum Spirochaetota; class Spirochaetia; order Treponematales; family Treponemataceae; genus Treponema_D. The sequence goes on along the minus strand of CACZQF010000130.1, from coordinate 617 downwards.
TTTGGTAAAGAAATCATTCCGATGGCAATTAAAACCAAAAAAATCAACTCATACATATTTGACGGCTATTGGGAAGATATCGGTACCATCAGAAGTTTCTACGATGCTACGCTGTCACTTACCGATATTAATCCGCCGTTCAACTTCTATAATGAGTCGCAGCCTATTTACGCAAAAATGCGTAACCTGCCGCCGTCAAAGATCAATGAGGCGCTTATTAAGCAGTCCATTACGTCCGAAGGTGTTGTTATAACCAAGGCAAATATAAACAAGTGTGTCATCGGTATTCGTACGCGCATTGAGACGGGATCTGAGCTTGACGGCGTAATAACCATGGGTTCTGACTTTTACGAAGATGATGCCACCAGACAAGAAAAAGCGGAGAAAGGAATTCCGTTTATGGGAATCGGAAAGAACTGCCGCATTGCAAAAACAATTATCGACAAGAATGCGTGCATCGGTGATAACTGCTCTATCAACGTGTCTGGTACGGTGTATGAGGACGGCGACCACGGTAATTTCTACTGTGCCGACGGCATTATAGTTATCCGTAAGAATGCAGTCATTCCTTCGGGAACCGTTATCTAAGCTTATCAGTGATTAAGCTGTAATCCATG
>CACZQF010000129.1 GCA_902783245.1 uncultured Spirochaetaceae bacterium | reverse complement strand
ATTCTGCAAATTTCTTTAAAATCCTCTTTACTTTTTTTATAAAACTGGTAATAATGGGCGCGTTATTATTCTACAGTACGGGTGGCGGGGACAATTGAATCAATTTGTATATGCTGACATGGAGTACATGTCTTTAATCTGCGACATTTTGGACAATAAAAGTTTCAGGCGGCTTGCTGAATATCACCAGCATCTGGGAACGTCCCGCCTGCAGCACAGTATCCATGTTTCATATCTTGCATGGAAACTTGCACGGTTATGCAGTGCTGACGAAGTATGCGCCGCACGTGCGGGCCTGCTGCATGATTTCTGTCTGTATGATTTTCATGCCCCTGACAAACACTGCGAATTCATCAAGCATCCGTTCAAGGCTGCTGAAAACACTCAGCGCTACTTTTTTATCAGCGAAAAAGAATATGCAGCCATTGTTTCCCATATGTTTCCGGCAGGTCCTATGCCTACCAGTGCGGCGGGCTGGCTTATAACGATTGCAGATAAAATCTGTGCAGTACAAGAATTCTGGACAGGCTTTGTAACCTTGCTTAGATCAAATGTCTATCTGCACCAGATTCAGGAAGTTTCTGCAGCTGCCTAGCGCAGGTGCATGAACATCAGTATGATCACGGTCATAATGCCCAGTGTAAACAGATAGACCCAGACGGGCAGTGTGCTTTCCTTTTTGCGTGCGGCAGCAGATGCGTCCGCCGCGGCGGAACTTCGCTGACGCTGGGCTGCAGGCTGACGTCCTTCTGCATAGCCGCATTTGGGACATCCGGCCGTAAATGCGGTGGACGGGCCGATATGACCGCAGCACGGGCATTTTACAGAGACAAAAAAACGTCCGCACTTTGCGCAGAATTTCGCGTTCTGGGGTACTTCAGCCCCGCATGATTCACAGAAAAACTTAGCCTGTTTTTTAGATTGTGCCATCAGCTGTTCCTTATTAAAAACGTCACCAGCCCGGATGACAGGCCGCTGACCGTAGCGTTTACGGCATACGGAACGCCGTCTTTCAGCAGCGTGGCTTCTGTTATATCATCATCCGGTTCAATACAGTGTTCGGGAAGATAATCCGGCTCGAATTCAAGCCGTGCATTATGATACTGCTTTACCAGCCCCGTGATGTACTTATGCGTTTTTGGAGCGGTAAAGATGAATTCATATTGGTTTCCGTCATCATCAAGATCTAGCGCGCCGAAAATATTCTTTGCCATTTCTGAAGGAGAAAGGATTTCTTTCTTTTCAAGCGTCTCTGCAGCTGCTGCGGCACTTGATGTACTCGCTGCGGAGCCGGATGCAGGCGGTGCGTCATGCTGCCCAAGAATCTGCGCTACAGACGGCAGCGGTTCATCAGGAGTAAGTGTACCTGAAAAGATGTCGTTTCCGTGCTCAAGCACTTCACGCAGCTGCTCAAGTCCTGTAACATCACAGGAAGTAAAAACGCCGCGTACACCAAGCTCGCTGGCTTTCTTACGGTCTTCGTCTGAAAATTCATCGCCCGTATACAGGATTATCTGTACCGGATGCTCATTGTTTTTTTCAGCAATGGAACTGCGCACATACTGGGAAAGGATTTTCCAATGGCGCGGATAATCTCTGGTACTGATCAGCAGGAGATGCGGCGCAATTTCTTCGATGTTGTCCAGCGCTTTCATAAGCCACCGGTAGATGATCACATCGTACCCGGCGGATTTTAGAACTATGGAAATGCGCTCTATAGCCGTATCATCGTCGGCGATTATGACGGCTTTCATTCGGTACCCAGATTGTCCACGCTGTAGTCGTAAATCTGCCAGATACCGTCACGCTGCCGGATATGATAGGTGTACCGCTTTTTCTCACGGTAGGTTTTGTATTTAAACCATTCAATAACCGACACCGATCCTTCCGTCTGGGAGTAGGTGGTACGCTCAATCTGGAAAGACTCCGGAATAGCCACGATATCGATATCGATATGGCTCTGCATCAGGTCAGTCTTGTAGTTTTCAATCATGCGGGTGCGCTCGTTTGCAGAAACTGAGCGGTAGATCTTTTTGCGCATGGGATCACGCTGCAGCATTTCCTCAAGGTTCATGTACAGGAAGTACTGATCCCACAGCGACTTCTGGCGAGCCACGATCGTCTGCTCAACAACACGGTCAGGAGCGATTTCCTGCGGCTTCAGGATTTCTGCAGTCTTGTTTTTTACGCCGATCTGGCTTACGGCAGCGGCGGATGGGGACGGCTTGATCTCAAGCACAAGCCGGTTTGACCGCATGACAAGCTGGCGTTCTTTGTACATTTCGGGATAGAAACCGAGCTCTACATAATAGATTGACGGCTCGGTGAACGAAAGATATTCTTTGATATTTTCTACAAATGAATAGGATTCTCCGGGACCGAGCGAGATTTCGCGGAAATATACCGTCTGGTTCGTTGTCCGCTTGCGGTCCAGTGATTCGGTATGCGGCAGCATGCCGTTCTTGATCGTGTAGGCAATAAAATCAATGCTGAACATACGGTCGTCAGCAAGCTTGAACCGGAGCTGTTTTGAAGTAGTGTTAGTAATGGTTACATGAATATAGACGGGATTTGTGTCCGGATCTCCGGGATAATACATAGTCCTGTCAAAAAACTTTATAGCCACATTTGCGTCGGTATGAGCGGCATCCGCATCCTGTGCGGCGAGTTTTCCTGCGCAGAGCATCTGTCCACAGATGGCAAAAACTGTTATAATAAAAGTAAATGTACGTTTCACGACCTTTTCTCCAGTCTAATTCTTATATGATTATCGGCTATAATGTATGACAGTATTATCAAATTCTCTGCTTTCTACGCTTGCGTCCTGGTCTGAATTCAAGGACTCTGTTTCAGAGCTTCTTTCCGGAAACGCATTTCCCGCACAGCTTGAGGGCCTGCAGGGAAGCTCCGCAACTTTTTTTACTGCATCCTTTGCCTACGCGCAGCAGCTCAAGATACTTCATGATTTTCAGTATAATGTAAACCACCGGACTTCTCAAGCATCGGATATTGTAGTGGTGGTGCCGTCAGAAAAAAATGCCGCGGAAGTGTCCGGCGACCTTGCCTCAATCTTTCCGGAGGCAGAAGTGTACTATCTGCCGTGGTGGGGAACCATTGCGTACCGCCCGGCGGCAAAAGGCGCGGTGGTGTTCGGCGAGCGCGCGGGTATTCTGGCGCGCATGGCGTCTGCTGGCTCGGCATCAGTCGTCACTGCAGACCGCAAACCTCGCATTTTTATTGTGACGCAGCGCGTACTGCAGACACCCGTACCGCCGCCGTCATATATCAGATCGCTTATATTCCGTCTGCGCAAGGGACAGACGATCGACACGATTAGCCTTGCCGAAAAGCTGACGGCAGGCGGCTACACGCGCGTTCCGAAGGTGTCCGTAAGGGGCGAATTCACGCTGCGCGGCGAAGTGCTCGACATCTTTATGCCCGGCGAACAGACTGCGCATCGTATTCTGTTTGATTTTGATACCATTGAAAAGATAAAGACTTTTGACGCGGACAACCAGAACACGCTGGCATCGGTGGACGAGCTGCTTGTCTATCCGATGAAGGAAGTGCTGTGGAACGATGAGCTGACGGACAGGCTTGCGGCACGTTTTGCGGGTGCCGGCATTGCCGGTGCGGATTCTGGTACAGACTCCGACGCGGCGGCAGGCGGTGCAGCCGCGGTATATACGGATTTTTCACTTGAAAACCGCGCGCGTATTGAGCGTATTCTTTCTGAGCTGCGTACCAGCCGCGAAACGGAAGGTGAGGAGCTGTTTTATCCGCTGTTGTGGGATAAAAGCTCGATTCTTGACTATTTTTCTGACGATACGCCGTTCTTTTATTATGACTATGACCGGCAGGTAAACGCGGAGGAAACCCTTGACCGCGAGTATATGGGCATGTACCGTAAGACACGGGCTGACTTTCCTATATTTCCGCCGCAGGATCTTATGCTGCGGTTTGGTCCGCTCGTAAGTTCCCACAAGGCTACGGTACTGCTGCGTTCCCTGCATACGGAGCTTGATGAACCTGACAAAAGCTCAGGCTATAAAAAGCACATCGAGTGCTCGGCATCGCAGAGTTTTTTCGGCAATATCAACTATCTGAAGGATCAGATCCGTACTTTCCAGCAGGATGGCTGGCATATCTTTATCTATACCGATAACCAGAATCAGCAGCTCCGTATCAATGAGATTCTTAAGGCGTATACACAGCCGGCTGTTCCGGCTGCCGGCGTGGAGCCCGTACAGCTGGTGCCGAAAGCCATCTCTGCAGGTTTTTCCGTACCTGAGCTTAAGATTCTTGTCATTCAGGAAAACGAGATTTTCGGACGGCGCAAGGCCGCGCCAAAATCGCTGAAGCGGGTTAAAAGTGCTGCAATTGATACTTTCGTGGAGTTAAATCCGGGCGACTATGTGGTTCATGTTTCGTACGGCATCGGTATTTTTTGCGGTATTGAGCGCATTAAGTCACTGAACAACGAGCGTGACTATATTAAGATTGAGTACGCCGATAAGGAATTTGCATTCGTGCCCATCGAGCAGGTCAATCTGGTGCAGCGGTATATCGGCAGCGAGGGCGGAAGTCCGAGGATAGACCGTATCGGCAGCAAGAACTGGGAGAACCGGAAGAACCGTGTAAAAAAATCCGTCGAGGAGCTGGCTGAAAAACTGATCGGCCTGTACTCCCGCCGGAAGATCGCACAGGGCTTTGCGTATCCTAAAGATTCTGAATGGCAGATTGCGTTTGAAGCGGCATTCCCCTATGAAGATACGCCGGATCAGATGATGGTGTCACAGGAAGTGAAGGCCGACATGGAAAAACCGGTTCCCATGGACAGGCTTGTCTGCGGCGACGTCGGCTACGGTAAAACGGAGATCGCCATGCGCGCCGCATTCAAGGCTGTTATGGGCGGCCGTCAGGTGGCGTTTCTGGCGCCGACTACGATTCTTGCGGAGCAGCATTATGAAACCTGCGTCGAGCGTTTTGAAAAATTCCCGGTGAAGATCGCGCAGTTGTCCAGATTTGTTTCTCCCAAGGAACAGAAGCAGATTCTTGCGCAGCTTAAATCAGGCGAAGTCGATATTGTAGTGGGTACACACCGTATAATTCAAAAGGACGTGGTGTTTAAGAATCTGGGACTCATGATCATTGATGAGGAACAGCGGTTCGGTGTTAAAGACAAAGAGCGGCTGAAAGAGATGAAGAACAATATTGACTGTCTTGCTATGTCGGCTACGCCGATCCCGCGTACGCTGCATATGAGCCTGGTCAAAATCCGTGACATGAGCCTGCTGACCACGCCGCCCCAGAACCGGCAGCCGATCGAAACTGTCATTGATGAATATAACGATGAACGTGTGGCCCAGGCCATACGGCGCGAAATAGAGCGGGGCGGACAGGTATTTTATCTGCATAACCGGGTTGAAACGCTGGCTGACACCAGAAACAAGCTGGAGCGGCTGGTGCCTGAGGTGATCGTTGACATTGCACATGGTAAGATGTCGAGCGATGAGCTTGACGATATTTTCCGCCGCTTTAAGCTCGGCGGCTTTCATGTGCTGGTGGCAACCACCATCATCGAGAACGGCATTGATATTCCGAATGTCAACACGATCATTATTGACCGTGCCGACATGTACGGAGTTTCGCAGCTGTACCAGCTGCGCGGAAGGGTAGGCCGCAGCGACAGGAAGGCATATGCCTATCTGTTCTATCCGGCAGGTAAAGCTCTGAGCGAAATTGCCATGCGGCGCCTGCAGGTTATCAGTGATTTTACTGAGCTTGGCAGCGGCTTTAAGATTGCTATGAAGGATATGGAGATCCGCGGCGCAGGAAATCTGCTCGGCGTTGATCAGTCGGGCGACGTGTATTCCGTCGGCTTTGACATGTATCTGCGGCTGCTGAATGAGGCGGTCAAGCAGCTGACGGAGTCTGACTATAAGGAAGAATCGGAAGTGCTGCTTGAGCTGGAGTACACCGGATTTATTCCTGATTCCTATGTCCATAATCCGCAGACAAAGATGGAAATCTATAAGAAGATTGCCGCCGTACAGAAACAGGATGAGCTGTATGCGGTTGAAAACGAGCTGGAGGATCATTTCGGTCCGCTGCCGGATGAAGTGGTCAGCCTGCTGTCTTTGGCAAAGATTCGGATTATCTGCCATCAGCTGTATATAACGGCGCTGAAAGAAAAGAACGGTCTTGTGCAGGTCATATTCTCTAAGGTCTCTGATATATCCGTTGAAAAAGTACTGAACCTGATAAAAGCCAATTCGGGAAAGGTTCGGCTTGATCCGAACAGAGCTAACGTGATGCTGTTCGAAACCGGACGCATCGGACTGAAAGAAAAATGCGACTTTATTAAAGAGAAACTGGAATATCTTATATAGGTGTGGTAAAATAGTAATATTGGGGGACATCCTGAAGAAAACTTTGTTGATAGCCGATGACATTTCGATGAACAGGGCTATTCTTGCAGAAATGTTTAAAGACACATATACGATTGCTCAGGCGGACAACGGTTTGGATGCGCTTGCGCAGTTGAAAAATGACAGCTCCATTGTTATTGTGCTGCTGGACATTATTATGCCGAAGGCCGACGGTTTCTATGTGCTTGAGCAGATGAAGGCTCTGAATATGCTCAGCCATATTCCTGTAATTTTTATCACCGGTGAAGCAGACAGCGTGGAATACCAGCGGCGCGGGTATCAGCTCGGTGTTACTGATATTATATCTAAACCTTTCGATGAAGTCATTGTACGTCAGAGAGTGGCCAACTCGGTCGCGCTGTATGAAAGCAAGAATAACAATGAGGCGCTTGTTCATAAGCTCACGGCAAAGATACAACGTATCAACGATGAGATTATAAACGGCTTCAGTTCGCTTGTAGAGTCCCGCAATAAAGAATCAAAGCTGCATATTATACATATACGCAAGCTGACTAAAATCCTGCTGGACGAGCTGGCAGCAACGAATCCGGTGGAATTTTCTCCTATACTCAAAGACAAGATCATCCGGGCGTCAGCTTTGCATGATATCGGAAAATACATGATACCTGACCATATTCTGAACAAACCGAAGTCTGAGGGGCGCTTTACAGCTGAAGAGTACGAGATTATGAAGGTCCATACGGTGCAGGGGTGCAATATTCTTCAGAGTTTTTTCAAGGATATATTTAATGACGATCCGGTGTTTTATAACTTCTGCATTCAGATAGTCAGAAGCCATCATGAACGATGGGACGGCAACGGTTATCCTGACCATCTGACTGGCAACGACATTCCGTTCGCAGCGCAGCTTGTTTCTATCGCAGATGTATATGACGCGCTTGTCTCTGAACGCTGCTATAAGGACGCATATCCGCATGAGCAGGCAATAAAAATGATCATGCAGGGAGAATGCGGAGCTTTTAATCCGGTTCTTTTGTCAAGCCTTGACAGAGTTCAGGAATTATATAGAACTGCACTTGCCGAACCGATACTGGTATGATTTCAGTTAACACAGACAGCGGCATGTATACATTCTGTCTACTAAAGCTTAATCTGATATTAGCTAGATGCTTGTCAGCTTCAGTCCGATAGAGTTTCGCCTTTTATTCACTAACTGCATATAATGCATATTCTGTCTACTAATATATTATATAAATATCCAAAGAAAACAGGATCAGACAATCCCTCACCCCTTTACTCCGCAAAGTCCATTTTACGGTAATTTATACTCATCAGCAGCCCAATGCAGATCATGGCGGTCCATAGCGAAGATCCGCCGTACGATAAGAACAGCAGCGGGATTCCGGTAATCGGCATAATTCCCATGACCATGCCTACATTGATAATAAAGTGATAGAAAAACAAGGACAGAATACCGGTTGCAATGTAATATCCATATTCATTTTTTATTACTCGCATAATATAGATACAGCGCAGGAAAATAACGAAATACAGGGAAAATACAAGAGTACCACCGGCAAACCCAAGCTCCTCTGACAGAATGCTGAATATAAAATCAGTACTCTGTTGCGGCAAAAAACGGTAATGACTTTGTGTTCCGTTCAGGAATCCCCGCCCCCAGACGCCGCCGGAACCGATGGCAATCTTAGACTGGTTGATATTCCATCCAGCGCCGAGCGGATCTACCTGCGGATCAAGATAAATGATAAGTCGCATGAGCTGATAGTCTTTAAGCACCTTTGAAGCACCATAAGACAAAATCATGGCTATAAAAAAGATACCGGAAACATATGCTGTCCAGTAATAGTATTTGTTATTGGGAAAATACAGCTTACCGAATACGGAGATAATAGTAACAAGACCAAGGCCGATGATAACCAGCAGCCGAAGCTTCAGGTTAGTCAGCACCGAAATGACCGTATAGGTATGCTTTGCTATGTCAGCCTGCCATATAGGTAGTACGGTAAACAGGATAGTAAATGCACCGGCAAAAAAGAACATGGCGGTATAGCGCAGCGGAAAACCTGCAACAAGACACATACCAAGGAAAATCGGTATATAGGCGCTTGCAGTTCCCATATCGGGTTGCACAAGTATCAGACATACCGGCAAAGCCATAATGGCGCCGGCTTTGAAAAAGCGTTTTTTCTGATTTTCGTTCCTGCTATTCTCCAGAAAATAAGCAAGATATAAAATAAAGAAAATCTTACAAAACTCCGAAGGCTGCAGACCAAACGAGCCGATACCAAGCCAGCTTTTTGCACCGTTTACATATTTTCCCCACAGCCGTGTATATACAAGTATTAAGAATAAAAAAATGTACAGATACTTTGCATACCGGCGGGTCTGGCGGTAGTCATAAATTGCCACAACAAGCATAAGCAGTATTCCGGTAGAACCCCAGACAATCTGCTTTACATATTCATTGGATACAGAAATACCGGCTGTAGTGACGCCTGACGAATAGATAAAAGAAATGCCCATCGTTATAAGGACTACCATGCAAAAAAACAGGATATAGTCAAAATCTTCAAAAAAGCGCAGCTTCATTATGAGTCCTTCTATTCGCGCCGTTCATGGCCGGCAGTGTTTGGATTACGCTGTGAGTTATCTACAACAGCACGGAAGCCCAGGTCGTTTACCGCCTCATCAAAGGTCTGGTTTGCAAAGATACCCTGGAATATAATGTTCGTGGCGTAAGGCCCCCACCACTCCCAATTATTGACCGCTTCTACAAGCGTCGCAACCACGACACGATCTTCTTTCGGTGCATTATACGGACCGTATGCAACAAACCATGAGTGCCATCGATCCTGCTTTACATTAGAAACCTCTGCAGTTCCTGACTTTCCGGCCATCTGCACGACTTTGTTTTTCATAACATATTTTGCAGATCCGTCTGTGATCATATACCGCAAATCATCCTGAAGCTCTTTCCATACACTGCTTTCAATATCATTTGCCTCAAACAGAACTTCTGGTTTAATCTCCGTTATAACATCATTTGTAACAGGATCACGGACTTCTTTAAGCAGATGCGGCTTATAGATCACGCCTTCGTTAGACACCATGGCCATCATATTCGCTACCTGCAGCGGTGTTGCCAGCGTATATCCCTGACCGATGGAAATTGACATAGTGTCTCCGCCAAGCCATTTTTCATGATAGCGACGCTCTTTCCATTCAACTGTAGGCATAAATCCGTTTGAGCGGCTCGGCAGATCAATTTTAGTGTCCTGGCCGAAACCGAACAGCTTTGCATAGTAAGAAATCTTATTTACACCAAGGTTGTCACGTCCGACAATCCAGTAATAAACATCACAGGATTGCGCAAGCGCTTCCTTTAAATCAAGCCATCCGTGTCCCGGAGCATGCAGCCAGCAGTGGAATGTTCGTCCGCCGTACGAAAGACGTCCGGTACACTCAATTTTTTTATCAGAAGGAAATGATTTTTCCGTCAGCAGTGCAGCAGACATAATTGTTTTAAACGTTGATGCGGGCGGATAGGCTGCATTCACAGCCCTGTTCAGCAGCGGCTTATTCTGATCTTTTACAAGTTCTTCGTATTCAGAAGAAAAATCATCGGTTGTAAAAATGTTCGGATCAAAAAACGGGTATGAAACCATAGCCAGGACTTCTCCAGTGTTGGCCTTCAAAACGATAGCAGCCCCTACCCGCTTTCCGAGCGCCTGCTCCGCCAGCGTCTGGATGCGCGTATCAATAGTCAGAACCAGATCCTTACCCATCTGAGGAGGATCAACCACAGGCTTTGCAGACAAAATCTTTCCGCGCACATCTACCGTTCTGATTTCCCTGCCCGGAGTTCCCTGCAGCAGATTGTCGTACTGCCGCTCTATACCGGCTTTACCGACAATACTGTTTGACGTATACCCTTGATTATACATGATATTGAGCTCTTCATTTGTGATATCACCCACATACCCAATAACATGCGACAATGCGCCGAGCGTAACATAGTTTCTGACCGGTTTTGATGCCCACGAAACACCCGGCAGATCAATACTGTTTTCCGCGATATTGGCAATGATATTGAACGGAACATTGCTTCTGATCTGCTTTGTTCTGAACGACCTGCGCTCCGACGGAGGAATCTTTTTATCGATATCATGTTTTGCAATACCCAAATATCCGGCAAGACGCAGCGCGATCGTATCATAGTATCCGGCCGGTATTTCGCCGGGAGTCAGCATAACAACAAAAGAATCAGTGTTGATAACCATAGGCATCGTATGGTCTCTGTCAAAGATTTCGCCGCGCTGAGCAGGTATTTCCGTAATCTGCGAAGAAATATTCCGGGATTGGTTGCGGTACTGCTCGCCGTGAGTGACCTGCATGAGATACAGCCGTGACATATATACAACCATAGTCACAACGACGATTACAAAGAAAAACGTAGTTGCAATTTTTTTGTCGGACAGCGGATTATTCATTTCTTTTTCAACGCCATACGTGTTTATCATCAGCGTATATTCTCCCTGCCGTTATCTTTAGTAAAAAAGCAATGCAGCAGTTTAAACACCGGAGGGGCTAGAATTACGTTCATGGCAAGCTCAAATCCAAATTCCAGCGAGAACAATCTGTATGTATTCACAACATTCGGATAGAACAGTGATATGACCGAAGTAAGAAAGAATTTTAAAAGCGTCGCCAGGAAACAGATGATCGCCGGTAAAATAATGGCGTCAAGCGTGAACGTTTTCTGGAAGTAACCTGCAAAATAACCGATCACGAGCCGATACAGACTGTTCAAGCCGAACGGACAGCCGCTCAGGCAGTCCAGAAACAGGCCTGACAGAAAGCCGGCGCACTCACCTGCTATTTTTCCACCGTTGAAAGAAAAAAACATCACGCAGATAAGAAGAAAATCTGGTATTGCCGGAAGGAAAAAAATATTAGAAAGAATTGCGGCTTCAAACAAAGCAAAACCGAGCAGTATCAAAAGCATTGTTACAGCATATTTTATCATACTTAATCTCCCGGACTATTTCGCAGCTCTTTTAAGTCAATAACAATCACATCCTCAAGCCGTGAAAAGTCTATGGCAGGAGTAAGCTTTATGTCCAATGATGAATCATAGTCAACGACTACAATTTCATCGATCGTTCCTATCGGAATGTCTTTTATGTAATTATCATTTTCGCCGGAAGACACGACTACATCACCATGACGCAATTCATCAAGCACCCGCTTTTTTATGTACTGCATACGAAGCGGGCTGTTGGCATTACCGGATCCGACAACTATACCGATATCCCGCGTATTTTTTATACGGGCGGACACTGAGCAATGAATATTGTACACCGGCATGATCTGACTTGTCGCATATCCGACGGAAGTGACTTTACCGACAATTCCGGTATTTCCGTTCTGATAAGCTATAACAGGCAGGTTCTTCCTGATGCCGTGCTTGCTGCCTTTATTTATAATAATATATGAATACAGGCTGTCTGTATCGCGTCCTATAATTTCTGCAGGATAGTTTTTCTGTACAAGGGACTCTGAATAATCAAGCAGCACGCGGAGCCGTTCGTTTTCCTTACGGATATCAGAATTGTTCCGCTGCATATACTCATAATTTTTCAGCCGCTCTTTGAGTACTTCATTATCCTGCCGCAGCTGCGTCGTTTCCTGTACCAGAAGCACAACATCGTTCATTTTAGATTTCACAAAGAAAATCTTATCCTGAACATATGTCAATATGGAAAATCCAATCTCATCAAACCGGAGGACAAAGCTTTTTGAGCTGAATGCCAACATGATACTGGAAAACAAAAAAAAGATTAAGAACAGAAACTCTGAAATACTAAAGTGAATAGAAATCTTTCTCTGTTTAGCCATTATAGGATACCCTTATTTATTCAGGTTATCATATACGGAGCGATCATGTGACATGTTTTTGTCAAGCTCAAACGATTCTCCGGCTCCCAGCGCAACACATTCAAGCGGTTTTTCCACAAGAATTACGGGAACACCAGTTTCCTTTGAAATCAGCTTGGGCAGGCCCTTAAGCATAGAACCGCCGCCGGTCATTACAATACCGCGCTCAACGATATCAGCTGCCAGCTCCGGAGGTGTATGTCCCAGGGTATTCTTTATTTCTTCAATGATACGGGCAACAGGATCTTTCAGAGCTTCCCTCACCTCTACGCTGTCCACTTCCAGCGGACGAGGCAAACCAGTGATAGCATCCGTCCCCTTTATTTCCATCTTTTCGATATTCTTATCAGGCGCTGCATTACCGATCTCAATTTTAAGCCGCTCCGCAGTCTGCTGTCCGATAACCAGATTGTGAACGCTCCGGATATGCTTTACAATAGCTTCGTCGAATTTGTCGCCGCCCACCCGGATTGAGGTGGTGATAACCATACCGCCAAGAGAAATAACGCTTGTTTCTGTGGTACCGCCGCCGATATCACATACCATGTGACCGGCCGGCTCATAGATCGGAATCTTTGCACCGATAGCTGCGGCACGGGACTCTTCGATAATATCAACATCTTTTGCGCCGGCTTTCAGCGCAGCTTCGATTACCGCACGCCGTTCAACATCAGTGATACAGGACGGAATACCGATCTTCATCCGCATTGAATTGATGAAATGATGACGGGGCATAATTTTTGAAATAAAATACTTGAGCATTTTTTCGGTGCTGTCGATATCGGCAATTACACCGTCCGACAACGGGCGGATAGCAATGATATTGCCGGGCGTTTTCCACAGCATGCGCTTAGCTTCCGCACCGACTGCAACGACCCGCTTGGTTCCTTTTTCAACGGCTACTACAGAAGGCTCATCTACTACAATGCCTTTTCCACGAACATAAATAAGTGTATTACAAGTACCTAAATCGATTCCGATATCAGTAGAAAATTTGTCAAAAAAAGACATTTTTATCCTCCCACTTTCTAATTCATATGTAACGCCAGTCCGAAACGGAACAGCGGCAAAAATCCTTCATTAAAGAAGATTTTACTTATAATCTGCCATTTTTTGCAATGCGCCGGAATGAGTAACCTGTATTCTTAGCACAGTTCTCCATTCTGCCCTTGCTTTTATTAAATCACCTTGTTTCTCATATATTACACCAAGCCAATAGTGTGCGTCAGCAGAATTTGCATTTTTTTTCAAAATTGTTTCAAATTCTGTTCGTGCTTCCGCAAGATTGTCTTCGTTTATATATATCTGCCCTAAAAGCATATGTCCTTTATTTACTAAATCCTCATCTTCACTGGCGGTTACCACCCGATAGACATATTGCTTTGCAACAGTCTCCTGTCCAGCCTTATAATACTGGGACGCAATATCCATGAGCAGGGTATCTGATTCCCTGACTAACAGCGCCTCTGTAAATGCAGAGATACTTTCCATAGTCATATTAAGGGCTGCGTAACTCAGTCCTAAATATAATGAAATATCATCAGCTTTGTACTGGCGGTTCTGAGCTTCCGTTAAATAGTTTATAACAAGATCTGCGTAATAATGATAGGACGACAAGGTGTTTTTATAAAAATACGCCTTGCCAAGCATATAATAGAGCTGCGGAAGTAATTTTTCAGTTGCATTTTGAAGAGCCACCCGCATGCTTATAATAGCGGTATCAAGCAGCTCATGACTTTGGGTTGTATCGGTTTCTTTTACAGCAAGATAAAACGCAGAATAGCCTTTAAGCGTCAACGCGGTATTATTGAACGGCTGCTTGGATAAAATTTCATTGCAGGCTTTATATGTCTGAGCATAGTCATGGGCGCTCCAGAGCTTCTGCACATCCCTGACTGCCGCTGCATTATTAATTGGAATTCGAACAAAGAAAAAAGCAAGGTAAGACAATCCCGCCACAGCCGCAAGTATAAGAACAGAAAGCAGCAAAATCGGCAGAGCTTTTTTATCTCTTTTGTTTCTTCTCACAACAGCCTTACCTTGTATATAAAAAACAGAAAGAACAATAAGCCGGGTTCTGTCCGCAAGGCAAAGCCCTGCGATAACCATCTATCCAAACTGCAGATTACCCTGCAGCTTCAGCGACCTACCCGCAGCATAAATCCCGGAAATGAAAGCTGCTGTTCGGCCTTGCTCCAAATGAGGTTTTCCATACTATTTCTGTTTCCAGAAATATGGTGGGCTCTTACCCCGCCTTTTCACCCTTACCTGCGGAATAAATTCCGCAGACGGTATATTTTCTGTGGCACTATCTGTCAATACTCGGATTATACAATAACTTATGCAATTACCGAATATTGCCCGGTTATTACCCGGCATTTTTTCCGGTGGAGCCCGGACTTTCGCTCTTTGCCGTAATCTATCATCAGAAAGCGGCAAAGCGGTTATATTCTTTCTGTTTAATTACTTATTAATCTTCCTCTTCTGAATCATCTTCCTCTTCATCATCGTCGTCAAATTCAGAATCAGCAGATGCCTCCTCATCATCAATATCGATGTCTTCGGATTCATCTTCATCGACGAAATCGTCATCAAGGTCTGCAAGGCTGCCGGTATCATCCATCATGTAATATCCGGTATCATCCTCACCAGCCTCAACTTCCTGATAGTACAGAATACGGCTGCAATACGGACAGAACAGGATCTTTTCGCCTTCGCGGACTTCGTTTGCAAACTGCGCAGGAAGGATCATATGACAGCCTTCACATACACCGCGTTTCACCGCGACAATACCCTGGGTATTCCGCTGAATAATGCGCTGGAATTTGTAAACGATTTCGGGATCAAGACCGGGAGTGATCGTCTGCTCTTCCTGCTGCAAAGTATCCAGCTTAGCTTTATAACCGGAAAGCTGCTCGTTCAGCTTTTCCTTGCTGGTGTTAAGCTCTTTTTCGGAAGAGGCAATCATTTCCTCATCAGATTTAAGGGATTCCTGAAGCATTGCCAGATCTTTTTCCTGACCTGACAGTTCCTTACGGATATCCTGCTCACGGCTGTTTGCCTCGGAGATCTGCTTTTCCAAAGCCTCGTACTCACGGTGGGTCGTAATGTTATCCATTCCAGCCTCACCCTGCTCCCGGATCTTTTCTGTAGCCTCAAGGTCAGCTTTTAAGCTGAGAACCTTAGTACGCAGATCTTCATATGTTGCGTGCTTTTCGATATATTCCTTTTTTAGCCTGGACAGCAGCTCATCTTGTGCACTCAACTGCTTAGGGGCTTCTTCAATTTTTGTTTCAAGGTCATATTTCTTTGCAAGAACATCCTGCAAAGATTTTAGCTTGTCAAAAATTTCTGTCATTACCATACAAAAAACCTCTGGGTCACGATATTCTGATAATATATATCAATTTATGACTTTAGTCTATTACATTTCAATATAATCACGCAGTCCGCTGGCCCGGCGCGGATGGCGGAGCCTTCTCAGAGCCTTCGCCTCAATCTGTCTGATACGTTCACGGGTTACATTGAAATACAGGCCGACTTCCTCAAGCGTCAAAGAGTAGCCGTCCTCAAGGCCGAAGCGCATCTTCAGGACTTCCTGCTCCCTCGGAGGCAGCGTGCTCAGCACCTGCTTGAGCTGCTCCTGCAGCAGTGTATACGCCGTCTGCGTTGCAGGATTCTCCACTTCTTTGTCTTCGATAAAATCGCCGAGAAGTGAATCTTCTTCCTCACCGATAGGAGTTTCAAGCGAGATGGGCTCTCTTGCCACATTTTTCACCTGCTTGACACGTGCAACCGGCCAACAGAGCTGCTGTGCAATCTCATCATCGGTCGGCTCACGGCCTAGCTTCTGCATCAGCTGACGGGACTCGCGCACAACCTTATTGATCTGCTCGATCATATGAACAGGAACACGGATAGTACGAGCCTGATCTGAGATACTGCGGGTAATCGCCTGACGAATCCACCAGGTTGCATATGTTGAGAATTTAAATCCTTTGCTGTACTCAAATTTCTCAACAGCCTTGATGAGGCCGATATTACCTTCCTGAACCAAATCAAAGAACTGCAGGCCGCGGTTGGTATATTTTTTTGCAATAGACACCACAAGACGCAGGTTCGCATTGATAAGCCGGTTCTTAGCCTGCTCCATCATGATACGGCCGCGCTGGATTTCCTGAGTCATTGAAAGGATTTCAGAAATACTGTTCTCAAACTCATACTCAAGCCGTCTGAGCTTACGGTCAATTTTCTGAATCTGCGTATAGACTTCACGTACGTCATCAGCCGACATGCCGAGCTCTTCCTCAAGTTTCACCGCTTCCGTACGAATAGAAATACGGCGGCCGATGCTGCGGAGCTCATTCGGATTTGTGATATGAAGCTCCTTCATCTTTTTTTCCTGCTTGTGCTTATAGTCAGCGATCTTTGCTGATGCATCTATAAACTTTGCACTGATACGGTCAATTTCTTCGGTCTGAATATCAAGCTTCTGCAGCTCAGGTACGATCCTGGCACGAAGCGGAGCCAAAGCCGGAGCATCAAAAATCTTAACAGACTGCTCGCCTTCAAACAGCTGGCGCTTTAATGCCATGTACTGTTTCAGCTCAGGCAGCACAGCCTTCAAATGCTCACTGTAGAATGTCTTCAGACGGCGTTTTTCAGCCATCTCTTCATTAAGTTCTTTTCTCGGACGACCGGGTTCATGCAGATCTATACGGGTAAATGCTTTCTGTGCAACGGCAAAAAACTCAGGAATCATAGCGCCGGAATGCTTTATCACATCCTTTATGATGTTTTCACCGGCCTCCATCTTCTTTGACAGAATAACTTCCTGCTCAGCTGTAAGCAGATTTTCTTTACCAATTTCCCGCAGATACAGGCGGATAGGATCATCTACGCTGGACTCTTTGTCGCTGTTTACCAGACGCTGACGGTCATCATCTTCTTTTTCTTCATCAAGAATCTCAGCCTCTTCGTCGCTTTCTTCCAGAGCCTCATCATCTTCATCGTCTTCCATCTCCGGCTCGATTTCTTCCTGCACACGAATATTATTTTTCGTAAGCAGCTGGAGCACCGTTTCCATATTCGGAGAATTTACAAAGTCCTGCCCTAAAATTTCCGCTATTTCATCCCATGTAACGAATTCTTTGTTTTTTGCATATTCCAGTAATTTTATAACTTCAGGGTTCTGTTCTTGATCCATTCTATTCTATCACCTTACTACAAAGTCTGTAGTTTTTTATCGATATCCATTTTTTCAGAAAGCAATGCCCGCACAATTTCTGCGTTCTGAGGCGATGCAGGATTGAGCTGATGCAACTGAATCATCAGGTTCTCTTTCTTCCGCTCAAGCTTATTTCTTTTTATCAGCCGGATGCTGTCGGTGATTATTTTTACAGTATTAATAGAAAATTCCTTGTCAGCGACTGACTGTATAATCAGCTGCTGCAATTCCTTGTCATCACAATACGACAGCACACCGTTGATCGTTAAAGAATCTGCATCATTCCTATAACATTCTTCCAAGGCAATGAATATCTTTTTTGCAAGGGGGTCCTCAAAATCGTCTACAGTAAGCTCATTTCGTATAACGGAATACTGTGTTAGGTCTGTAACCACCGCTAGAACTGCCCGCAATTCAGAGGTCAGCTTTATTTTTCTGATCTTGTTTTCCTGCGGCTGCGGTTGTCTTATTCGCACACGCTCCTGAGCCTGTTCCCGATTGTTAAAGTCCCTTCTTACCGCCTCTGGATTTAAGCTAAATGTCTGGCACAATTGTTCCAAACATGATATTTTCTGTATATCCGATTGCAGGGAATCTATGTATGGAAAATACGCAAGGGCAGCCCGAGTTTTTCCTTCGGGCGTGTCAACCGGATATTCTTCCCCAATTTTAGATAACAGATAATCACTGTCTAATATAGCGGAGTTTACGTCATTCGTCAACGTTTCTGCACCATATGCAAGCATAATTTCTGCAGGATCTTTTCCACCTTTGAGCTGTATGACCCTGCAGGTCAGTCCTGCCTGACGAACCATGAGAATTGCACGGAGCGTAGCCTGCTGTCCGGCGGAATCACTGTCAAATGAAAGCAGCACCGTATCAACGAACGCGCTGATCAGTTTTATCTGATCCTCCGTCAAAGCTGTGCCCAACGGTGCGACCGCATACTCAATGCCGCACTGATGGTAGGCAATGCAGTCCATATACCCTTCGCAAAAGATAACTTTTCTGGTTTCGCCTATGGCTTTTTTTGCAAAGTTAAATGCAAAGAGCGTCTCGCCCTTTTTATACTGGATCATTTCGCTTGAGTTCAGATATTTAGGACCATCACCGTGAAGGATTCTGCCGCCGAAAGCAACCACCTGACTATGACGGTTAAAAATCGGGAACATGAGCCTGTCGCTGAAAAACGCACTGTCGGGATATTTCTTGCTGAACAATCCGGAGTTATTCAAAAACTCATCGCTGAAGTTTTTGCCTTTAAGGAAAGTCCGCAGCCACCGTCTGTCAGCAGGAGCATAGCCGAGCTTAAATTTTTCAATCGTCTCCTGCGTCAGGCCGCGCGATGTAATGTACTCCAATGCGGAGCGTCCTCTTTTATCCTGCGTAAGCAGATAATGGAATGTACCTGCAACCCTGTTGTAAAGCTCAATATACAGCTCTTTTGTATTGTCTTTTTTTTCAGGCACGCTGCCGCCGGTATAAACAACCTCAATTCCTGCCCGCTTGGCGAGCATGACGATCGTATCCGTGAAAGACAGCTTTTCTTTTTCCTGTATAAATTTCACCACACTGCCGGCCGCATGGCAGCCGAAACAGTAATAAAACCCCTTGTCAGCATCTACATGGAAAGACGGCGTTTTTTCGTTATGAAACGGACAGCAGCCCCAGTAATCATTACTGCCCCTGCGCTCAAGCTTTGTATACTCTCCGATAATGGCCACAATGTCAGAAGTCCGCTCAACCGCATCAATAGTTTCACGGGATATAAGGCCGGCCATTATTTACTTCCTGCCGCTTTTTTTGTATAGAGCGTATTACCAGAATTCACATGACTTTGAAAATTGGAATTGAACACATGTTTGCCGGCGGCTGCATCCACGACCCTGAAAAAATAATAGTTTGTTTCTGGGGGATTTGCCGCAGCGGCCAGTGCGACCGTTCCGGGATTAGAAATAGGTCCCGGAGGCAGTCCACGCCATTTATAGGTATTGTACGGATTGTCAATCTGCAGGTCATCATACGTTATCACGTCAGGATGTTCTTTTCCCTGAATTTCGGTAATGATGTATTCAATCGTCGCGCAGGAATACAGGCCGATTTCTTTATTAATGCGATTTGTAAACACGCTTGCAATCAGCGGCGCTTCTTCGGCAATCCGGTACTCACGTTCCACAATCGACGCGAGGATTACCTTGGTATGCAGCACATCGGCGGGCGCTTCGCTCAGTCCGGGGATAGACTGTATATGCGCAAAAAAATTATCCGCCATCTTTGTGAGCACGTCCGAACTGTCCATACCGGGAATAAGATAATATGTATCCGGGAACAGATAGCCTTCAAAACTTTCGGCAGGGATATGATATTCTGCAAGCAGCTGCACATCATGCCCTTTTGCTATGAAATCCTGTGCGCTGCAGATTTTCTGCTCCTCCAGAAGCTGCGCGACCTTACGCAGCGTAAGCCCTTCCGGTATGGTGACATGTACCTGACCGGAAATACCGGATGACAGTACAGCATAAATCTGAGCAAGCGTCATATCACTGCTGAGATCATAGACGCCGCTTTTAAGCACCAGCGGGCCTGATGTTTCACGGCCTTTTACCAGCACAGGATATTTTGCGCCATAATAGAAAAAATACTTATTATGAATAAGCTGCTGCTCGGAAAGATATGAGGCGACCTTTGCTATCGTCATACCGCTCGGAACTGTCAGCGTAACTTTACGGGCAGCGGAAGAATCTGTAACAGGCTCGCACAGGTAACCCCGGTACACATAGCCGGCTCCGGCAGAAAGCAGCAGAAGAAGCACGAGAAACGAAACAAGTTTTAAAAACGTGTGTCTTTTCATGAATAAAACCGTTCTACTTCATCTATCGACATAGCATTGTATACAGCCCGCTCCACAGCTATAGAAAATGCGGCAAGCTCCTCCGGCAGCTCCGACTGCCTGGCTCGTAAAAAGCGGGCCAGCACCGCCGTTTCTGCAGGGGTGAAATGATAATCAAACGACATCTCATCCGTATACGCCGTGTCACTCATAATTCTATTTCAGCTCCCTCAACAGCAAGATGTACCGAAACTTTGCCGCCGCTGATATAGTCTGCGTACCGTCTGGCAGCAAGCAGTATTGCATCAAGCTTTTTATCATCGTACGCGGGCTCATAATGATAAAGATACAGATTTTTTACATTCCAGGCGGTTGCAAAATCAATAGCGGACATAAATGCAGAGTGTCCGAAATTGGTCTTCAGCTTGGCTTCTTCTGCAGTATACATCGAATCAAATATCAAAACATCAGCATCCTTAAAAACATGCGCACGTCTTGCATCCCTGTTTTCCAGCTCATGCGCATTCAATTCAATATCAGTCGCATACACAAGCTTTTTGCCGCCGCAGACGAATGAATATGAATACGAATTGCCGGGATGATTCATTTTACAGCTGTAAACTTTCACCTCACCATTCTTCAGCAAAAATTCCTGCCCCTGCGCAACGGTATGAAACGCCACGCTGCTTTTAAAAACATCCCAAGCTACAGGAAAGTACGGACGGTCCATCTGCGCACGCAAAATACGCTCCATTGCCGGATATGCAGAATAAATGTCTACGGAAACATCGTGATTATACAGCGGACAAAAAAAAGGAATTCCCTGAATATGATCCCAGTGAAAATGCGACAAAACCAAGTCGTAGTGTTTATCGGCAGGCAGCGGAGAATCTTTTCCCAATACCCGCAGACCTGTTCCGCCGTCCAGCAGGATTTCGCAGCCGTTGTCAGTGACGATTTGCACGCAGGAGGTATTTCCGCCGACCGTGCCGAACATCCACTCAGGAAGAGAAGCAATGAAACGCTCCCGTGTATCAGCAGATTCCAAATCTTTTACAGAGATACGTTGTATTGCAGCCGAAAGCTTTGCCTGCACCTGCTGCCGCGATAAACTGACTGGAATAGAGCCTCTTACGCCCCAAAAACGAATTTTCAACTGTCTGTCCCTGCCGAGTCTTTTGTGGAATGAGATAACTCTACCTCATTGCCCCGGCTTTGTCAAACAGAGCGGCAGGAACAATGATCATATCATCATTCCGATATTCGCAAGTTTATCACATGCCGATATGCAAACTTGTCACATGCCCATATGCAAACTTGTCACATGCCCATATGCAAACTTGTCACATGCCCATATGCAAACTTGTCACATGCCGATATGCAAACTTGTCACATGCCGATATGCAAACTTGTCACAT